>NZ_JBHVWW010000001.1:0-14455 GCF_042882025.1 Kitasatospora sp. NPDC058243
CCCGGAGAGCCGGACGGCCACTCCAGGGAAGCCACGGTCGGCAAGAACCCATCAGCCACATCCGGCCCTCCCGGGCCACCTAACACCTTACGGAGGATCCCATGACCAATCTGGTCGACTGGCGCTACTGCTAAAAATGCCAGACCCTGTTCTTCGACATTCTTCCGGAGAAAGGCGCATGCCCTGCCGGCAACGGACACAAAGCCTTCGGCTTCGCATACAGCTTCCCATCCGACGCGACAGAAACCCCAACTCAGCAGACCAACTGGCGCCGGTGCGGCAATTGCTACGCCCTGTTCTTCGACGGTTATCCAGAAAAGGGCACATGCGCTGCGAGTGGCGGACACCAGGCGAGCGGCTTGGTGTTCGTCATCGATCATTGGCCAGATGAACCCCAGGTCTACATGGATTGGCAGGAGTTGGCAACCTTCGACCTCGTCAACAGCGCCCGTCAGCAGAACGGGTGCCCAGACGTATCGATAGACGCGGCGCTCGCCGGCGCGACACGCGCCCACAGCCAGGACCTCGCCGACCACCCCGGCCTGAAGGACCAGATATGGAACGGATGGCCCGGCCACATGGGATCGGACGGCAGTACACCACCAGACCGGATCATGAGAGCCGTCGGAATTTCCGGCAGCGAGAACGTCTACTTCGGATGGTCCTCAGGAAACGCTCCTCCGCCCACGCCCCAGGATGCGTTCAACTGGTGGATGAATGAACCAGCACACAGAGCCAACCTCCTCGACCGAAATCACACACGGGCCGGCCTGGGAACATCCTATGGGCCCGGCACATCTGCCGACGGGAGTCCGGCTACTTACTTCTATTTCACACAAGACTTCATCGGCTAAGGGCAGCGTCTTGGTGAATTGAGGCACAAGGCTCCGAGCAGCCCTCGGCCGTCAGACCAGTCGGCGGAGCACGTCGTAAGTGGTCGAGGACTGGAGGTCCGGGCGTGGGCAGTTGAGTGCTTGGCGGCCGACGAGGGCGGTACGGGTTCCGGCTCGCTGACCGGCGGCGACGTCGCTTGGTGAGTCTCCGACCATCCAGGATCGGGTGAGATCGAGTCCGAGGTCGTGGGCGGCTTGGTGGAGCATTCCCGGAGCCGGTTTCCGGCACTGACAGGCGCTTCGGTACGCGGGAAGGGTGCCTTCCGGGTGGTGAGGGCAGGCGTAGACGGCATCGAGATGAACGCCGTGGTGGGCGAGGAGCAGGGTCAACCGGTCGTGCATGGCGCTCATGGTCTCCGCAGTGAAGAACCCGCGGGCCACACCGCTCTGGTTGGTGACGACGACGAGGGCGTAGCCCGCTTGTTGAAGGGCCAGCAGTGGTGCCTCGATGCCTGGTTGGAGGACCAGCTCGGCGGGGTGGGAGGGGTAGTGGCGGGGTTCGGTCAGGGTGCCGTCGCGGTCGAGGAACACGGCCTTCCGGCGCCGTTCCGGATGCGGCCTGCGCCTCGGGTCATTCTGTCGCACGGCCGTCACTGTGTGCCGGCCGACGAATACGGCCGTGCCGGTGACCGGGATGCTGCCGCCGAGGATCATCTGACGCCCGCCCGCTGGGCGACGTGGTGAATCCGGCCGGTGGTGGAGTGGCCGTCGAGGAACGGCACGGTGACGACTTCTCCTCCCCAGCTTTCGACGAGGTCGGCTTCGGCGATCCGTCGGCCTGCGTAGTCGCCGCCTTTGACCCAGATGTCCGGGCGGAGCTCGGCCAGCACCCTTGCGGGGGTGTCCTCGTCGAAGACGATCACGCCGTCCACACAGTTCAGGGCTGTCAGCAGCATGGCGCGTTCGCGTTCGCCCACGACCGGCCGGCTCTCGCCTTTGAGGCGGCGAACGGAGGCGTCGCTGTTGATGCACACGACCAGAACGTCGCCCAGGCGCCGGGCCTGGTCGAGCAGGGAGAGGTGGCCGGCGTGCAGCAGGTCGAAACAGCCGCCCGCCCCGACGACCTTGCCGCCCTGCGCGCGTACCCGGGCGGCGTGCTCCAGCGGGCCCGTGCACCAGGGGGCGGGCACGACGGCCAGGGAGGCGGGGCCGCCTGCTTCGATGTAGCTGGTGGCAGCTTCGACAGCTGCGGCCACGGCGTGGGAGGGCAGCCGTTCGGCGGCGAGCGTCATAGCTGCGGTGACCGCCAGTTGGTCGCCGGCTCCGCAGGTGTCGCCGGCTGCGTATCTGGCCGGGACTGCCAGGGGGTGGCCGTCGGGATTCGTGACCAGGACCGCGCCGTTGCGGCCGCGTGTGATCGCCAGCTGCTCCACGGGCCAGATGGCCAGCAGTCGGACGGCGCGGGCCGTGTCGCCCGCCAGGTCGCGAGGTCCGGTGTGTCCGCTGAAGGCGAATGCCTCCTCGGCGTTCGGGACGGCCAGGGCGGTGCCGGGAACCGGCGCTGTGCCTCTGGGGTGCGGGTCCCACACCAGTGAACGGCCGGCTGCGGCCGAGGTGAGGGCTTGGCGGAGTTCCGGGTGGGAGGTGATGCCGCGCCCGTAGTCGCACACCAGGACTGCCTCGGCGGTGGCCAGCCGGGCATGCGCCAGTTCTGGCAACGGTCCGAGTGGAAGTGGGCAGGTGTCCGTGTCGAGCCGGAGCACAGTGCGGTCGGCGGTGCGGATGCGGGTCTTGATCGGGGTGGTCCCGCCGGTTGCCAGATCAATGACCTCGATCCCGGCTTCGCCCAGCAGGGCGCGTACCTGCGCCCCGGATTCGTCGTGCCCGGTACCGCAGACGAGGGTGACGCGCCAGCCGGGGGTCCGGGCGGCGAGGACGGCTGCCAGCCCGGCGCCGCCCGGCCGGTTGACGGTCTGGGTGCCGGAGACGACGGGGACGGGGGCTTCCGGGGAGAGGCGGTCTGCGGTCCCGGTGATGTCGCGGTCCAGCAGGACGTCGCCGACCACCACCAGTCGACGCGGGCCGTCCGGTTGTGTGTCGGCGGAGGGAGCGGGTCCGGTGAGGTGGGTGTCGATGCCGGCGCACAGCAGGTGTACGGCGACCAGGTGGCATTCCTGGACGGTGGCGGCTTGGGCGGCGTCCACGGACACCGCCTCGTCGCTCACGTCGGAGAGGGGGTTCGGGCCGGGGCCGGTCAAGGCCCATACGGTGAGGCCTGCTTCCCGGCCGGCGCGGGCGGCGGCGAGCACGTTGGGACTGGTACCGGAGGTGGAGAGGAGGAGCAGGACGTCGCCAGGGCGCCCGTGTGCACGGACCTGCCGGGCGAAGACCTCCTCGGGCCCGTAGTCGTTGGCTATGGCGGTGACCGACGAGGAGTCGGCGTGCAGCGCGATCGCGGAGAGCGGGGCGCGCTCGGCGCGGAACCGGCCGACCAGTTCGGCCGTCAGGTGCTGGGCCTCGGCTGCTGACCCGCCGTTGCCCGCGACCAGCAGTCGCCTCCCGGCGGCCAGGGCAGGGGCGAGGATCCGACCCCAGCGGTCCAGGACATCGGTGTCGAGGTGGTGCAGCGCCTGGACGAGGGCGCGGATGTGTTCTTGGCCCGATGGAGCCATGAAGTGCCTCCGGAAGGGGAGTTGAGGGGGAGGACGCAGCCGGTGGGTGCGCGGTCACACCGACTCGGGTGCGGAGCCATGACGGACACGTCGGGCCTGATACCGGAGGAGGACGCCGGTCAGGAGAAGCCACGACGCTGCTACGGCCACCTCGTGTGCCACCGCCCCCCATACCTGACCCGTCGTACCGATCCGCACCGCGTTCAGGCCGGCGCCCAGGGGTAGCGCCTGGCCGATCAGGTGAAGGATTCCGTCCGGATCAACAGGAACGACCACGCCGCCGCAGAGCAGTATGAGGTAGCCGACGAAATTGACGGCCATTCCCTCGTCCAGGCCGAGGAGAACGAGCGCGCAGCAGAGCATTCCTGTGCAGAGACAGCCCATCGTGGTGAGGAGAACGAGGGGATACGCAGCCGCGACGTCGGCCGTCGCGCGCCAGCCGAGCATGGTGGGCCCAAGGACAACCAGGGCCACGAGTGACATGGCGAGCCCTTCGGCGACGTACACCCACGACCGCAGGAGCATGACGGCGAGCAGGGGGATGTTCCCGAGGCGCAGCCGGTACATGGTCCCTTGGGGGACTTCGGCGGTCACCACAGTGGACACGTGGCTGGTGACCGCTGCGACCGGAGCGAAGACGACGGCTCCGACGAACGCGTACGCACGTCCGGTGGCTCCCCCGGCGAGTTGCCCGAGGAGGGTGAAGAAGGCGACCTGGAAGACCGTCCGAATCGCCACGCTGGACGACGCCGCCAAGCCGGCTGAGGCGACCCGGTAGTCCTTCCCCGAGAGACGGCAGATCCGCAGGCCGACGGTGAGCGCACTTCGGACGGATTCAGGCAAGCTCAAGGGTCCCCTTGACTCGGCCGCGCCGCAGCACGGCATTGAACGCGTACACCCCACAGGCGAGGTAGAGCACGGTCAGGATCAGCACGCCCGCCAGGTGAACGGAGGCAGGCGCCCGGCCGTGGGCGGCATCGTGCACCAACGCGGCCAGATGGTGCAGGCTGACGGCCTGGGCCGGCCAGCGCAGCACCGGAGCGAGGAGATCCGGCGGAATGACGATGCCGCCGAGAACGAAGACCGGGTAGCCGAGGGCCTCGACGACGCGCAGACCCGCTCGGGACAGAAGGACCACGCAGCTCAGGAGGAGCCCCATGGCTGCTGCGGAGGCGACGGCCGCGACAGTGACGAGTACGGCCGCCGACGGCCGGGGAAGCTGTGGGTGCAGCCCGAGGACGGGCACGGCGACAACCACCGCGGCCAGCGTGCGCACCAGTCCCGCCGCAGCAACCCCGAGCGTCTTGCCGAGAAGGACGGACAGCAGGGAAACAGGGCGAACCAGCAGTGCCGCGAGGGTTCCCTGGGCCGCCTCACGGCGCAGTAGCGTTCCCGCGCCCCACAGGGTGGACGACCACAGTCCGATCATCACGCAACCGAACACGACCTCGGTCGCCTGTCCGGGGTCGGTACTCGCGGTTCCCCGGGAGACTACGGCCAGGAGGACCACCGGCTGGATCACCGAGACGACCATCGCCGTTCTGACCCGGCCGGTCTCCCTGATCTGAAGGACGGCCGCGCGCCACACCGCCCACGCTTCCGTCCGCGCGGCACGCAGGGCGTCACCCACGATTCACGGCCAGTCGTCGTATCACGGCCTCGACACCGGGCGAGGCGACATCGATGTCCGTCACCGGATGCCGTCGTACGACCTCGGCCAGTCGGGCGAGCACGTCCGCGTCCCAGGCTCCGACCTGGAAGGCAAGTCTCCAGCCGTCCTCGTCCTGCTGGATCCGCACGGACGCGTTGGCCAGGAGTTCGGCAGCGTCACGCGGCGCGACGCCTGGGCCGGACAAGCTCACCTCCGCAGTGAAACCCGCCTGCCGCCGGAACTCGTTGACGGGCAGGTCGTGGGAGACCGAGCCGGATTCGAGCAGCACGACTCGGCCCGCCAGGCGGTCGATGTCGGTCGGGTAGTGGCTGGTGAGGAGCACCGCCGTGCCCGTGCCGGCGAGCCGCGCGACGGCCTCGCGGACCCGCTCCCCCTCCAGGAGGTCCAGGCCGATCGTCGGCTCGTCCAGCATGAGCAGGCACGGCTGGTTCAGCATTCCCACAGCCAGGTGGAGGCGCTGCCGCATGCCTTTGGAGAACGTCTCGACCCGGCTCTCGGCCCGTTCGGCGAGCCCGACCTCCTCCAGGGCCGCCAGCGAGCGGTCGCGCAGGTGGCGGTGCGGGCCGGACAGGCCGCCGAAGAACATGATGTTGTCCAGGGCCGAGAGCCGGGGGTACAGCCCCCGGTCTCCGCCGAAGACGACACCGATGTGACGGCGTGCCCGGCGTGCCTGCCCGGCCAGGTCGGCACCGCAGACCGCGGCCCCGCCCGCTGACGGGAGGAGCAGCGTCGAGAGGATCTTCAAGAGCGTGGTCTTGCCCGCACCGTTGTCTCCGAGCAGTCCGACGATCTCCCCGGCACGCACCGTGAAACTGACGCCACGCAGCGCCTCGACAGGCGGGGTTCCGGGAAATGCCCTGCGAAGGTTCTCCACTCGCAGGACTTCCCCGTCCGGCTGACACGGCCTCACGACAACCCCATTACACGTCACCTCGTGGTATCTCGGATTCATCACATGCGCCCGTCCACGATCCCCGGGCCGGCGTGGTACCGGCCCGGGGGTGGAATCCGGCTTCCCCGTGCGGGTCGCCGGGCGACCGGCTAGATCACGCCGTCGGCACGAAAGAACTGCTGGATCTGCGCGATGCGCTCCTCCTTGGTCATGTTGGTCACCTCCTCTCGGAATCGGACAACGGGCCTCCCCTGTCACTGCTGCCGCCTTCGTTGCCCAGGCTCAGAGCCTGCCCGGGCTGTCGGCGACGTCGGGGAGGAAGCTCACGAAGTCGACGTCCTTGCGCCGGCCGGCGCTGTGGAAGTCACCGTCGTCGACTTCCCGCACCCGGCACCGGACGTCCGGGCCGAGGACGTCCGCGAGACTGCGGGTCAGCTCCGTCGCGTCCGCAGCGGTGAACGCAGGAGCGGGCGAGACCAGCACGGACACGGAGAAGTCGGCCTCCTGCACGACTTGGTAGCGGCGGACCGGGTGGCGGCGGACAGCCCGGACGGCCCAGAGCACGGGGACCGCCGTCCCGTCCGGCCGGCGAAGCTCCCCCGGGTTCCGCCCCTCCACCAAGTCCATCACCTTGTGCGGGAGGCCACACGCGCACGGCGCCCCTGCCAGCGAGCCGAAGTCCCCCGTCCGGTAGCGGATGAGGGGCATCGCCAGATTGGTCAGATCGGTGATCACGACCTCCCCGACGCTGCCCTCCGGCACCGGCACACCATCGTCGTCGACGACCTCCAGCCACAGCCGCTCCGACTCGATGTGGTAGGAGCCCAGCGCACACTGCACCGCGATGGTGCCGACTTCCTTCATCGCGTACATGTCGGTCACCGTCAGCCCGAAGAAGTCCGCGAGTGCCTCCCGAGCGGCGGGGACGAGAAGCTCCCCGCACGACACGACGGAACGCACCGACGGCAGGCGGCCGCCGTGCTGCCCCAACAGCCCCATGAAGTCCATGAGGTTACGCGGAGACCCCGTCAGCACGTCGGGGCGGAAGCCCCTCGCCCGGTCGGCGAACCCGGCACGGTCGGGTGCCGTGCGTCCGGCCGTGCCGAACTGCGCAACGCGCGCGAACCCCATCCCGGGAGAGGTGTACTCGAACCAGTGGTCGAGTCGAGCGAGACACGGCATCAGCACCTTTCGGTCGAACACCAACCCCGCTCGCTCGTTCCGGACGAGCGCGGTGGCCCACTCGTGGACGAACGCGTCGTCATGGCGGATCATCCGCAACGGCACACCACTGGTCCCCGACGTTTCCAGGACCCTGCACACCGCCGGGTCGATGTCGTCGTCGCAGTGGTCGATCATGCCCTCGGCAAGCTGACGCTTGCCCACCAACGGGAAGGCGGACAGTACCCGCCACGGATCCGCCCCGCCGTCGACCGTGATCCCGGTCCGCCGGTACGCCGGGACCGCATCGACGGCGTGCCGGAGCACCGCTGTCAGCCGCTCGCGCTGCATCTCCCTGATCCGTCCGGGCCGCTGCGCGAGTTCGGAGTACAGCGTGCGCTCCCCGTAGATCCGCGGAAAGAGCAGTCCCTCATGAACCATCTGCGAGTGCCAGTGCCGCTCGTTCCCTGTTCCCACCAACGGATCGAATTGCCGCCGCACAGTCCCACTCCACCATTTCATGTCCACCGGAAGAGTCCGAAGAGTCGTCTCCCGCTACTCCTCGGGGACATTCAGCGATCGCTGCCCGGGACCCCCTACGCCCAACCAGCGTGGCGTCACTCCATGCCTCGGCTGCCCCACCGGTCTCATCGCCGCCGGGCACTTTCCGGCTGGGCGTCGCCAGAGGCCTGCGGGCAGTGTCATGTCGAGTCATCTCATTCGGGCTTCCAGGCTGATCGCACGAGGTTCTTCGAGCGGCTTGTGCCGCCACCCTGGACTACGGCCGAAGGGCCGGTTCCGGCTCACCCGAACCGCTCATGGCGGGACGGAGCCGGTTCAACGGGTGGCACCAGCTACACAGAGCGGCCGGCTCCGCAGTGTGGCGGAGTGCGCCAGCACCAGCCGGATCGCGAACTACAGCCGTCGTGAGAACACGGGAACCCTGCTCAGCAGCCAGAAAGCGCTGCTCGTACCGAGGCCGTAGGCGAGGTGAGCGGTCAGATCATCGCCCAGCGTCTTGGCGTCGTATCTCCAGATGGGTTTGTAGAGTCCCGCGATCGGAAGCACCACGTATCCGCTGAGCCACACGAGCGCACCGTACGGGAGCCCGTACAGGACGTGGGGTTTGCGCAGCGAGGCGCTGGCGATGCCGTAGAAGGCCGCGTTGCCCACTCCGTAGGACCAGTGCATGAACGTGCTGACGGGGAACGCCGCGCTGTCCGGCAGCTCGCGCCGGGTGAAGGCCTCGACCAGGCGCTTCCCGACCTGCCCGGGGTCCGGCGCCTCCTGCCAGGTGCGGACCGGGGCGAACTCCCAGTGCAGGGCGTCGCGTTCGCCGCCTGCCCGGCGCTGGCGCAGGAACCGCGCGGCGTCCATGCAGATGGTGCCGACCACTCCCGCCGCCAGGCCCGCACCGACAGCGCCGAGCGGGGTCAGCTGCTTGCGAGTGCGCATAGGTCGATCGCTCCCGATCCCAGTTCTTTCAGAAGCCGGCGCTCTGGCCGCCGTCGACGTGCAGGATCTCGCCGGTGACGAACGAGGCCTGTTCGAGATGCATGATCGTCGAGATTCATGATCGCCTCGACGACGGCGGCGTACCCGCGCCTGCGGTACTCGTCCGGTGACGGCGCCCACCGGTTTTCACTTTACTCGTCGCCGCGCCCCGGCGCCGCGCAGAGCTCTTCGGGTGCGGTCGGCGGCCGACCGTACGACGCTGGAGGCAGGCACCGGCCTGTCGAGCGCGGGAGGAGCACAGGTCATGGCCGTTCTGATCGCCGTGAACGTCGGCATGCCCAAGGACGTCCCCTGGCAGGGCAGGACCACCCGCACCGGCATCTGGAAGTACCCCGTCGCCGGTCCCGTGATGGCGCGCCGGCTCAACCTGGACGGCGACGGGCAGGGTGACCTCGCCGGGCACGGCGGCGAGCAACGAGCAGTTCTGGTCTACCAGTTGAGCTCCTACTGCCACTGGCAGGAGCACCTGGAGCGGGACGACTTCACGTACGGCCAGTTCGGCGAGAACCTCACCGTGGACGGACTCGCCGACGACGAGGTGTGCATCGGTGACCGCTACGGGATCGGCGGTGCGGTCTTCGAGGTCACCCAACCCCGCGTGACGTGCTACCGCGTGGGGCTGCGGCTCGGCGAGCCGCAGATGGCCGCCCTGCTGGTGTCCCATCGCCGCCCGGGCTTCTACATGCGGGTGCTGACCGAAGGGCCGGTGCGGGCCGGCGACGAGATCGTGAAGATCGCCTCGGGCCCCGAGGAGATGACCGTCGCGGAGATCGACGCGCTGCTCTACCTGCCCGGCCACGCCCGGCCGCAGCTCGAACGGGCCCTGCGCATCACCGCGTTGAGCCCCGGCTGGAAGACGTCGCTGCGAGCCCTGCTCGACGACGCGGACCGCGGCCCCGGCGCCGCGGGTGGAAACCGCGGGCTGACCACCAGCAGCCCGCCGCCGGCCTGGCCCGGGTTCCGTCGGCTCGAAGCCGCCCGCATCGAACCGGAGAGCGCGGACATCTTCTCGCTCACTCTGGCGGCGGTCGACGGTGAGCCGCTCCCCGCCGCCCTGCCGGGGCAGTTCCTCACGGTCCGCCTGCGGCCGGACCCACAGGCCTCCCCGGTCATCCGCAACTACTCGCTTTCCGGCCGACCGGGCGCCGAGACGTACCGCATCAGTGTCAAGCAGGAGCCGAACGGCGTCGCCAGCACCTACCTGCGCCAGCACGTGAAGGTGGGTGACGTCCTCGATGTCGCCGCTCCGCGCGGCACGTTCCTGCTCGCGGACGCGGACACTCCGGTCCTGCTGCTGTCCGCCGGTGTCGGCGCCACCCCGGTCCTGGCCATGCTGCACGCCCTGGCCGCGGAGCGCTCGCAGCGCGCGGTGTGGTGGCTGCACGCGGCCCGGGACGGCGAGAACCACCCGTTCGCCGGCGAAGTACGTGCACTGCTCTCCCAGCTGCCCGCAGGCCGGTCGTTCATCTCCTACAGCCGCCCGTCCGGCGTCGACCGCCCAGGTGTCGACTACACCGTCAGCGGGCGGTTCAGTCCCGAACGGATCCGCGGCCTGGAGCCGCCTCCGGACGCCGACGCCTACATCTGCGGGCCGAACGCGTTCATGCGGGACATGACCGGAGCCCTCCAGGCCTGCGGCCTGCCGCCCTCCCGGATCCACACCGAGGTCTTCGGGGCCACGTCCGCCGTCACCCCCGGCGTGGTGACCGGACCCGCCCGGGCACCGCACCAGCCGGCCGCTCCTCCCGGCGGCCGCCCGGGGCCGTCCGTAGCCTTCGCGCGCAGCGGGCTGGTCGTCCCCTGGCACCCTGACTACGGGACGCTGCTCGAACTCGCCGAGGCGTGCGACGTGCCCGTGCGCTGGTCCTGCCGCACCGGAATCTGCCACACCTGCGAGACCGCGCTCCTCTCCGGCCACGTCGACTACGCCCCGCAGCCCCTGGAGCCCCCCGCCGCGGGAAGCGCGCTCATCTGCTGCTCGACACCCCCGGCCGACGTGGTCCTCGACATGTGACCGGATGCGTCCGTGGCCGGGGGCGCCACCGTCGGCGGCGCGATACGTGTGCCAGAGCGCCGACGGAGCACCGGGTTGCGCGCGGTCGGCGCAGCTGCCTAGCGTGGTTGCGTGGGGCATCCCGCCGAACCCACTCCTGGCATGTGTCCGAGAGGGGATCTCTGCCATGGCAAAGGTGCTTTTCATCGTCAGCGGAGCCACCTACTGGGTGTTGAAGGACGGCACGCGGCACGCGACCGGCTACTGGGCCGAAGAGTTCGCGAACCCGTACAAGATCCTCACGGACGCCGGTCACGAAGTCGTCGTCGCGACGCCCAACGGTGTGACGCCGACCGTCGACATGATGAGCCTGCGCCCCGAGATGGTCGGCGGAAACGACAACGCCCTGGAACTGGAGGCCATCATCCGTTCCGCGGAGGTGCTGCGTCGACCGCTGCAGCTGTCGGACGTGCGCCTGGAGGACTACGACGCGGTCTACCTGCCGGGCGGTCACGGCCCGATGGCGGACCTGGCGTGGGACGCCGACGTGGGGCGGCTGCTGACCCGGCAACTGGCCTCGGGCAAGCCGCTGTTCATCGTCTGCCACGGCCCCGCCGCGATGCTGGCCACCAGGATCCACGGCGAGTCGCCGTTCAAGGGCTACCACATCACCTGCTTCACCGACGAGGAGGAGGACGGCGTCGGACTCGCCTCCAGGGCGCCGTGGCTGCTGGAGACCGACGTGAAGGCGAAGGTCGGGGTCGACTTCAGCCGCGGTCCGGTCTGGGAGCCCTACATGGTCGAGGACCGCAACCTGGTGACCGGACAGAACCCGGCCTCGGCCGCGGTCCTCGGGAACCGGATGCTGGAGATCCTCAAGTGACCAGCCCGGGAGCGATCCCGCCCAGACACGCGCCCGCGTCACAGGACGTCGGGCACGTGGTGTTCCGAGCGAAAGGGCCATAACGGTGGAAGCGACGGTTGCCCGGGCGCTGCTGGACCGGCACTGGGCCGCATCGAACAACGGCGACGCGGACGCGGAACACGACATCTACGCCGACGACGTCATCGTCGAGTACCCGCAGTCCGGCGAGGTCATCCGCGGCAGGAGCAACATCCAGGCACTGCGCACCCAACATCCCGCGGCCCGGACCTTCACCGTTCGCAGGATCCTCGGATCCGGCGACCTCTGGGTCACCGAATTCGTGCTCACCTATGACGGCAAACCCACGCAGACGGTGAGCATCATGGAGTTCTCGGCAGGACGCGTGGTGCGGGAGACGCAGTACTTCGCCGACCCGTTCGACCCGCCGGCCTGGCGGTCGCAGTGGGTCGAACCCGGGGAGTGATCCGCCACTGGTCTGCGGCCGCGACCTTGAACACACCCGAACTCGCCGAGCGCGCCGGAGGCAGTAGCGGGCGACGTGGGCAGACCCCCTCGGCGACGACCACAGTCAGCGCCTCGTTGGGGCAGACGGTGGCCAGTTGCTCCGTTGCCTCCCGCTCCGCGATGTCCTCGTCCGCCTCGGTAAACACCGTGCGAGTCACAGCGGCTGCCGCCAGTTGCGGTAGGCGTGCGGGGGCTCGGCGAAGCCTCTGTCGCTGAACGGGTTCGGCAGCGTGCCGCCGAGGATGCCGAGAAGGAAGTCGCCGAAGCCCGCCTCGAAGAAGATCCAGCGTTCCTCCTCGTAGAGGGGTTGGCGCTTGAAGACGACGACGTCCCAGCTGTCCGGGTCCTGGCTGCCGCAGAGCCAGAAGACCACGTCACCATTGGCGCTCCTCGCGAAGGGGAGAAGCCTCCCCTCCTCCAGGTTCTCCGGGGCGGTGCCGGTAGGGGCCGCCGGCTCCTCCGCCGGGTCGAGGTCCAGTCCGTCGACGAGGTCGCCGTACGGGGAGCGGGCCACCGGCGGCGTGCTGACGCCGAGGTACTCGTCCAGCTCGCCGCCGCCGTAGAGCATGACGAAGTCACGGTAGTCGGCGGGAAGGCGAAGGCCCGCGGTCCGTGCCAGCTCGTCCCAGTCGATGGTGTCGCCCGGGGTACTCGGCTGCCCAAGCAGGGCCGAGAGACGGGTGATGGCCGGGTGGACCATGGCGGTGTCTCCTCCGTGGGGTGGGGTTCGATCAGTCACCGTACTGCCCGGCGTCCTGACCGGTGCCGCTGTGGATCGACCTGCCGAGATTCTTCCAGCCGCTCCCTGCTGTGTAGACCCGCAGCCACAACCGGTGAACACCCGGCATCGGCTGCCCCCCAGGATCGGTGGGAACCCGGTCCCGGCGACCGCCCGAACAAAGTCCGGCGAGGATGCGGAGCACCTTCGGGCTTCGCTCGGAGCCGGTGGCGTTCGGGTGCTGCCCATGTACAGCACGGCGTACCGGGGTGCGACCGGGTGTCAGGGTCTGACGGCGCGGCCGGTGTGGAAAACCTGTGGCCGGGCGCGGGCACGGGCGGTTGACTGGCACCGGACACGACACTGACCGACCAAGGGGGGTTCGTGGAGGATCCGCAGTTCACGATCGTGGTGAGCGGTGGCTCGCCTGGCGGGGCGACGGCCCTGAAGGCGGTACGCGCGGTCACCGGCCTGAGTCTGTGGCACAGCAAGCGGCTCCTGGACAGCGCACCTGCCACCGTACGGGAAGACGTTCCGTTCGAGATCGCCGCCCCCGCAGCCCGCCAGCTGCGCCGGGCCGGCGTGCCCGCCTCCGTCCGGTGCGACTGGTGCCGGCGCACCCTGCCCGACGACGGCACCCCCGTCGACCCCGGGCCCTGCACCTCCTGGGCCTGGCCCACCGCCCACTGCCAGGCCAACTCCCTCACCACCTGCGACTGCGGATACTGCACTGCCTACGGCCCCCTGCCCGGACACACCGCCCACCACGGCACCTGAGCCCCCTGTCACCTGTACACGGGGCGGCGGTGGCCTGCGGTCCTCGCGGCGCAGCGGGGCAAGACGAGGTGGGGCGGGAGCCAGGCCGGATTGCGAGGCCGCCGGGCTATCTGGCGGCCGCCGCGCGGGCAGAGGACGGGTCCAGCGGCGCCGCAGAGGTCAGGTGGAGTGACTCCGCGATCTGAGTCAACTTCCTTGTCAGTTGGTATTGATGATGTATGGTCAGGTCAGTTTTGCAGGTCACGGCGGTGACGCTGCCGGTGGTGCCGGTCCCGGCGTATCACCCCGGGAAGGACTCCGGGATCGACCGCCGCCTGACCGGTCCGTCGTCGACGGTGTGACACCGGTGATCGGCATTGGGAGGGGCATCATGAACGGCAGGATCGTGACTCTGCTCGGCGTACCCGTACTGCTCGCGGGGGCGGTGCTCGGGGCGGCCCCGGCGCACGCCGGCACCGGGGTGCGGGTCGACGACACGACCGTTTCCGGTGGCGCCTCGGCGACGGTGAACGTCACCATCGCGTACTCCTGCGACGCCGGCGGCTTCGTCGCGTCCGCGACCGTGACCACCGAGGACCGTACGTCCGGCGCCCTTGGCTACGCCCGTTTCACCCCGAACTGCACGGGCGCGAACGTCGAAGTGACCGTCCCGGTCACGACTTTGAACCAGAGCCGCTACGTCGCGGGTGACACGGCCGCCGTCCGGGCCTCATTGCTCGACGCGACCGACACCGAGGTGGTCGGGAGCATCACCCGGCTCACCGTCGGTACCGCGTAGCCGGGCCGGCTGCGGACGGGGGGCTAACACGGAAACGGAACGCTCCCTTCCGGC
>NZ_JBHVWW010000001.1:14465-189407 GCF_042882025.1 Kitasatospora sp. NPDC058243
CGGGGGAACATAGAAAGCCCTGAGCCTGCGCGACATCGACATGCCTGGAGGGGGCTAGTGCAGGGTCAAACACATGGGGGGGGGGTCTCTTGTCCCCCCCCCCGCCGCGGTACGGGGTGCGAGGTGCGCGGTGCGGGCTACTTCTTGGCCGGTGCCTTCGGGACGGCGTTGTACGGGTTGTGGTGGTGGTCGCCGATGTGCAGCTGCTCCTCCGGCGCGCCGGCGAGCTTCGGCAGGACGTGGGTGCCGGTCGGGTCGGTGATGACGATGGCGTCGCCGTCGCGGCGCACGTCGTGCGGGGAGCCCTTGGCGTAGGAGGCGAGCTCCGCGCCCGGGCCGGTGGGGGTCGAGTCAGCCACCGTGCCGAACACGTTCGTGGGCAGCGTGAGTGCGGTAGCCGTCGCGCCGAGCGTGGTGTTCGCGGACTGCTCGCCGCCGTACGCGGCACCGAAGGTGGCGCCGCCGGTGACGGTGGCGCCGGCGGGCACGGTGACCGGCACGGCGGTGCCGGAGGTCCCCTGGAGGGTGACCACGCCGCCCTGGATGTAGCCGGTGGCCGAGCCCGTGTTCTGGGCCTGCTGCCAGCCGGCCTGCTGCTGGAGGACCGTGCCGGAGTCGGTGAGGGTCTGGTTGACCACCGGGGTGTCCGCGGTGAACCAGGTGCGGTAGGTGGACAGGATGCCGGCGAGGGTCTGCAGGGCCAGCTTGTCGTCGGTCAGGTTGGACTGGTGCATGAAGAAGGGCCGCGGGTCGTTGGACAGCACGTATCCGAGGGTGATCCTGACCTGCAGCGGCAGGACGTAGCTCGACCAGGCGCTGTTCGGGTCCAGCGGTGCGATGCAGGTCGTGGTGGCCGGGTTGGCCTCGCAGTTGCCGCTGCCGCCGTTCGCCTTGGAGGTGTAGAGCCAGTTGTACTCGCTCACCTCGTCGGCCTGGGTGGAGACGTTGTAGAACACGTTGACCGGGTGGCGCGGGGTGCCGAGCGCGGAGGCGATCTGACGCTGCCCGCTCTCGCGGGAGGCGTCGACGCCGAGCCACTGGATGTTGTCGGCGCTCAGCGCGGCCAGGAAGTTCGGGTTGTCGTCGGGCTGCTGCGGCAGCATCACGGTGCCGGAGTGTTCGCCCGCGACCAGCTCGTTCGGCCGGAACGGGAGGCCGTTGGCCTGGGCGAACTGGATGTTCTGGGTGATCTGGGAGCTGATGGTGGGCTGGTCGACGTATTCGATGGCGCCCGAGGCGTCGGTCTGGCACCGCCAGGGGATCACCGAGAAGTCCTGCACGCAGCCCAGGAACGGGTGGTCGTAGGTGTGGTTGACCCACCGGAAGCTGTTCTTGTTCGCCAGCAGCGCGTCGCTCAGCGGGTCGTCGCCGCCCTGCTCCTGCTGGTACTCGACACCCGGGCCGGCGTTGAACAGGAAGTCCAGGGTGTAGCCGTTCTGCTGCTGCCAGTTCACCGTGTCAGTGACGTCGGAGGCGGCCATCCGGATGGGCGTGGTGTCCGGTACGCCGGCGGCGCAGTCGCCTTCGCCCGGGGTGCACTTGCCGCTCTGGCTCCAACGGGAGTTGGCGTTGAACAGGTCGTCGATGTGTGCCGAGAAGTAGTTGCGCCAGTAGCCCAGGTGGACGCCCCGCGTCACCCAGTCGACGATCCCGTGCGCGAGCAGCCGGAACTGCTGCTGGTCGTAGTTGTACGCGAAGGTGAGGACCAACTGCTGGCGGCCGCTGCTGGTGTAGACGCCCGCGAGCACGCCCTGCGTCGAGGTGCCGGGCACCGTCTCGGTGAGGAACGGTTCGAAGTGCGAGCCGGTGGCCGGGTTGTCGGGCACCGGCGTGGCCAGCGCGCCGTACGAGCCGCTGCCGCCCGCGGTGCCCTCGAACGGCACCGGGCCGTTGAGGTAGCGGAAGGCGTCGGCCCGGGCGGAGGAGGACGCGGTGGCGGTGGTCGCGTCGAGCGAACCGGTCCACGCGGGCGTGTTCAGACCGGTGTTGGTGCCCGGCCACACGTAGGAGTCGACCTGTCGGACGTGGTAGGCCTGCTCATAGCCGGTGAGGGCGGAGAGTTCGGCGGTGGAGAGCCGGCTCGGCGCGTCGTTGGGCAGGACGACAGCCTCGAAGTGGCCGTGCGGCGTGCCGTCGGCCAGCGCGTCGGCGAGGAAGGACGCCGTGAGAGTGGCGCGGTTGCTGCTGGTGAGGTCGACCACGGTGGTCGGCACACCCTCGGAGACCAGTTGCTTGTGGATGCCCTCGACCCACGGGTTGCCGTCGGTGACGACGAGGACGTTCAGGTCGACCCGGGAGGTCGCGGCCGCGGCCGGGACGACCGTACCGAGGGATATCACCGCGCCGGCCACGACCAGCGCGATCAGCGGCAGCGCGCGGAACGGCGTTCGGCCCGCGCGCGGGGCAGAACGAAGTTTCAGGAGTCTCATGGCGCCCACCCTGGCGCAGCGGGCGGTCGCTACGGCCGCGTTCCGACAGACCTTGACCGATCGATGGCGGGGTTTTTGGAAACGGTTCTCGTTTCGGAAGCCTCCCCGTAACCGGCCTGCACACCTACGGCCCTGAGGCCCGGTCAGAACCGGACGCGCCGGGCGGGCCGGGCGCACCGGGCGGACCGCGGCACCGGGGGTTGTCTGCGGCGGTGCGTATCGTCCGGGGCAACAGGCGCCACAGGAGCGAGAAGGAAGGGGCGGGAATGGACGAGGTCAGGCCGGGGACGCGCGAGTACCTCGACGGACGTGCGCCGCCAACGGCTCGACCACGCCCACAAGGCCGCCCTCGGGCTGGTCCGTGAGCACGACTTCATCGCGCACGAGGACCTGAAGATCCGCAACATGCTCGCGGCCCCCGTGCCGAAGCCCGACCCCGACCAACCCGGCGTCTTCCTGCCCAACGGCGCCGCGGCCAAGGCCGGACTCAACCGCTCGATCTCGGATGCCGGCTGGGGGGTGTTCCTGACGATCCTGCACGCCAAGGCTGAAAGCGCCGGACGGGAAGTCATCGCCGTGGACCCCCGCAACCCTCCCGCGAGTGCCCTGAATGCGGGCACACCGCGAAGGAGAACCGGCCCACTCAGGAGAAGTTCCACTGCGTCGCCTGCGGCCACCGCGCGCACGCCGACACGGTAGGAGCCATCAACGTTCTACGGGCCGGGCTGGCCCGTCGCGACGCCCGCCAGGGTTAACGAGAAGCCCCGGCGTTTACGCCGGGGAGGAGTCACTCGCGCACGCTAACAGGTGGTCAACCCAGCCGATGCGGCGCCCCGAGACAAAGCCCCAGGGCGGTGGGCACCGCCGAGACGATCGGCGGCAGGCTGGCTGGCGAGTTCCTCGCCAGCGACCTCACCGAGTAGTTTCTCAGCATCGACAACCCCTTCGTCGATGGATTCGGGCAGCGGACGATCCCTCCGTCCCTCTCCACCCCGGCGGAGGAGACCTCTCCACCCGGCACGCAACTGGCCGATAGGGCATCGCCCCCGACTCGGTGAAGGAACGCTGTCACACGCGGGATGAACAACCCCCGCCAGCGTTGAGGAGAGAGGCTTCAGGTGAACAAACGCAACCGAACCCTGCCCCTGGCCAGGACTGTCGGTGTCATCTCACCGGTCCTCCTGCTCCACAACCACACCCCTTGGTGGGCGATCCTGCTCCTTGCCGCACCAGCCGGGGCCTGGACCGTACTCAACGCCGTCCTCCCCCAGTCCTCACACGACCGGCTGGAATGGTGGCGGGACCGCCGTCGCCACCAGCGCCTGCGAACAGCCCGCCGGGCCGGCGCGCCCTCGGAAACCCGCAGGCAATCCTGACCGACCGGATCAGGCCGGGAGCGGGCCGGCCATGGACGGGCGTGTCCCGCCACGGCAGGCCCGCTGACGGAACACCAACAGCCCGGCAGGGCGCAGCAGCCCACAGGCGCGCAGGGAGCACAGGGAGCACAGGGAACGCCGACAAGGACATCACGGAGTGACTGCCGATGGAAGACGAGGTCCGAGCAGTCTCCGTGCCCGGCAGCGACCACGGCGCCGAACGGAGCAGCAGCCGGGCCGGCCGTCCCCGCACAACCTCCTGCGGTGTCGGCGCCGACATGCGGGACAGGAAATTCTCCTGTCCTGGAGGTCTGAACGAGGTTACCCGGGCGGGAGCGCACCGAAGAATTTCCGGTCCCGGCGGAACCGACGGGGTCGGCAGGGACGGCGGGCCTCACAGAAATCGGCATCACCGAACCCGCCGACGCCGTGCTCCCCCACGCCATCGACACGGACACGATCCACACCGGCCCGGTCCGGACCGGAGCGCGGAGACAGGGAAGCCAGTGAGTGCGCACACGGTGAGGTGGCGTCGGCGCCGTCATCAGACCCAGCGTCGGCCTACGGCCTTCGCTCTCCTCAGCTGCGTACATTTGAACGCCCCCTGACCTGTGCCAGGGAACCTGGACCGCGTGTCACCGAAGGTAGGCCGACGGCGGTTTGCGCCAGTGGTGACGGACCACCGCAGATCAGTTGTTCTGTCGTAGGAGTGAGAGTCGCCGTTGGGCCTCGTCGCGAACCCCTGAATCTGCGTCCGACGTCAGCGCCTTGAGTTGCCGGATGAGCTCGGCCAGGCCGTTGCCGGTCATCCAGCGCGGGTCACAGTCAAGTTCCGCGCTGAGCTGGTCAGCGGTTCCCTGGTCGGTCGCGTTGGCTCGGGCGGCGAGCACGGCGCGTAGACCCGGTAGGTCCTCACGTGCCAACAGGGCCACGGCTGTCTCCGAGGTCACTGCGGTGTCTTGAGCGTCGAGCAAGAGGCGGTGAAGGACATCGGCGACGTCCTCGATCTGAGGTACTGCCGCCAGCCGACGCCCTGCAGCGGCCCTGACACTCCATGAGGGAGAGTCCGCGGCAACGAGCGAATCAATCGGCTCTCGATCTTGGAAATCTTTCATGTCACCAGCGTGCCAGGAGACGTCTCGACTGCGGTGGTCCATCTTCACTGTCACAAACCGCCGCCGGTCCAGGTTTCCTGGCACAGGACACCCCCAGCTGTTAAGCAGTCTCCCGACGATTGACTGGTCTCATCGAAGGCAGTCGACCTGGGCAGCGTGACCAGCGCGGACTGGTTTGACTGAGACGACAACCTCCAGGTCGCCCGCCCTGCCTCCGCTGGTTGACGTGGGGGCGACTTGGTCCGTTGAAACGAGCTGGCGTCCGACTGCCTTCGATGAGAGCGGTCAGCGATCACCGGGCCGGGGCCCTGCGGCTCGCACCGCACCGTGATGAGCACGTGGTGTGTGCCGGTGGAGACATGGTCCTGGGCGCCGGTGAGATCGGTTTCCGAGAGGGGTCCGGGCGGTGGGCGGTCGACGAGGTCGGTAACCAGTCGACCGACTACTGCCCGGACGTCAGCTCGCGGCCGGCCGTCGCCGACGCCCTGGACCGGGCCGGGGTCGTTCGTCCGTCCGGCTTCACGTACGAGGTGGTGTTCCGCCGCTGCCCGTCCTGCCGGCAGCTCAACATCGTCCGCGAGGAGGACTTCGTCCGTGTCTTCTGCGACGAGGCCCTGCCGCAGGGGTGGAACGCCGACCGGCCCGGACCCTAGACGAAGCGGCGCGTGAACGCGGTGCGGGAAGGGGGCGCGGTGCGGGAAGGGGACGCGAGGGCCGGGGGTGGTGAGGTACCGTCAGTCATTTTCCTGGTCGGGCGCGGGCTCGGTGAGGCCCTTGCGGCAGTGGCCGTGGCCGGGGTGCTTGTGGCAGTAGGAGTCCTTCTTCTCTCCCACGGTGATGGTGGCCTTGGCGGGTTCGCTGACGATCGGGTTCCCGTGCGGGTCGGTGGCCGCCGCGAACGCCACGTTGGTGATGTCGCAGCCCTTCTCGCCGCCGCCGCGGTTGTGGGCCGTCTTGCAGGCTTCGATGTCGGCCAGGGTGATCGTGTAGGTGCCGTGGCAGGTGGTGCCGGCCCCGGGCGTCAGCGTGGTCGCGGCGCAGCTGACGTCGGCGATGCGGTCGTCGTCGACCAGCACGCCGTGCAGGTCGGTGCTGCCGGTGTTGGTGACCGTGTAGGAGTACTCCACCGTGTCTCCGACGGCGAAGGGGCCGCGCGAGAGGACCCGCTTCTTCAGGGTGAGGTGCGGCGCCCCGATCGGCAGCGTCAGCTGGGTTTGCGGGGACGTGACCGGCTGGCCGTTCGCCGTACCGGTGGCGGTGGCGGTGTTGGTGACGGAGCCGGCCGTGGCGTCGTTCTCGGTGATCGTGTACGTGCCGTGGCAGGTGGTGCGGTCGCCCGGGCTCTCCGCCGGGGCGAGCGTGGTCGAGGGGCAGGTGATGTCGGTGACGTGGTCGTCGGTCACGTGGAGGCCGGTCAGCTCTGTGCCCCCGGTGTTCTGGACGGTGTAGCGGAAGGTGACCGTCTGCCCGACCGTGTAGGGGCCGGGCGTCTGCGCCTGCTTCTCGATGGCGAGGCCGGGCGGCCGTTCGATCGGCACGCTCTGCGAGGACGGCGGCGAGGAGACCGGCTGGCCGCCCGAGGTGCCGGTCGCGGTGGCCGTGTTGTCGATGGAACCGTGGGTCACGTCGGCGGTGGTGACGGTGTAGGTGGCGGTGCAGGTGACCGTATGGCCGCTCGCGAGCGTCGTCGTGGGACACGAGACCGGGCCGACCTTCGGGTCGTTGACGGCGAGGCCGGTGATGTCCGTGGCACCGGAGTTGGTGACCACGAAGTCGTACGGCACCCGTGTCCCGGCCACCAGGTCACCGGGCAGCGGCTGCCGGACCTGCTTGACGAGGTTCAACTGCGGCAGCGGCTGGTTGCTGCTCACCACCACGTTGCGGATGAGGTGCACGTCGGTGAACAGGCCGGTGGAGGCCGCGAACCCGAACTTGTAGGTGGCGGGCACCGGTTGCGGAGCGGGCGTGCTGAGCACCTGGTGGGAGCCGGTGCCGTCGTTGAAGTCGACCGATACGGTGAGCACCGGGGCGGGCGTCGGGGTGAGCTCGACATGGACCCGGCGGCGCGAGGGTTCGAGTGCGCTCTCGGCCTGGGCGGGGGTGGCCCCCGGGGGCAGCGCGGTGAGCGGCCCTTGCAGGGTGCCCGGGAGCGTCGACGGCCAGGGTGCGGTGGTGCTGAAGTTGCTGGTGGTGGCGGTCAGGAAGCAGTAGCCCTCGATCCCGTCGCCCGGGCCGCGCACCGTGACCATGTTGGCCCCGGGACCGGGGACGCGGAACGCCGTCCCGGCGGGCGAGCGGGTGGGGCAGCCGTTGCCGCGGTGCTCCCAGTCGCCGAAGTAGTTCCCGAGGACATCGAGCCCCACGCCCAGGTAGCCGCGGTCGACACCGGGCAGGAAGGTGGCGGTGGGGTCGTCGTCGGGAAGCTTCTGCGCGTACCCGAGGCTGCCGCCGAAGGCGCCGGGGTGGGCCAGCGCGCCGTCGCCGTTCACCAGGAAGAACGAGATGCCGTCAGCGGGGTTGGCCGGGGTCGTGCTCCCGTACTGCCACTGGTCGAAGGTGACATCGAGGCCCTGGTTGGCGGGCAGCGCGTTGTTGTAGAGGACCGCGCCGGCCTGGTCGTTGGACGCGTCCGTCAGCCGCAGATAGCCGTGCGGCGCGCCGTCGGGGGGCGGCACCGGGCCCACGCCGCCCGGGCAGCCGCCCAGCGGATGGTCCCCGGGGCCGGGCGCGGCGGCAGCCGGCGCGCCGGTGAGACAGGCCGACCCCACGCCGGTGAACTCCGGGGCGGTGGCCTGGGTGAACGTCTCGCTGACCAGGGGCGAGCCGCCGGCCCGTGGCTGCGCCTGGGTGCCGGTGTCCAGGCACAGGGGCATTGCGGCGCCGACCATCAGGGCCAGGGCCCCTGCGGCGAGCCGGGCCGTCCGGACGCGCCGCGGGCGCTGCCCAGGAGGCGCCGAGTGCTGTTCATGTGTCATGTACCCACGTATAGCAGTCACTCTGAGTATTCAGAGTGAAGACAGGCTGTTATGAAATTGCCCTTCGGTGACTCCGCTGATTGCCGCGGGGGCGCTCGCGCGGGCGACAGGGCCCGATCCGGCCGCGCGGGGACTTGAAGCATCAGCGGTGCATTCCTCACTGCCATGAGGAGACCCGGGCCAGGACGGAGACATCCCAGGCTTCGAGAGTGTCCTCGAACTGGTGGTCTCGGCGGGCGCTTTGGTGGTGTGCACGATCCGGTCGCAGACTCGGCAGACGGCGGAACCGCTCTGCTGCCACCAGCGGCAGGTGGAGCGGACGGCGCACGGGGGAAGCGGAGCGTCCGGGTCGTCCGCGCCCACCTCGTACGCGGCATGGGCCACCGCGTCGCCGAGCGAGCAGCGGGACCCTTCCCACTGGCCGCACGCCGCTTCGACGCAGGGCCCGGCGAAGCGGAACCGTGCCTCGGGCGGGCGCAGACCGGGGGCGGAGGCCCGGGCCGTGAACTCGGCGTCCACCGTCAGCGGCGGGCGCAGTGCGGCGACGGTGCCGTCCTGCCGGACGATGCCGAGCAGTAGGTGGCCCGGGGCGCACAGGCTGCTCGGGCAGGTCGCCCCGGCTCGGGCCGGGCCGGCCTCGGTCTCGGTCACTACTACTCCTGCTCCATCTGCAACCCGATCGGCCCCGGCCGCTTCAGCAGCGCGTCCACCGCGTCGCCGGCAGAACCGGCCCCGCCGAGCGGCACCTCGCGCAGCGGCGGCGCGAGGTCGAGCTCGGCGACCTGGTCGAGGACGAGCCTTCGCACCGTGTCCCCGATCCGCTGCAGCACGTCCCCCTCCAGGTCGCCCTGGACGGTGACGCTGAATCCTCTTCCGGTCATGGACCTTCCTTTCCTCGGGGCAGTCGGCCGGGCCGACCGGGCCACTGACGGCGCCGGTCACCGAAGACGCTGCCAGGGGGACCCCGGGGCGGGCGAGCGCTGCTGGCCGGTTGGAGTGAGGCGGCGCGCAGCGGGCCCGCCGCCTGGTCGTTTCGGGCGTACGTCGGCGCGCAGCCCCTCGAAGGTCTGTGCACGATTGACCGGGGTCCGGAAGCCGCGCGACGTCGACCGAGGTGCTCCACCGGCCTGGACCCCTCCACCAGCGCACCGACGGGAGCACAGCATGACCGGGACCCCCGAGCCCTTCGACGACACCGCGGGGCTGCCGCCCCTGCCCGGCTGCGCCGAGGACGCGGCCGGCGCACTGAAGCAGATGTTCGTGGACCTGACCCAGGGCGTGCGGATGGCCCGCGGCCAGGACCCCGTCAAGCGGCCGGTGTTCCTCAAGCCGCACGGCGTGGCCCGTGGCACGCTCACCGTCGCCGACGACCTGCCGTCGGACCTGCGTGTCGGGTTCCTGGAGAGCGCCCGCACCCAGGCCGGCGGCCTGCCCGCCTGGGTGCGGTTCTCCAGCGACACCGTGCCCGGCGCTCCCGACCTGAAGACCACCCTCGGCGTCGGCATCAAGCTGTTCGGCGTGCCCGGCCCGAAGCTGCTGGAGGGTTACGCCGAGGCCGGCACCCAGGACCTGCTGCTGCAGAACTTCGACGTCTTCTTCGTCGACACCGCCCAGGACATGTGCGAGTTCACCAAGGCCGGTGTCATCGACGGAAGTTACGACAAGTACCTGGAAGCCCATCCGGTCACCGCCGGGATCCTCGACGCGATGGCCACGTTCGAGCAGAGCGTGCTGACCGCCACCTACTGGGGCGTCCTGCCCTACGCCTTCGGACCGGACCGCTTCGTCAAGTACAAGCTGGTGCCCGCCGGTTGCGAGCCGGCCGACCCGGCGGCGACACCGCCCGACGAGGACCCCGCCTACCTCGGCGCCGACCTGGTCCACCGGCTCAAGGCCGGTCCGGCGGCCTTCGACCTGATGCTCCAGTTCCGCACCGACGACGAGAAGATGCCGCTGGACCAGGCGACGGTGCGGTGGGAGGAGTCCGAGAGCGCCCCGGTGAAGGTGGCCCGGCTGACCTTCCAGCAGCAGGACGTCACGGCCCGCGGCCAGGCCGCGTACGGCGAGAACCTCTCCCTCAACCCGTGGCACGCTCTCGCCGAGCACACCCCGGTGGGAAGCATCGCCGAGGTGCGCAGGACGGTGTACCTGGCCTCGGCCGAACAGCGCCGCGACGTGAACGGCGTCCCGACGGCCGAGCCCGGCCCCGCCCGCCCGCAGATCACCCCGCCGGCGGCCCGCGACACCCGGATCGTCCGGGCCGCCGTGCACCCGGCCATCGGCGTGGCCCGGGTCGGCGACAGCACGATGGACGACTTCGTCCTCGGCCCCGAGGTCGACGATCCGGCCCCGCTGCCGGTCGGGAGCTACAAGGACGTCACCGGCGCCCTGAAGCGCCAGGGCGTCCGGTTCCGGGTGTACGGCTACAACGCCGCCGGCGAGCCGGTCGCCGAACTGACCGCCGACAACGCCGACCTGCGCTGGACCGTACACGTCGCCAACGCGAAGGCGGCCTGGTACCAGTTCCAGATCGCCCTCGACATCCCGGAGGCGAACCAGGCCGACGACAGCAACCTGCGCAACCCCAAGATCCAGGCCGACCAGCGCACGGACCTCCTGGTCATCGACCCCGGCCCCCGTTCGGTGCGCGGCCGCAACCGCTCCGACAAACCCGAGTACCGCTTCGACACCGGCACCTTCATGGGCAAACCGGTCTACCTCGGGGAACTGCGCACCGACGACGGCGGCCGGCTGGTCTTCCTCGGCGGCCACGGCGTCTCGGCCTCCTCCACCGGCACCCCCGCCGACACCTTCGCCAACAACGACGGCTGGTACGACGACACCTCCGACGGCCCGGTCACCGCCGAGGTGAGCATCGACGGACGGCCGATCCCGGTCGAGCCGGCCTGGGTGGTGACCGCGCCCCCCAACTACGCGCCCGAACTCGCCTCGGTGCGCACGATGTACGACCTGGTGCGCGACTCCTTCTTCAGCGCCGGGCAGCTCCCCGAGCCGCAGCAGGTCTCGTTCACCCGCGACGTGCTGCCCGTGCTGCGCCGGCTGTCCGGCCTGCAGTGGGTCAACAAGGGCCTGTCCACCCAGTTCGGCTTCGGCGGGCGCGAGTACCTCCTCGACCCCGCCCGGGTCGCCGCGCTGGCCGACCCCTCGCCCGTCCAGCGGGAGCTGCGCCGGCAGATCTGGCTCTCCGTCCGCGACTACAACCGCGACGGCATGTCGCCGGTGCCCTGGCCTGCGGTCTACGGCGATGCGATGAACCTGCCGCCCCAGTCCGTGCGCCAGCACATGACGCTCTCCGCGCTGCAGTACCGCCTCCTGCAGCGGTGGGCCCGCGGGGACTTCGCCGACGACTACGACCCGACGGCCGCGCCGCCCGCCGCCCTCGACGACGTCCCGTTCGCCGAACAGCCCGGGACCCTCGACCGGGCGGCCCTGTCGTTCTGCCTCGCCGATGCCTTCCACCCCGGCTGCGAGCTGACCTGGCCGATGCGCCACATCACCCTGTACAGCAGCCCGTTCCGGGTGCGGCACCGCGACCCGCTGGCGCCTGCCCCGCCCGACTACGGCCAGACGCTGACGCCGGAGCTCGCGCTCTCCCTCGACGGCCCGCTGCACGCCCAGGGCCCGGGCGGCCTGACCCGGTGGATGGCGGTGCCGTGGCAGACCGACACGGCGAGCTGCCGGTCGGGCTACGAGTACAGCGTCTCGCTCGGCTTCGGCCCGTACGACCCGTACCTGCCGACCTTCTGGCCGGCCCGGGTGCCCAACCACGTGCTCGCCGAGGAGGACTACGAGGTGGTGATGGACACCACCCGCCCGATCGCCGACCGCCTGGCCGCGTTCCAGAACCGGCGGACCTGGCTCCGTTGGCTGCCCCGCGACTACATGGCCGCCATCAACGCGATGGTGCAGGACTTCGGCAAGCTCGGGGTGGTCGAGCGCCGGGTCGGCCCCACCGACGACCCCCGGCTGCCGGCGGAGGTCCTGGTGGAGTCCGAGGTGAGCTTCCCGGCCGAGCCCGCCCCGCCGGCCGGGCGCAACCTGATGACCGTGCACGTGGACCGCGGCGCCGACCCGGCCCTGGGCGCGGCCGCGCTGGCCACCGCGGCCACCATGGCGGACGCCCCCGACGAGGAGGTCTCGGTCGGGTTCATCGACAAGGTCAAGCGCCTGCGGCCCAACCGGTGACCCCTCACCCGCCGGTTCGCGTGCGCCCGTCCGGTCCGGTCGACGCCGTGGTCGCGGGCGGCGGACCGGCGGGCGCCGTGGCGGCGCTCGTCCTCGCCCGGGCCGGCCACCGCGTCACGCTCCTGGACGGCGGAGGCGGCCGGCACCGGCCGGGCGCCGCGTCGCCGGCCATGTCCCCGGTCGCGTCCGCCGCTGTCTTCTCCGCCCGACCCGTGTTCAAAATCGGGGAGTTCCTGCCGCCCGCCGCCCGGCCGCTGCTGGGCGATCTCGGGCTGCTGGAGGCCTTCCTGGCCTCCGGTCACCCCGTCTCCACCGGCACGTACGCCGCCTGGGGATCGGCCGCGCTGCACGGCCGCAGCCACCTGTTCGACCCGTACGGCCACGGCTGGCACCTCGACCGGCTCCGCTTCGACGCCTTCCTGCGGGACGCGGCCGTCGCGGCCGGTGCCGAACTGCGGCAGGCCACCGTACTGGACCGGCTCGACGACCGTCTGACCGTCCGCGAGCCGGCCACCGGCGCCGTGACGGAGCTGTCCGCCCGCTGGACGGTGGACGCGACCGGCCGACGCTGTGTCATCGGCCGCCGCAACGGCCGCCGCTGGCGGCAGGACCGGCTCGTCGCCGCGTACGTCGTGTTCCCCGACCGCCACCCGTCGCGCCCTTCGCGCCCGGGCCAACCGTCGGACCCGGGGCAACCCTCGGACCCGGCGGACGCCGAGGCCCGCACCCTGGTGGAGGCGGCACCGCACGGCTGGTGGTACACCACCTGGATCCCGGCCGGGCGCCTGGTCGCCCATCTGACCGACGCCGACCTCGCCACCCCGTCCCTACGCACCCCACAGGGCTTCTGGCAGGCGCTCAGTCGCACCGTCCACGTCCGGCGCCGCCTGACCGGGCACGGTCCGGCCGCGACACCCGTGCCGCGCTGGGCGCCGGCTCACGGCCTGCGGCTCACCCCGGCGGCCGGGCCCGGCTGGGTGGCGGCCGGGGACGCCGCCCTCGCCTTCGACCCGCTCTCCTCGCAGGGCATCCTCACCGCGCTGCACACCGGTGCCCGCGCCGGACGGGCCGTGGCCGACTGCCTCGCCGACGGGGGACGGACGACGGCAGCGCTCGCCGACTACACGGCGTTCCTGGACGGGATCGCGGCGGCCTACCGAAGAAATCACGGGTACGCCTATACCCAGGAGCAACGTTGGCCCCTGAGCCCCTTCTGGCGCCGCCGCCGTACAGGCGAACGGCCCCTGAGCGGCATAGCCTGAAAGGGCCGGAACGCTCGTCCAAGGAGTCAGCCATGACGACTCAGACGCTCGCCGTGCTGGACGCCACGGAGGTCACCCAAGCCATTCAGGACCTCCAGCACAGCGTCACCCTGATCGCCGGCAAGGTCACCGTGATCCGCGCCTACGTGAGCGGCGCGAGCGGCCCCGCCACCGGCGTGAACGGCACCGTGACCCTGCTCCGGTCACCCACCGACACCCCGATCACCGTTTCCTCGGCCAATACCGTCTCCCTCGATCCGACCGCGCCCAAGGACGTACCCACCCGTCGAGCCGACGCCGGCCTGAGCCTCAACTTCGTCGTGCCGAGCGCACTGACGGCCGAAGGGGCACTCAGCGTGAGCTCGATCTCCCTGACCGACACCATGACGGGCGCCGATGTCCCGTTCAACACGCCGCCCGGCGCCACCGCCGTCTGGTTCACGCAGTCCCCGCCGCTCCGGGTCCGAGTCCTGGGGCTGCGCTACACCATGGGCAACCCGCCCGTGACCTACACCCCGCGGGACATCGACTACACCTTCCTGATCAGCTGGCTCAAGCGCGCCTACCCGGTGGCCGACGTCATCGAAGCGCCGCACACCATCATCGACGTCACCGCCACCCCGCCGTTCCAGTGCACCGACACCAACGCCCAGCTCGCCGCAATCCGCGCGCTCGACATCAGCGCCGGCGGTGACCGGCGCACCCACTACCTCGGCCAGGCGGCCGACGGCGGGTTCTTCATGCGCGGATGCGCCTCCGGGGTGCCCGCCACACCCGACCCCACCACCGTCGCCTCGGCGCCGTGCGGTGCCGCGACGTGGGGCTGGGACTTCGACGGCACGTACGCCGACTGGTACGGCGGGCACGAACTCGGCCACACCTACGGCCGCAAGCACCCCGGATTCTGCGGAGAGTCGAAGGACGACCTGCAGAACTACCCGTTCCAGAACGGACAGCTGGCCAACGACGCGAACAGCTACGCCGGCTTCGACGTGGGCGACCCCCAGCTGAACCTGCCGATGGCCGCCCGGCCGGGGGTGCCGTGGCACGACGTCATGACCTACTGCAACTCCCAGTGGCCCTGCAGCTACACCTACGAGGGCATCCGCCAGCGCCTGCTGGCCGAGGACTCCCTCGCAGCCGGCGCCCCGGCGCCGACCCCGGTGGCTCCGCTGCGCGAGGCCGCCCACGAACTGAGAGTCACCACACGAACCGGCGGCCGCCCCGACGACCGGTTCCCGCAACTCTCGGTGACCACCGCGGCGGCCCCGATGCCGGCGGCCGACGAAGCGGCACGGGGAGCGGGGCCCGACACCGGGCAGCTCGTCAGCGTGATCGGGACCGTCAACCTCACCCAGCGCGCCGGTGACATCCGCTTCGTCAATCCGGTGTCGGCCGCGGCCCGACAACCGGCCCAGCCGGCCCCCGCCGGACGGGCCGGGCAGCCGGACGGCGCCGGCCCGGACGGCGAGGTGCCGGTGGTCCTGCGGATCCAGCAGGCAGGCGGTGCACCCCCGCAGGACTTCCCGGTCACGGTCAAGCTGTCGTCGGACCCGGAGCCGGGGCAGGACCGCACCGGACTGGTCGACGCGGTCCTCCCGGTGGGGGCCGATCCGGCGTCCGTCGAACTGCTCGTCGGAGGGCAGGTCGTGGACACCTTCCGCCCCGGAGCCCCGGCCCCGGCCCTGCGCGGCGCCCGTCCGACGACGGCGCAGGACGGGAACGTCGGGCTGGCCCTGGACTTCGGCCCGGCCCCGCAGGACGGTCAGACCTTCGCGACCCAGGTGAGCACGGATGGCGGACGGACCTGGCAGACCGTCGGGGTCGGCCTGAAGAACCCGACGATCACGATCGACCACAGCCAGTTCCCCCCGGGGACACAGGTTCAGGTCAGGGTCATCTCGACCAACGGCTTCACGAGCACGACATCGGACATCCAGAGCTTCCAGGTGTGAAGCCGCCCTGCCGCCGCCCGGCTGGACTGCGCGCACCCGGCCCGGGATCGATCCCCGCACCAGGTGGACGGCTGCGGTCTCCAGCACCCTTCGGGCCCGTCGGACATCCCGACGGGCCCGAGCGGAGAGGGACCGTCAGGTTGAAGCCGAACTCCGCCAGGTCGAGTTGCAGCTCCTGACCGCCGAAGAACCCGAGCGCCGCCCTGACCAGCCTCAGGCCCGTCACGAAACCGGCGGCCGTCGCCTCCACCCGCGCTCCGAGCAGCGCCGTGCCGCCGGCCAGGACCGCCTCCCCGTCGGGTGTGTACTCGACGAGTTCCGCGTTCCGACGGTGGCCGTCGCCGGCGAACTCGCGCAGGGCGACCACGGTCTCCGCGTCCACGCAGCACGGGCGGCTACCCGGCGGCGCGGATCAGCCGGTCGACTCCCGCCCGGCCTGCTCCTGCTCGGCCTCCACCTGGGCGTTCCACTCGCGCTTGGCCGCCCGCCAGGCCTCGTCGCTCTGACCTGACCGCCAGTAGCCCGAGACCGACATCCGCTCGCGCGGGATGCCCCGCTCCACGCGCAGCAGGCGCCGCAGTTCCTTCACGAAGCCTGCCTCGCCGTGCACGAACGCGGATGCCGCGCCGGCGGGGAATTCCAGCGCGCACACCGCCTCGACCAGCGCCTCGCCCACCGGGCGCGCGCCGCGGTGCAGCCAGCTGATCTCGGCCCCGGCGGGCGAGACGATCTTCTGCTCCTCCGCGGCGTCCGCGACCTCGACGAAGGCGTGCACCACGGCATCGGCCGGCATCCGTTCCAGCGCCGCGGCGATCGCGGGCAGCGCGCTCTCGTCGCCCACCAGCAAGTGCCAGTCGGCACTCGGGTCGGGGGCGTAGCCGCCGCCGGGGCCCAGGAAGCGCACCGTCTCGCCGGGCTGTGCGCGGGCCGCCCATGGCCCGGCCAGGCCCTCGTCACCGTGCACCACGAAGTCGATGGTCAGCTCGCGCAGGGCCGGGTCCCAGGCCCGCACGGTGTACGTCCGGGTGATCGGCCGCTGCTCGGGCGGGAACTCCTCGCGGATCCGCGCCATGTCGAAGGGCTCCGGGTAGCTCACACCCTCGGGCGTGAAGAGCACCTTGACGTAGTGGTCGGTGAACTCGGTGGCGTCGAAGTCCTCCAACCCCGCACCGCCGAGGACCAGGCGCACCATGTGCGGTGTGATCCGCTCGGTGCGCAGCACCTGTGCTTCACGGGCCTGCGGTGTCCGGCGGGTCGGCTGGTCTGCCATGGTGCCCCCCTGGGCTGTGTGATCGCGCTTCTTGGTTAGGCTTGCCTAAGTTAGCACTCTTGAGGCGGTGCTCGACTCAGGGGCGGCAACCGATCCCCATTCCGTCCACGACCGGGAACGTGACGCCTTGGCAGCCCTGCCTCGGGTCGCGGACGCAGCAAGGGCGTGCGGATGCCGCCGCGGCCGGCGCGGCGCAGCCAGGCCGCGCCGCGCCGCGCGCCGGCCGGGAGCCGACGACCGAGGTCGCCGCCCGCAGAGGTCCACTCAGAACCGGCGCGCTGTCCGAGACGGTTCCGACAGACCGCCCGGGTGGACCTGACGCCCGATCAAGTCGCAATCGCGGTAGAACGGATGGCGGGCGGCGACGGCGAGGAGCGCGACTTCCGCACGACCGGTGCGGTCGGGCCTCAGGCGCGCCGCACCACGAAGGTGACCTCGGCGGTGTTCCCCTTGCCCCCGATCACCTCGCACGTGAGGCCCGCGCCGACAGTGCACTCGTTGATGTTCGACCCGGCATAGGGATTGCTCCAGTGGATCAACCCGTTCCAGGTGTCCACGCCGAAGCTGATCTGCCCCTCGGTGCCCGTCAGGAACCCGCACGACTCGGTCTTCCAGCTGGGGGCGACGTTCGGCAGGATGTAGCTCGGGGGCAGGGGGCTGCCGGCGGTCCAGCACCCGTGGGCCAGGGTGGCCGAGCCGAGGTAGAGCATGCTGCTGGTCTGGTTCGACAGGGTGACCTTGGTGCTGCGCACCGCGTAGCCGGCGGACGCCGTCGGGGTGGCCGACTGCGCTGTTCCGGCGCTGGGGGTGGCGGCCTGCGCCGCGGGAGCCAGGGCCAAGCCTGCGCTCAGCGCCAGGACGGCGGTCAGTACGGAGGACTGGACAACACGCTTCGAGGTCATGGCAGCCAACTCTCGATCGGAGGGTGGTCAGGTACATGTCTCAACGGGATGGCGGACCTCGTTGGTTCACCAACCGCCACGACGTACGGGAATGAGGGCCTGTGTGAGGTTGTGACCAGCCTTGTGGTCCCCCCTCCTCCGAGAGCGGAACAGGTAAGACCATTGGTTGTGACGCGTCGGCAACTCGCGGACGATCAGCGGACGATGATCGAGCCCCACCTGCCGGTCGGCAGGTTCAACCCGCACCCCGAGCGACTGCGGGAGCGCTCGGGCCGGTGTGCCAGCACCGCAGGCCGGCAACGCCACGACTCGCGGGAGTTCAACAGTCGTACCGGTGGATCGTGGGCCAGCGGGGGCAAGCACGGCAGACGAAGACGTAGACACCACCCACGTCGCCCATGGCCATCCCGTGACTGCCGCCCTGCGCAGTATCGGACAGCTCCCGGCCGGAGCCGGGCTGCCCTGCCACGCCCGGGCCCTGTCACCAGCACCCGAAGCGGTGCGTCCTTTCTGTCCATGTCGCCCAGCGCGTATCGGCGCTACGAGGCGCCGGGATGGCCAGGAACGTCTCCCGCACCACGGTCCGGTTCTCCTCGGTCCGATTCTTCTCGGTCCGGTCGGCGAGGAAAGCGTCGACGGCGGCCAGGCAACGGCCGGTCGAGTCGGTCCGAACGGTTCGCGCCGGCCGGGGCCGGGACAGGCCTCACGGGCCGTCCCGCCCGTCGCCCGGTTGCGCTGCGTCCCGAGGGGGCGGTGGCGTCGCAGGAGGGCTGGGCGAAGCGGCGGGAGAGGTGGTCGCCGGACCGCGCGCGATGCGGGCGCGGTCGTCGTGCGGCAGGACGACGAGGTACTGCTGGTCGGTGTCCTCGACGCGGGCCAGCGTGACGGAGGTGCCGGCCGCCGCGAGCGCCTCGGCGGCCGGGCCGGCCGCCTCCGTCATCCGGTCGAGCCGCGCGTAGGACCGGGTGAGGTCACGTGCCGGGCCGGTGCCCCAGAACGCGATCCGCGCGCCCCGGCGCAGCGCAGCGAGCAGGTCCGTCCGCAGCGGCCCGTCGTCGGCTTCCTGGAGGAGCAGGTCGTGCAGGCGTTCCTGCCCGCACGGCCGTGACGGCGCCGCCTCGGCCAGCGCCCGGCACTTCCGGCACGAGGCCAGGTCCTGCGGCCGGAAGTGGTGCAGGAAGAACGTCAGGTACTGGCCACGGATCCCGCACAGGGTCCGCCTCCCGTCCCCGGCGTGCCCGACACCGGGCACACCGTTGACCCCGACGAGGGGGAACTCGGCCGGCTCACGCGCCGCCGCGAACGACCAGGCCCCACCCGGCGCTTCGGTATCGGGAGAGTTGATCATGCCGGGCAGCATCCCACGCGGCCGGCGAACTGAGCGAGAGCCGGTCCCGAACCCGGCCTGGAGGATGCCGCCGCACACCGGGCACCAGTACCGCTGCCGGAGAGGCCACCGTTCTTCGCGGGCCTGCTCCGCCGGCAGCACGAGGGCGATGACATGTGCGGCCCACCGCCGCTGACGGCTTGCCGCGGCCCGGCGGGCTCCGTCGCCGTACTTGCGGTGCGGCGAGGCGCCCGGCGGGAGCTGTCTGCGGCACGTCGGGCTCCGGCTCTGCCTGTACCTGGCCGCGCTCCCGGGATGCGCGCGCCCGAGACCCGCACGCCCTCGAAGTGCGACCGCACGCCGTCTACCGGCCGGCGCCGAGCTGCGCCAGGATGGTCGGCCAGTCAGCGTGTACGTGGAAGGGGAGCAGCATGGGCGATCACCAGAAGCCGCCGGCGCCGCTTGAGAAGGGGAGCCCGCCGCCGGGCAACCAGGACGGGCAGGTGCCTCCCGCGCCGCCGTCGGGCGGGAAGCACAAGAAGCCGTGAGCCCCGACGCCGACCTGGTGGAGCGTCGGGTGCGGATGGACGCGGCGATGGAGCAGGGCAGGGCGTGGCCCGAGGACTCGCCGTGGTTGCGCGAGGCCATGGCCGCGCTGCCGCGCGACCTGTTCGCACCGGATCGGCTGTGGCGCTGGGACGAATGCGCCTACGTGGCGATGGACCGCGCCACTGATGCGGGCGGGTGGGCGGACGAGCTGTACCGCGACGTCAACGGCGCGGCGATCACCCAGGTCACCGACGGTCTGCCGTCCTCCAGTCTGTCGGCGCCCGGCGTGGTGGCGGACATGCTGGACAGCCTCATGCTGGAGCCCGGGCACACGGTGTGGGACGTCGGCGGCGGGCAGGGCTGGACCTGTGCTCTGGCGGCCTGGCGGGCCGGACCCGGTCGGGTGGTGTCGACCGAGGTCGACGAGCGGCTGGCGGCGTTCGCCCGCGGGCGCCTGGCGGCCGCGGGGGTCGACGCCGAGGTGCTGGCCGGCGACGCCACCCACGCGGGGCCGCCCGACGGCGCCAGGGTCGACCGGCTCCACGCCACCTACGCCGTCGAGGCCGTCCCGTGGGGCTGGGTGGAGGCGACGAAGCCGGGCGGCCGGATCGTCTACCCCTGGGGCAGGCTCGGCCACGTCGCCCTCACCGTTGCCGACGACGGGCGCAGCGCGACGGGCTGGGTGCAGGGCCTGGCGCAGTTCATGGCCGACCGGCGCGGGCCGGCTCCGACGCGCGGTGACCACGCCACGTACACGGCGGTGCGCGAGGGTGGCGGGCCCGAGGTGCGGCGGGTCGTGGAACGCGATCCGGCGCCGCTGGCCGACGACTGGCACCTGCGCTTCGCGGTGCGGGTCGCCGTCCCGGACGCCGTCGTGCTGACGGGCCGGAGCGAGGACGGCGCCAACGTCTGGTTCCACGACGGCGACCGCTCCTGGGCGGCGCTGTCCGCGGACGGTGACGGGGGCGCGGTGCTGTTCCAGGGCGGGCCGCGGCGGATCGGCGACGAGGTGCTGATCGCCTGGTCCCAGTGGGAGGCGCTCGGCTCGCCGGAACTGTACGACTACGGGATCACCGTCACCCCCGAGAAGCAATGGGCGTGGCAGGGCAGCCCGGGCGGCCCCCGCTGGCCTGTCGCACAGGCCGCCCCGGTCGCCCCGGTCGGACGCTGACCGGGGCACCTGACGGCGGCCCGTACCTGCCTCGACGCCCGTGACTCCGTGCAGCAGGGTGGGTTGCAGGCCGAGGTCCACCTACCGGGCTCGGCGGGGAGGGCGGCCGAACAGTCGGTCGTTCATGGGTGCAGGCTGGTGTCCATGGACAGCGTCTCAGTAAGTGAACCGGTCGGAGACCTCAGCGTGTTGACGTTCGATCAGCTCACCGCGTTCGCCGAACGTCCTGGTCGGCACCGTGGCGAGTTGGAGGGCGTCCGGGAGATCAGCGCCCTGCGCGCGTACCACTCCGAGGATGGTCTCGGACCGGAGGAGCGCAAGCAATGGGCGAAACTGTCCCTGCGGGTCAACGCGCGCCTGCACGGCGACGGCCCTCGGGAACAGGCACGCATGGCCCAGAACGACTTCATGCTCCGAGCGTGGATCATCGACCGCTTCGGTCCCGATGCCCAGGACCCCGACTGGGACCCTGACGTTCTCGCCGCCGACACCCTCGCCGAGCTCGCCCTGAGTCCTGCGAAGGCCGGCGCTCTGGGCGCCCGCTGGCGGGCCCTGCCTGCCGAGCAGATCGGTGAGCTACGCCGCCTCAAGAACCTGACCGGTCACCTCGACCTGATCATCGGACACCTACGCCCCGGTCGCAGTCGCGACCAGCTTCAGGAATGGCTGGCCGTCCGGCCGCTTCTCCCCTGATCCGGGTGGCTGGCAGTCCGACGACGTGTCGGCTGATGCCGACGTCAGGGCAATGTGCTCAGGTCCGCACAAAGGAACGGACTCATGACAGATCGCGGTTCGAGTCTTCCCCGCTCGTGATGTCGAGGGCTCCGTCGTGCAGGACGAAGTGGCGGGCGGCATTGTCATCAACTGTGACGCGGGGATGGCTGGTGCCCTGGAATGCCTCGGTCTGCAACTGGAAGCGGGCAGGGTCGGCGCCTTTCGCGACGCGCAGGCGCCAGAAGGTGCCTTCGGCGCTCTCGGGACGGGGCGGCACGGCCAGGTGCACGAGGGCGGAGGCGTTGTGGTGTGTGCCGTAGCGCGTGTATGCCGAGGCGTACGTGGCCAATCGGAGCTCGGCCTCCGGCGGACCGGGGACCGCAGAGGGGTCCGGAGCGGGCTGCTGCGGTACGTCGGCGACCGGGTGTGTTCGGGCCTGGTCGCGGAGGCCGGCGAGGAGGGCCGGTTGGTGGGCCGTCTCTGGCAGCACCGTGGTGAACCAGTCGGCGAGGGCCGACCCGCCGCGGCGGGCCCAGGTCTCGATCAGTTGGCGGAAGGCGGCTTCGCGGCGGTGGGGCAGGCGGTGCGCGCCTGCGGCGAGGATCGCCGCGCCCGCTCCGGCGAAGGCCCGGTGGAAGTCGCGCACCGGGACCCGGTGAGCGCCCAGGCAGAGCGGACCATGCGGATGTGCAGCATGGCGCGGTGGAGGAGGGTTGCTGCGGCCATGGCGTTGGTGCCCAAGCGCCCCTCCTGCGGGGTGTCGGGCCAGGTAGGTCGGCTGTCGCGGGGTGGTGTGGTCGCATCGGCCCGGTGTCCGGCGGCGGACAGGTGCCAGCAGCGGTCGTCTGGGTGGAGGTCTGCCGTCGCAGCGCGGAGTGTGCCGCGGGCTCCGATGCCGATCGACACCCCGTCCGCTTCCGGTCGAAGGGCTGCGCCCTGGGTGTCATGGGAATCGAAGCGGACCTCGGTGATGTCGCGTAGCCGTATGTCCAGCATGGCGGTCTCGGGAGGCGCGCCGTCGTCGACGGGATAGGAACGGGCCACCGCCAGTTCGAGACAGCCGACGAGCCGGCTGCCTGTCCGCTCGACCTGTCGGAAGCGGACCTCGGCCGACGCCAGCTCATAGTCGGCGGCGAGGATTTCTGCGATCTGCGGCGTCACCGCCATCACCGGGGCCATCACCCGTCCCAGATGGTCACGACCTGGCACGTACGGCTTCGCGGGCGCAAGCAGGTCGTCCAACGAGTGTCCGGCGGCCGAGGCTTGCTCCAGCATCCAGCATCCAGCGCCTCTCCTCACCGAGGCCGGCCATCCACTCCAACGCCGCCCGCGCACGACGCTCGCGCCCGCATCGCGTACTGGCCGTGGCTGCCCGAAACAGCGGGAAGGTGTTGTTGTCCCACACGTCCGCCGCCACGCGGATGGTCTCCCGGTCGAAGCAGCGGGCGTCCGAGGAGGCGTCAGCGATCTGCACCAGCGAGCGATCCAGCAGCGCCCCCAGCACAGCGACCGCGGAACCCCGCCGGCCCGGACGACCACACCCTCGTATCCGGGAGCGCCGACCGCACGGTGATCGTCTGGGATGTGACCAACCCGGTCCAGCCCTACAACCTCGGCGGTACCAGCACCCGGACCGGCGCAATCACCGCGGTCGCCGTCACCCCGGACGGGAAGACTCTCCTGTCCGGCGCCGAGGACAAGATCGTCAACGTCAACGACCTCGGCGCACTCGACGAACTGCGCAACCACGCCCATGCGCTGGCTTGCACACGGGCCGGCGGGGGACTCTCCGCCCCGGACTGGAGGGCCTACGTCCCGGGCTTGAGCTACCAACAGACCTGCTAGGACCTCCGGTCCGAGCCACTGCAATCGGAGCCGGACCTGAACGGCCGGCCGGCCGAACGGCGTTGGTAGTGGCAGGCGTTCCCCGTGTTCCCAGCTGGAACGCTCCGGCTGCCTCATGACTCCACGCCATAGCCCGGACGCGGCCGGGTGGCCGGCCCATGCGGCCGGGAGCCGTTCGTCGGCACCCTGGCATGTTCCGCAGACCCACCGACTGCTCGCCCGCTACCCGCAGGAACGGGATACCGCCGAGATCCGGCGGCCTCCGAACGACGGTCTCAGCCAAGTCGATCCGCCGCCGTGCCTCCGGCGACTGATTGTCGGCGGAGGCTGATCGCCTCCCGGCCAGCAGGCCGCGGAGCCAGGAGGTGAAGTGGCACCACCACCGGCCCCTCCCCCGGTCCTCTCGCTCCTCCCCTCCTCCCCCGGCGCGGACCGGCGCGGACCGGCGCGGACCGGCGCGGACCGGCGCCTCCAGCGCAGCCAGCTCTGCGGCCACGGCTCTACGTTCCGTCGTCGTCCGCGAGTTCGGCGGCCGCGGCTTGCCTCTCGGCCCCGTCCTGGTCACCAGCGCGTACGGCTGGCTGATCCGCAAGGGCCTGCCCCAGCGGCAGCTGTGCCGTTCCACGGCCTGCGCCGACGGCATCGACCTGGCATGGGGAGCCGACAGCGTGATGTGCGACGGCCGGCTGACCAACCGGCGCTCGCAAGGACGCCGGGCCAGGCGGGCCGTCGAGGAGGTGACGGCGGAGCTGGAGCGTCAGGCGCTGCCGTGAGCTGCCCCGAGTTTCATGGAGTCCGCGATTGTGTGATCAAGCCGTCCCGACCAGGTTTCGACAGCCAGCCCGCCGGACCCGAGGACCAGTACGCGAGGATGCGCGCCGCCCTGGCAGCGTGCGACCGGCCGACAACCGCACTGAGCTGGCTGCGCAGCCGGACAAATCCATGCGATCACAGCATTAACATCTCCTCCCATGAGTGATTCGAAGCATGTCCTTGACTGGCTGCAGGACTGGTACACCGACCAGTGCAACGAGGACTGGGAGCACGAGTGGGGCGTGAAGATCGCCACGCTCGACAACCCGGGTTGGACCGTCACCATTGACTTGGAGGAGACAGACCTGGAGGAATGCGAATATCCCCGACAGGACATCAACCGCAGTACACACGACTGGGTGTGGGTGTGGACCTCCGAGAAGATCTTTCACGCCAGCTGCGGCCCCGGCAACCTCACCGAGGCCATCACGCTGTTCCGCGCCTGGGCGACCGCGAACACCCCCTGAGCGTTCGCGCAGCCCGAGACCCCAACCCGACGTACCTATGCGGTCAGTACAGATGTGATCCCCCATCACCGGGCCTTCATTGAGGATTGTTCATCCTGAACTTGCAGGTCACGGGGCTGGCGTGGGTCGGGGGTGGGGCACTCGGGCCGGTCTACGGCGTGATCGGTAGCAGATGATCGTCCGTCAGCGGGAGATTCGGCGTTCGTCGACGCGAGCAGAGCCTGCAGAAGCATGGTGGCGTGCCGGGCCTGTTCATGCAGACCTTGGTGAGGATCCGTCAGTTCTTCAGGCCGGCGAAGCCGTGCTCGTTGGCTGCGGGTTCGCGGTTGACCCGGTCGGCCATGCTGGTCGCCCGCCTCAGCACGGACCACGGAGGTGGTGGCCTCCCAGCGCATTGCGCGGGCCTGGCAGCCATGATTGGCTCGCCTGGTGAAGCTTCTGTTGACGTCGAGCGGCCTGCGCAACGAGACATTGCGGGATGCGCTGCGGGACCTGCTGGGAAAGCCGTTCGAGTCGGCGAACATCGTGTACGTTCCCACGGCATCCGTTGCCGAACCCGGAGACCACGGGTGGTTCGTCGCGGACATGAGTCGACTGCACGGTCTCGGCTGGCAGGAGTTCGACATCCTGGAGCTGAACGGCCTGCCTCGGCAGATGGTGCTTGACCGGCTGCTTCACGCCGACGTCATCTATGTCGAGGGCGGCAGTCACTACCATCTCGCGCGCAGTATCACCGGCAACGGCCTGGCCGACGGCTTCTTGGAGGTGCTGGAGAACCGGGTCTATGTGGGGGTGAGCGCCGGATCGATGATCTTCAGCCGAAATCTCACCGAACATTCCGCCGACGTCATCGGGGATACTGCGGACCTGCACGTGCTCGGCGCGACGACGGTGGAGCCGCCGTTCGGTCTCTTCGACTGGTACCTGAAGCCGCACCTGCACTCGCCGGACTTCCCGGGGCGGGACGACGTCTGGGCTGATCGCATCGTCGAGCGGGCGGACTTCCCGATCTACTTCATCGACGACGACACGGCTATTCGCGTCAGCGACGGCAAAGTGGACGTCGTCTCCGAAGGGCGCTGGCGGTTTCACCCCTGACGCAACGCGCGGTGCGGCACATCTTCTCTTCCCCGATCCGGGCGAAGTGCTGGTCCAGGACGGAGAGATAGACGTTGGCCAGCGGCGGGGAGACCACCCGCCCTGCGAAGTTCCGGTCAAGGTCTCCGTAGACCCACCGTTCGGCTCGGCCGGTCGGGGGCGTGATCGCTGGCAAGTGATCGCCCGTCAGCGGGAGATTTCGGCGTTCGTCAGCACGAGCAGGGCCCGTAGGAGGGCGGTGGCGTGCTTGGCGTTCATGCGGACCTTGCTGAGGATCCTCCAGTTCTTCAGGTCCGCGAAGCCGTGCTCGTTGGCCGCGCGTTCGCGGCTGACCAGCCGGTTCGCCTCTTTCTGGGCCTCGGTCAGCGGATGTCCCCGGGTCGCCCTGCGACCGGTGACGATCACCGGGTCGTCCGGGTCGTCGTCCAGACCGACGAAGCCGAGGTCGGCCAAGGCGCCGAGGCCGGCTTCGCGGAGCTTGGCGCAGATCTTGTCGTGGCGCGCGGTGGTGATCTCGCCGGAGCGGCCCGGCTTCGCCGCCGAGATCCAGATCAGGTTTTTGCCCTTCTCGTGGACCCAGCTCAGATGCCACGTCTCCAGGAGATCCACGTCAATCTCATCGACCGCCTGCAGGAGGCCAAGGACCAGGGCTGGATCGGCGAGGCCGCCGCCAGCGAGACCACCTGGCCGCCGACGCACAGAGACTGGAGGCCATGCACGAACGTGCAGCGCAACCTTCCACCGTCCACCTCGGCATGCCCGACTTCCGCCGGGACGCCGGACGAAGCAGCGCCGATGCGGAGGACCGAGCGCCAACGCTTTCCCGATCTCCGGAGGCAAGTCCTCGACCTGCAGGTTGGGCGCGGGCGGCGCCACCAACATCGGTTGCACCGTCAGCACCCAACTCGGCGATACTCCATGCCGACAGGACGCGCGGCGAACTCGCTCGAAGTGCCCCGACCCGAGCTCCTGCAGGGACGACAGATGGTGAGGTTGAGATGGAAGCGACAGGCGCGCGGGCGGAGTTCAACTACTCTCTGACCGGCGACGACGACGAGGACACCCCTTGGGGTTTCGCTCAGGATTGCACAGGCTTGTTCGCGCCGCTCAAGAATGACCACCGGTTGGTCGACTTGCGCGGATGCGCACCGGAGGGCGGGCTGCTGGCCGCTCTCGACCGTGTTGGTGGACACGACGCCTGCGCGGGAAACGCCTACCTGACCCTGCTCGATACCGCTGGTACCACGATGGGGTCTTACTTCGTCGGTGGTGTCACCGTGACCGCCGTCAAGCCATCAGTTCTCGGTGAGGGCCTCTTCGATGTCTCGGTACGGCTCTGGTGTCAAAATGCGCTTCCTGGCTCCGCCGGGGTGTGGGAACTGATCCGTACCGGGCAGTTGAACCGAAATGGACTGTGGAGATCCATGGGTCCGGCGGGCCGTCTTGCATGGTTGTCCGTGGCTATGTTGTCCCGGGAATACCGGCACCGGAACGACGATGGCGACCGGTCACCGGGACAAGTGTTCAGGATGGACGGCCGTCAGGTCATCGACGTCGACAGCTTCTACTGCGCGCTGGGCGAAGCGATCGACGGGCCCGGCGGATACTTCGGCTGGAACCTCGACGCCTTGGACGACTGCCTCGGAGGAGGCTGGGGTGCCTCTTCTCCGTTCACGTTGGAATGGCAGCACTCGGAGGTAGCCAGGACGCGGCTCGTGAGACAGCGTGCGCTGCACGAGGGCACTGCGGCCCTGTTCGAGGTTCTCCTTGAGATCTTCGCCGACCACGGGGTCGAGGTCGTCCTGCAGTGAGGCAGCGAGTACCCATGGCGCACCGCGCGCTGACGGATGGCGGCCGGGCAGCAGCTGGCGGTGCGACACGCCCGAATGCTCCCGGGCGCCAGGATTTCCAGCCACTACTTTCAGCGGCTCAACTGCGATCCGCCCCGCCAGGCCGCCAGCTGGGTTAGGTGTGCGTGTGTTGCGGAAGTGGCGGTTGGTGCCTTGGTAGTGCGGGAGACTCACGCCATGGATGGGATCTATCGACTGCGGCGCCAGACGAACCGCTGGGCGCGTTTCGCCGAGGTCAGCGTGCGCCTGGTCCCGGTGGCGAGTGCTGGCGTTGTGGTCCGTGCGGCGGTGTTCGGCCGAAATGGCTCGGCAGTCGTCGATGACGCGGGGGACCCGGGCGCCGAGGCGGAAGCGCGAGAAGGCGTCCGGTACGCGTTGAGGGAACTGCCCGCCGGCATCCGCGGCTGGCTGGTGGAGATCACCGGGATTGTCATCGCTCCTCCTGATACCGGTCCGGGTGACGTGAAGTTCGCTGCCGCCCACGCCGTCTGGCAAGCGCTGGGACACCTGCCGTCCCGCCCGCCGTTCACGGGTGAGGACGGGAACCCGGTGTTTCCAGCGGAGGAAACTCCTGATCGCGGTCTGTGATGATCTTGGCGCGGGGTGCGGAGGCCTGACGGACGAACAGTGGGTCCGACTGGAGGAGTTGCTGCCGGCGGGTAAGAAGACAGGGCGGCCTCCGTACCGGACCCATCAGCAGGCCGCCGGGGCGGCGAAAAGGGGGCCTCCAGAAGGAGCCGCCAACTCAAGCGCCACGGACCGCCGCTACGAGATACGACAAACCTGCCGTCCGCTACGAAGCGACCGTGCTGGCCACAGCCATCAACGAATGGCTGTGACCAGCACTTTCACAACAGGCCACAGTTCGGATGAGCCCGTGTCAGGTGCCCCATGCTCCGTCTCGACCTCGTCCAAGAGCCCAGGCTGCTCGAGATCGAGATCAACACCCGCCGCCTCGGGGAGACCCAACGGATGCAGTGGCTCGGCGAACTCGCCGGCCTGCAGGAGAGCCTGCGGCACATTGCTGACAAGAAGTGTCAGGTCGAACAGCTGCGAGTCCAGGCCGGCCCGGACGCGGATGGTGTCATTGCCCTGAGCCAAGGGGGTGGTGCTTACCCCGAAATCACAGTTCGGGGCCTACCCCGCCGGGCTTCTGGCGAGAACTACCGCAACTTCCGATCAAGAGGAGGGCAGTGGCTGAGGTCATCAGGTCGCTTCACGAATGGGCCGCAGAGCCACAGGCAGGCCGACTTCGAGCTCACCCGCAACCTGCGGGCAACCTCCGGCGGCCCCAGCCCATCGGCGAACAACCCGGCGGCCTCCAGCCGCACCTCCTCGCGACGCTGGCGACCTTTCGCCGTCAGCCCGCCCCCATCCGCATATCGCATACCTACGGCATAGCGCGCAGATGACCATCAGTCAGCTACATGAACAGGCCAATCACCCCGAAGCGCCGAAGTCAGTAAGACCGTGTCCTATGTGGTGGGGCGGGTCAGGCGTTTGTAGCAGCAGAGGGTGGCGGCGAGGCCGAGGAAGGCCAGGTAGGTGCGGGGGTCGCGTTCGTAGCGATGGTTGAGCCGGCGGTAGCCGGTCAGCCATGACGTCGTTCGTTCGATGACCCGCCTGCGACGCCCGAGGCGTTCGCTGGAGTCGATTCGGCCTCGGCGCCGGATCGGCGCACGCCGCCGGCTGGCCGCCGCCGCAGCCGGGCGCCCACCTGTACACGGGCACCGGCGGGAGCGGGGCGGTGACCACGGTCGGCCTGGGCGACTTCGGCACCTGCCACGCCCTGTCGGCGCCCGCCCGCTCCGTCCAGGTCGTCTCCGGCTCCGTGTCCGTGGCGCTGTACCCGGACACGGACTGTGCTGGTGCGCACCCGTGGGCCACCGGCTCGCTGGCCCAAGCCAACCTGCCGTGGGCGATGCGGAGTTACCGGGTGGTCCCGGCCTGACGGACGGCGCAGCGGCTTCGGACGGCCGCCCCGGGCGGAGGCCTCGAACGCCGGTACCGGGGGTGCGGGAGCCAGTCGGCTCGCGCCCCTGGTACCGGCGTTTTCCGTTGGGGCCTGGTGGCTCCGGCCGGTGTTTGTGCCGGTCAGGCCTAGCGCGCCTGGGCCCAGCTGTAGAGGCGGTGGGCGCTGTCACCGAGGCGGGTGGCGTACAGCGTGCCGGGCTGCCCGCCCGCGAGGTCATCCGTGGTGGTGGTGACGCCGACGACGGTGCCGGCGCCGGTCCGGGTGTCGAAGCGGGCGAAGTGCGGGCCGCCGCTCGCCCCGTGGGCCATGTCGCAGGACTCGCCCCACAGCAGGGGCGCCTTGGGGGCCGGCCGGTCCGGTCCGGCGCAGTGGATCATGCGTGAACCGGCGTACTTGGCGCTGGGGTCGTTGAGCCGGTCCTTCGGGTAGCCGAAGGTGTGGATGAACTCGCCCGCCGCGGGCTCGGTGAACGCGATCCGCTGGCTTCCGGTGACGTCCGCGATCCGGCGCCCCTCGGCTGACGGGTTCGCCACGAGGACCCCGGTGTCGTAGCCGGCGACGGCGACGTCGTTCGAGGTCGCGCTGCCCGGATCGGCGTCCCAACGGGACGACGTGGCCATCGACTTGATGCTGAATCCGCCGAGCGGCTTCGTCCCGTTGCGGTAGCCGGGCACGAAGTAGAGGTTGTGCTGCCAGGTGTCGTCGGTGGCGGGAGCCCCGACGCCCCGCAGGCAGTGCGCCGCGGTGACGACGGTGCTGCGGTTCGCACTGTTGACGACGGTCGCGGTGCAACTGCCGTCGTAGCCGTCGGAGAAGGTGAAGAAGAGCCGGCCGACGCTCCGGTCCACCGCGCCGCCGTGGGTCCAGACGGCGCCGGGGTCCGGCGTGTTCGGCGGGAGCGGACGCGGATCGTCGGGCGTGGTGTCGTCCTCGGGCACGGGGGTGATCTCGGGGACCATGGCGCCCGCCAGCTTCATCCGCGCGGCGGTCCAGTAGGCGTCGATCCGGCTGCGCTCCTGGGCGGTCGTGGCGCCGGCGTGCGAAGTGACGGAGTCCGGTTCCGCGGCCAAGGCCGCGGTGGGCAGCAGCACCGCCGCTGCCGTGGTCGCGCTCAGCAGGAGGGCGGCTGCGGCGGAGAGGCCGCGGGGGAGTTCTCGGCGTGTGGCTGACATCGTTGCCCATCTCGGTCGGGTGCGGTTCATGTCGGGTGCGGTTCGCTTCGGGTGCGGTCCGCGCTCGGGTGCGGTCCGTACGCGGGGGGCGGCCGCGGTCCGCCCCGCGCGTCACGGATATCCGGCACTGTAGGAACAGAACGTCAGGTCCTGGTCTGGGGCGCGTTTCGCTCTTCCATCGGTACCGTCAGGTTCCGGTAACGACGTCTCGTCCTCGTACCGGTGCCGGGTGTGCGCTCCGGCCCGGTTCCAGCCGCAGTTCACGGCCGACGGAGAGGCGGCCGACGGGTTTGTCGAGGTCCGTCGGGACCATGGTTGTGCTCCGCACCGCGAGGGGCTCCCCGGGCTTCGCAAAAAAGGAGCTTGAGGCCACTGGCGCGCGTGTTGTACTTGGCACATGGGGGTTGGCGACGGTCGGATGCGGTTGCGGGTGACGAGCCACCCTGTTGCCTATCCCGGATCCGGGCTCAGCCGGATCCTGAGCACCGGTCCCATGCTCCGCAACACTTTCGTCCGCCCGCCCGACTACCGAGTCGGGTATCTGGGCGCAAGCCGCGCCGATCTCCTTCGGCTCGGCGCTCTGTTCCGCGTCGCCGCGGCGAGCCCGCACAGCGCGATCTACATTCCGGTCCCACCGGGCGCCCATCCGATGGCCTCCGCCGGCGGCGACACCCATCCGATGCCCATGCTCCTGGCCCGTGAGGACACGGGACTGCGGCCGTCCGACTGGCCGGATCTGCGGCACAGGATGCGCCGCGCCTCGGTGCCGTTGAGGGTGACCGCCCCAGCGGCACGATCTCCCGACCGTCCCGACGACGTCCGTCGCCGAGCCGATCGCCACCCCGCCCGCTTCGCCGAGTACGCCGCGACGATCGTCATCACCGCCCGTGCCGAGCTGCTGTTCTGGATCGGCGACTGGCTCACCGCCGCCGGCGGCCGCGTCGCCCAAGACCCCCACGTCCATCAGCACGGCGAGAGCTTCCTCGGCGACATGGTGGGCTTCTTCGACCCCAGGGGCACGGACCAGCCCATGCACGCGTTCTGCGTGGTCGCCGTCGAACCGATCTTCCACCAGGCCCGCTGGCGGAAACAGCGAACACCCAGCTGAAGCAGCGGTGGTAGCCGAAGCCCTCCGCGTCGAGGGCCTGCGTCCGCGGCGGCCGGTCAGTCCCGACTGGTCAGTCCCGGCCGGTCAGTCCCGGTCGAGCAGTGCGGCGAGGTAGTGTGCCACCTCGCCGCACAGGTCCTCCGGTGTCGGCACGTGCCAGTGTCCGCTTCCCGCTGTGGCGTTGAACAGCAGCCCGTCGCACCAGCGGATCAGCCGTCGGGCGTCGGCCGCCGGGTCGGCCGAGCCGCTCTGCGCCAGCAGGGCGGCAGCGGTGTCGGTGAAGCGCGCGCCCAGCCGGTCGTAGCCGGCGCGCAGTTCGGGCCGGCGGGTGGCTTCCAGGGCGAGTTCGAGGCGGGCCAGAGTGAGCCTGCGCCCGGTGGTGAGCGCGCCGTACAGCAGCTCGGCCACTCCCTGGGTGAGCAGGTGGCGCGGGCAGCAGTCCGGCTGGGGCCCGCCGGCCATGACCGGGTGGCCTCCGGTCTCGCGTTCGACGATGCGGGTGAGGGCGAGGTCGAGCAGGGCGGCCCTGGTCCGGGCGAGGTTCGAGGTCGAGCCGGCGGGCAGTCCGGCCTCCTCGTCCACGGCGCGGTGGGTCAGCCCGCGCAGGCCGCGCTCGGCGATCAGGGCGATGGCGGCGTCGGCGATCAGCGTCGGGCGCGGCGGTGTCATGGATCCGGTCCTGGCCTCTCTCTTCAGGGGGTCCCGACCCGGGGCGGGCCCGAACCCCCTTCACGCCAACACTATCCCATCCCAACTACAGGTGTAGTATGGTGCGGGAAGTGGTCACTACAGCCGTAGTGTCGGGAGAGGGGTTCACTCATGGGCGCGTACCAGGCAATCGTCATCGGCGGCGGCATCGGCGGACTCTCCGCCGCCCTCGCCCTCCACCGCCAGGGCATCCCCGTGACCGTCCACGAGCGCGCCGCCTCGCTCGAACCCGTCGGCGCCGGACTCGCCCTCGCCCCCAACGCCCTGCGCGCCCTCGACCGGCTCGGCATCGGCGAACGCCTGCGAGCCCTCGCCACCCCTCATCCCGCCGTCGGCCTGCGCCACCCCTCCGGCCGCTGGCTCGCCCGTACCGACACCGCCACCTTCGAGGCCTGCTTCGGCGACACGATCGCCGCCGTCGCCCGCGCCGACGTCATCGCCGCCCTGGTCGACGCCCTTCCGGACGGCACCGTCCGCACCAACTCGCCCGCCGCCCTCGTCACCCCCGGAGGCACCACCGGAAGCGCCACCGGAGGCACCCCAGGAAGCACCACCGGACCAGCCGTCGTCCGGACCCCCGACGGGGAACGGCCCGCCGCCCTGGTGGTCGCCGCCGACGGCCTCCGCTCCGCCACCCGCGCGCTGCTCTTCCCCCAGCACCCCGGCCCCCGCTACAGCGGCTTCACCACCTGGCGCACCGTCGTGTCCCCCACCCGCCGGCCGGATGCCGTGGGCGAGGTCTGGGGACGCGGACAGCTCGCCGGCGTCGTCCCGCTCGCCGACGGCCGGGTCTACGTGTACGGCGCCGCCCTCGCCCCGGCCGGCGCCCGCGCCGCCGACGGCGACGAGAAGGCCGAACTCCTGCGCAGGTTCGGCACCTGGTGCGCGCCCGTGCCCCAACTCCTCGCGCTCGCGGAACCCGAGCGCGTCCTGCGCCACGACGTCTGGGACCTCGCCGACCCCCTGCCCACCTACCACCAGGGCCGGGTTGCCCTCCTCGGCGACGCCGCCCACGCCATGTGCCCCTTCCAGGGCCAGGGCGCCTGCCAGGCCATCGAGGACGCCGTCGTCCTCGCCTCCGCCCTGACCCCCGGCGCGGACCCGGCCACCACCCTCCCCGCCTACACCGCCGCACGCCTCCCGCGCACCACCGCCATCGTCACCGGCTCCCGCCGTACCGGCGACCTCGTCGCCCTCCACACCCCCGCCGCCACCCGCTTGCGCGATGCCGCCCTCACCCTCGCCGGCCTCCTCCCGGCCCGCACCCTGCTCAACCGCTCCGCCCGGACGTACAACTGGCAGCCCCCGGCCCTCGACGCAACCGCCTGAGCACGGACCGCCCGCCACTCGCCCGGGACCAGCCGACGGGCTGGATATCGAGGCGGCGGGCATGCGGGTCGAAGCGCCCGGGGGCGGCCTTGCCCGCAAGTTCGGGGACCACGACGTCCGCCCGAGGCCTTCGTCCGGATGCGCGGGATCGCCGTGCAGGCGATCGCTCCGACGATGGCCGGGCGGGCCGGTAGAGCGGCCAGGCGCGTTCCGCGGGTGACGCAGGTCATAGGAACCCGCGCGGGCGGGGCACCAGATAGGGGGCGTGGACTCTTCAGATCGAGATGTGCGCGCGAGGGTGCGGGCCGGTGACCGGGACGCGTTCGGCCGGCTCTTCGACACGTATGCGCGTGCGGTGTACAACCACGTGTTCCGGCTCACCGGGGACTGGTCGACGGCGGAGGACGTGATGTCGTTGACGTTCCTGGAGGCCTGGCGCCGGCACGACCGGGTCGAGGCGGAGGGCGGGTCGCTGCGGCCCTGGCTGCTGGGCATCGCCACGAAGCTGGTCAGCAACCAGCGCCGGGCCGCCCGGCGGCACTGGCAGGTACTGGCGCAGCTCCCGCCGGCCCGCGAGAACGTTCCCGACTTCGCGCAGGAGGTGGCCGGGCGGATCGACGACGCGGCGCGGATCGCGGTCCTGCACCAGTCGCTGGCGCGGCTGCGCCGCCCGGACCGCGAGGTGCTGGCCCTGTGCGTGTGGGCGGGCCTGGACTACCAGGAGGCCGCCGAGGCCCTGGGCGTACCGGTGGGCACCGTACGCTCACGCCTGTCCCGGGCCCGGGCCCGGCTGCACCGCCTCGCCGAGACGGCCCAGCGCCGGGCGCAGCGGAAAAAAGTGGAACCCGGCCGTGGCCGGAACCAGATCCAGGGTGGGTCCGCGAGTGCGGCCCCGTCCACGAAGGAGGTACACCAGTGAACGCCGGACAGCGGCCGGAGCCGGTCGAGCGCGCGGAACTGCTCGGGCAGGTGCCCGTGCCGGCCGAGCGCGACCTCCCCGCAGGACGCCACGCCCTACACCGGGAGCGCCTGATGCGCCAGATCGACCTCGACACCCCCGCCCCAACCTCCACCCCCGCCCCGGCCCCCGCCAGGCCGCGCTTTCGGCGGCGGCTGGCCGTCACCCTCGCCGGTGCGCTCGTCGTGGGTACGGCCGTGGCCGTGGCCGTGACGCAGTCCTCGCGGGGCGGCGCCAGCGGGCCGCTGAGCTCCGCGGAGCTGGCCAGCTGGACCGGTGTCCCGACACCGCTGGCCGCTTCGACGGGCCCGGGCGCCACCGCCGAGAAGTGGTGCCTGGACCGGATGGCCGACGGCCCTGGCGCCGGGGCACCCGTCAAGATCACCAATGCGGACCTGCGGGGCAAGGTCGCCTCCATGGTCGTCAACCGCGGCGGCAAGGCCATGCTCTGCTACGTCGCCTCGGAGACCAGCGGCCTGTGGGAGGCGATCGACCCGGTGAAGAACGTGGCGGCCGATGCGGTCACCTACGACACGGGCGGCTCCCACGGCGACGGGGATGCCATGTTCAACTACGCGCAGGGCTCCGTGGGGGCCGGCGTGAAGGCGATCACCATGCAGGTCGCCGGACGCACCTTCCAGGTCACCGTGGCGGACGGCCGCTGGACCGCCTGGTGGCCCGGGACGATGTCACACCGTGCCGTCCCCGACACGGTCACCGTCACCCTCGCCGACGGCACCACCCGCGTCGTCAGCGGCAGCTCGCTGTTCACCAGGTGAGACCCAGGTGAGACCTCCCGGGTGCGCGCTGAGCGCCTGGACCAGGCGGCGCCCGGTCGGGCCTGCGCGCTCCCGGGCCGGCGGCGCATCCCGGCCCTGATCTCCTCCTCGGCGAACGCCGCGAGCGCGTCGGACCTGGCCGTGGGCCGGGTCCGCCGTTCGCGGCGTTTGCAGCGTTCGCGGCGTTTGCGGAGAGGCCGCGGGCGGGGGTGGCGTCCTCCCCTCCGGTACCGGCCAGGCCCGGGAACCGAAGCGGACAAAGTAGGATGACTCAACTCCCGCGCTACGCGCGAAGAGTTCCACAAATGCCCCATTTGTTCGATTTATCTCCGCTTCACACGCACGGAGCCACCCTCATGGACAACCCGTCGAACGCCGACACCGGCGGCGCGATAGAAACCCGCGGCATCGAACCCGTCCCCGACCACGAGCGCGGGGGCAGAGTCCGCGAGCTCTTCCCGACCTGGGTCGCCGCGAACATCAGCGTCCTGCTGCTCACCATGGGCGCCGCCCTGGTGGTGTTCAACCAGTTGAACTTCTGGCAGGTCCTGATCGTCGCGGCGTGCGCCGCGCTCGTCTCGTTCGGCCTGGTCGGCGTGCTGTCGGTCTCCGGCAAGTGGGGCGGGGCGCCGGGCGCGACCCTCTCGCGGGCCACCTTCGGGGTGCGCGGCAACCTCTTCCCCGGCGCGGTGCTCTGGATCGCCCGGTTCGGCTGGGAGACGATCAACGCCGTCACCGGCGCCTACGCCGTGCTGACCGTCCTCGACCTGCTCTTCGGCGTCAAGGCCAACACCGCGCTGATCGTCATCACGCTCTTCGCCTTCGTCGCCTGCACCTTCCTGGTCTCCGGCATGGGCCGCAAGGCGCTGAACGTCTGCAACACCTGGTCGACGTACCTCTTCGGCGTCTTCAGCGTGCTGGTCCTGGGCTACCTGGTCGCCACCATGCACTGGAGCGAGGTCTTCGCCAAGCCCGCGGGCACCACCGCGATGATGATCGCCGGCATCGGGACCATCGCCGCCGGCGGCATCAGCTGGGTCCCCACCGGCCCGGACTTCGCCCGCTACCTCCCGCACGCCGCCTCCGGCAGGAAGATCGTCGGCGTGACGGTCTCCGGCGCCGGCCTGGTGATGGTGCCCATGGTGCTCATGGGCGCCGTGATGGCGGTGGCCTCACCCGGCCTCGCCCAGGCCGCCGACCCGGTCTCCTTCCTCGGCGACCTGCTGCCGACCTGGCTCGCCGTGCCCTACCTGCTGACCGCGATCGTGGGCATGCTGCTGATCAACAGCCTCTCCATGTACTCGGCCGGCTTCACCGCTCAGACCATGGGCGTCAAGCTGCCGCGCGCCACGGCCGTCAGCATCAACGCCGTGATCTCGCTGGTCGGCGGCCTGCTGCTGATGCTGGTCGCCAAGAGCTTCCTGGGCTCCTTCATCACCTTCCTCATCCTGCTCGCCGTCTCCTTCTCGGCCTGGATCGGCGTCTACGCGGTGGACATGTTCCGGCGCCGCTCACGCGCGGTGCGCTACGACGCCGCCGGGCTCATGGACACCAGCAGGAACAGCCGCTACTGGTACACCGGCGGCTTCTGCTGGCAGGCCATGGTGTCCTGGGTGCTCGCACTGCTGCTGGGGCTCGCCTTCACCAAGTGCGACTGGTTCGCCGGCCCGCTCTCCGACACCCCCGTCGGCAGGTACGGGCTCGCCTGGGCAGCGACCATCGTGATCTCCGCCGCGATCATGGCCGCACTCCCCGCACCCCGGGAGAACACCCCCGCCACCACCGCACAGCCCTCCGACCGCCAGGCGGAGCAGCCCGAACCGGCCACTGCCTGACCCCGAGGCACGGCCCACCGCCCGCCCCGACACACCCAGACACACCCCGACCGCCCGGTCGCCGCCTCACCCGAGCCGGCGACCGGGCGGTCCCGTTCCGCCACCACACCCAGGCACCGCCCGACAGCCGGCCATGCCCTGCCGGCAGCGACCAGCACCCGTTCGAGGGCCTTGGCAGCTTAGCCACCATGCAGCAGGCGATCACCACGACGACGGAATCCGGACGCCCCCTCCGGCGGGCCGCCGACGTCGCCTCCGGCGCCTTGACCGCACTCCCCGACGTGACCCGGACGCCCGCCCGGGGGCCTGTTTCGCTCCCGCTACGCCGCGACGACCGGCCCCTGGTCCCCGGATCAGTCCATGCCCTGCCGGCCCTACGCCTTCGCCGTCGCCCGGGCCGTGAGGCCGGGGTCAACCAAGTCGCAGCGCGACGCGACGACGTCGGGGGCGGCGGATTGCAACTCGTCGCATTTCAAGGTGGCGTCGACGTACTCACGGTCCCCACTCGGCAAGCCCTCCGTGAGCACGGCGACGCGGAACGTGTAGCGGGGTCCGGTGCTGGCAGGATCCGGGATGCAGGCCCCGCCGAAGAACACTCCCTCGATCGCGACCTCCTCGCTGTAGTAGCCGGTAGGGCAGGTGTAGCCGTAGGCCGGGTCGGCGGCATGGGCCGGGGCCTGAACGGCGGTCACCGTCCCGGTGGCAAGGAGGAGCGCTGCGGCTCCCATGCTGATCGGCTTCATGGCTTCACCTCTCCGCATAGTCACTCCGAGTACTTGAGACGCTACCCTGGATTCGTACGCCTGTCCGCCCGGGGCTTCCAGGTCCGGGGGCTACCGGTCCAGGTCCGGTCCCAGCGCCCCGCGCCTTGAGCTGGGGTGTCGCGACCCCCGGGACGGGTGGGCGGGGTCGCCCGCCCGGAGCGGCTCGTGCCGCTCGTGCCGCGCCAGACGATCGTCGGGTTCTACCAGGTGAGCAGGATGTAGCCGGGACCACCGTTGTGGCCGCCGGTGACGACCGTGCCCGACGACCGTCCGGCCGCCGGGCAAGCCGGCTCACCAGCGCAGGCGCCGCGCCACTGCGGACGAGTTCGAGTCCGTCTGCCGAATGCAGTGACTCCGGCAGCCGGAGTAGGTCATGCTGAGACCGGGCCGCCCCGCACCTCCCTCGTCGAACTGGCCGTTCACCAAGGAGAGTTGCATGGCAGCCCACTGTGCGGGCAGGGAGTGGAAGCGGCATGGGTACGCGCCCCCGGTGCACCCCCTCATCGTGATCGGCTGCACCACTTGACGCAATGACGTCCACGCACCGGGGGCGGGCCACCGACACGCTCATCCACCAAGGGAGCACAGCATGCGCATCAGGAAGACTCTCGCCGCCCTGGCCGTCGTCACTTCGACGATGGTCGGCGTGGGCGTCGCAACCGTCGGCACCGCGTCCGCCTCCGACAGCGGCTCCGACAGCGCCACCAGCAACAACGGCGCGTGGTACCAGGTGTACGCGAACGGCCCGACCGTCGGGTGGCACGTCAACGCGGGCCGCACCGACGAGCGGTTCTACCTGACCGCCGGGGACACCTGCGGCCACACCTACAGCTGGAACTGGAACGACGTGGCCGACGCCGGGACGAACAACGCGTGGTGGCAGTTCGCGTGCAACCTGTCATGGGCGAACCTGTACCCGACCAACAACGGCAGCCAGTCCGGCCGCACCGTCTCGCGATGATCCACGTCGCAGACACCGTCATCCCGCTGCCCGGCGGCACGACGGGCGGCTGAGCGCCGCGCGCCGGCTGGTACTTCCTCACCGCCGGCCGGCCTCGCCCCTGCACCGATACCTGTACCAATACCTGCACCGATCCCCGCTGCGGTCGTTGTGGGACGCAATCCGGAGGTGACGGCACCGGGTGTCTCCCGGGGCCGTCACCGACCGGGCGCGGCGCCCGCTGAACAGCCCGGCGGTGCGGTCCGACCGGCCTGGACGACGAAGGAGCCGGCCGGCTGTGTCCCGGGAGACGGGGCTACGGCGCCGGGCTCAGCTTCTTCCACGGCCGGCCGCCGTTGGCCTCCGCCGTGCCGGGGGTGGCGGTGGTGTACCACTGGGCGTACCAGTAGTAGCCCTGGTACTTCACGAACGCGGCCGTCGAGGCGGCCGGGTCGCCGGTGAGGAGGTGGGTCTCCCGGACGGTGGCTCCGCCGGCGACCTCGATGTCGCTGCCGTTCGCGGAGCGGAGCTTGAACAGGCCGTTGTGCTTCGGCCCGCCGGGCGCCCCTTCACTGCCGTTGTCGGCGATCGGGACGAGCCGCCACTTCTGCTCGTTGCGTCCGTTGCACGCGAGCGAGGCGATGTCCTGCCGGGAGGCGGTGGCGGTCAGGCACCTGCCGCCGCCGGAGACGGTGTACAGGCCGCCGCCCGCGTCCTGGATCCGCCAGTACTGGTTGGGGTTCTGGTCGTTCAGCTCCACGAGGTGCGCGCGGGACTGGTCGGGGTTGTTGTCGATCATCATGGGCTTCCCGGTCTGGCTGTCGCCGTACTCGAACATCCAGCCCTTGTCGCCCTTGTCGTACATCCGCCACAGCCGGCCGCCGTCGGGCCGGTAGACCTGGCCCTGCTTCCAGTCCGGGGCCTGGCAGGAGCTGCCGGCCGCGGGGGCGGGCGGGGCCACGGTCCGCACGTCGCGGCGCTGGTCCCCGGTCGAGCCGTACTCCCGTCCGCCGATCCTGAACGTCACGTTGGACGGCCCGGTGACCGGCAGGTAGTACTTCAGGTCGATGTCCCGGGACTTGCCCGGCGCCAGGTCCTCGCAGTAGCCGAGGGTGAGGGTGAGCCGGTGGAAGTCCCCCTTCAGACCGCCGATGTTGGGGCCGGTGTGGCCGGGAGTGAGGCCCTTCATCTCCTTGTAGTCGTTGTCCTTGACGATCGGCGGCATCGAGGTGGGCAGGTCGAGGGCGATCTCGGTGCCCTGGGCGAGGGTGACGCCGGAGTTGTTGGTGATCCGCAGCTTCGGCTGGACGGGGTAGAAGTCGTTCTCCCCGGTGGGGAAGTCCACCAGTTCGGCCTTCACGTCGATCACCTCGGCCGGCTGCGGCCGGCCGCCCGCCTTGGTGCTGCCGGCGGCGCCGGCGCCCTTGAAGGCGTTGTCGAGGCGGGTGGTCAGGTCGTAGCCCATGCCCCATTCCCCGCCCTGGCGCTGGGCGTAGTCGCCGGCGAGCTCCCAGATCATCGCGCCGCCGATGCCCTTGTCGACGATGTAGCGGGCCTTGGCGTCGATCGACTTCTCGTTCTCGGTGGAGAGGAACACCTTCTTGGCGTCGTTCCACAGCCAGGGCGACTGGAGCGCGTCCGAGTACTTCGGCGCGTAGGTGCCCGTCAGCTGCCCGGTCGGCAGGCCGGTGTCGACGCCGTAGGACCTCAGGTAGCCGGGGGTGCGGCCGTCCTGGAGGTTCTTGGTGTGCCACAGCGGGTTCGACCCGGCACCGACCTCCCGGTCGTTCTCCAGGTCGTGCCAGAGGTTGTCGATGCCGACCGCGCCCCGCCCGCAGGACTGCGCGTTGGCGGGCCCGCGGCCGCCGGTGCCCAGCGGGCACTGCGCCTGGTCCGCCATCGCGGCCGTGCCCCAGAGCCCGTCGGTGCCGCCCTGGACGTCGCGCCAGCCGCGGGAGTAGTACGGGACGCCGAGGTTGATCCGGCCGGCCGGCAGGGCGCCGCGGTAGTAGTGGTAGGCCCAGTCGGTGTTGAAGTAGCCCTCCTTCTGGAAGTCCTTCGTGTTGGGCGCCTGGTCGTTGTAGATCCCGGCGTCGGCCAGTTCGTTGTCCTTCCCGTCGTCGTAGAGCGGGGCCTGCGGGCCGACGAACTTGTTCCAGGAGCCGTGCAGGTCGTAGGTCATGACGTTGACGTAGTCCTGGTACTGCAGCGCCTGCCCGGCGTCCAGCCCGCGCACGAGGTAGCCGGAGGAGGAGCCGGCCGAGGTCAGCAGGTAGTAGCGGCCCTTGTCCGCGCCCGACCGGTCCAGCTTGGTCCGCAGCGTCTTCATCAGCGCGTTGTAGCCCTGCTGGAGGCCCTTGCGGCGCGGGTTGGAGACGTCCCAGTCCAGCGGGTTGCCGGTGTTGGGCAGCGCCGTCGGGTACTCGTAGTCGATGTCGACGCCGTTGAACCCGTACTGGTCCAGGAAGGCGCTGACGGAGTCGGCGAACGCGTCGATGCCCGGCTGGTTCACCGAGCCGTCGGCGTTGGTGGTCATCGCGTAGAAGTTCCGGGTGCCCGCCCAGCCGCCGACCGAGATCAGCGTCTTCACCGCCGGGTGCTGCTTCTTGTACGTGTTCAGCAGGTTGAAGTGCCCCTTGTACGGGAGGGACGGATCCATGGCGTTCTTCTCGCCCGGCCAGCTCAGGCCGGTCGCCGGGTTGGCCGGGTCGTTCGGGTCGCCGATGCTGATCCGGTTGTCCTTGACGTCGGCGAACGCGTAGTTGACGTGCGTCACCTTCGACCAGGGGATGTTCGACGCCAGGTACTTCGGGTCGCCGTTCACGCCCGCGCGCCACCCGGTGAAGTAGCCCACCACGCGCCGGGTCCGGTCGTTGCCGACCCACTCCCGGCCCGCGCCGTCGTACACGTCGCAGTACCGCGCCGCCACGCCCGGGGTGGGCGTCATGCCCTCGGGACGGCAGTCCCCCGAGGCGGCCGGCTTGGTGCCGCGCCCGTCCGGGGAGGCGTCGAACGGGTCGCCCGCGTCACCGCCGTCGGGCTGGCCCACCGGGCGGGCGGACAGCTGCCACTTCTGGGCGTCGGACCGGTTGCAGTCGTAGATCTGCAGCGGCCGGCCGGTGTCCGAGCCGGGGACGTCCAGGCACTTGCCCGAGTTCGGGTTCCGCAGCTCCTGGCGCGCCGAGTAGATCCACTTCTGGGCGGCGGAGCCGTTGCACGCGTACAGCTGGACGGCCGTCCCGTTGTCGGCGCGCCCGGCGTCGACGTCCAGGCACTTGGCCAGGGCCTGCAGCGTGCCGTCGGCCGCGACCGTCCACGCCTGGCCGTCGGAGCCGGCGCAGTCCGCGAGCCGGATCGGGGTCCGGTCGTCCCGGCTGCCGCCGCGCGGCTCGACGCACTTGCCGCCCAACCCGCGGATCGTGCCCACCTGCGTGCCCGTCCCGGTCTCCCGGAACTTCCACCGCTGGGCCTGGTTGTTCGCGTCACAGGCCGTCACCGCGAGCGCGGCGCCCCCGGCGCCGGCGGTCAGACAGCCGCCGTCGGCACCGCTGACCAGGGTGTACCAGCCGGTGCCGGTGCCCTTGGGCTGCCACACCTGGTTGGCGTTGCCCTCCTGGGCCTGGATGAGGTGGGTGGTGTGCGGCCCCGGATCGTGGTCGACGACCATGTCGGGCTTCGCCGACGCGGCGATGCGCCAGTTCCCGCCGCCGAGCGAGCGCATCACCCACCGCTGGGCGCCGGAGCCGTTGGGCTCGTACGCCTGGACGCTCGTACCGGCGGCGGTGCTGCTGCCGCTGAGGTCCACGGCCATGCCGGTGGCCGAGCGCAGCTCCACCTGCTGGCCTTCACGCGGATCCGTGCCGGAGGCCGGGTCGCGGGGGGTGATGATTACGTCGCCGGGGTACTCGATGTTCCAGAGCTGATCCTCCCGCACGTCCTTGGCGCAGGGATCGTTGCTGACCCAGTTCTTGTCCCGGGACCGGTTCCCCGGGTCCTGGGCGAGACACCTGGTGTACTGGCCCATGTACAGCGCGACCCGGCCGTCGTCCAGTTGCTTCACGGACCAGGAGCGCGGCTCTGTGGGGGCCAGGTACGCCCAGCCGTTATAGCGGTCCATGAAGCGGCCGTTGTGCTGCGCCTGCAGCGACACCTTCCCGTCCACGTTGTGGAGCAGCCACCGCTGGCTGGCCCGCCCGTCGTCCGGGCGGGTGACGAGGTAGTCGTCGTCGCCGTTCCCCTCGGCGTCCAGCACCTCGCCCGTACGGGCGTTGCGCAACCGGATGATGCCCTCACGTACCGCGGACGGGTCGGGAGCGACCTTCATGCCGTCGTTCGAACCGGCACAGTTGAAGATGTACCGGTCGGAGCCGGACGCCGCCTTGCCGAACTCGGTCAGGCACTGCGACAGCGCCTGCTGACCGAAGGCGTTGGGGTGGATGGCCTCCTGGACATCGCCCTGCGTGTTGGGGGAAACCGATCCGAGACCGGGAACGTAGGGCACCCACCGGACCCACTCCGCCTTCGATGCCGGCAGCGGATTGGCGTTGCTGTTCGCGCCTGTGGCCTGCTCCGCGGTCTTCTCGCACAACTCGTGCCCGGCGAAGGCGTCCTGCACGTTCAGAAACTTCGCCCCGGCCGACCCCGCGGTCTGCCGCAGCATGTCGGTGATGCGCGGCACGACCGAGTTATGGGCCCACTCCGCGTCCACGTCGCGGAAGGGGCAGCCTCCCTTGCTGAATCGGTCGCTGGTGATCACACCCTGCGCGTAGCGGAAGTCGTCCGGTCCCGGAAGAGGGTTGGGATACGACTGGAGCACGAGCTTGTAGTCCGACTGGCCGGCGGCCGACATGGCGTGGCGGATGGCGGTCAGCGTGTTGGTGACATCGGACCGCACCGAGTTGAGCCTCTTGGCGAACTGCTCCTCCTTATCCCGTTTGCAGGAGGCTTGCAGACTGGGATTGAAGAAGGCTATGCCACACGCCGTCATGATGCCGGAGAAGTCCAGGTCGTTGCCGCCGATGGACACCACGACCATGCGGATGTCGTTGGTCCGGGCGAGGTCGGCCAGCTGCTGGATCTGTGGCTTCTCACCGTTGCGCGAATCCGAGAGGATGTCCTTCGTCGTCGCGCCCGAGCAGGCGATGTTGAACCGCCGCTCGGCGGGAATGTCCTCGAACTCGGTTCCCTTGATGGGTGCCACGTCGGAGCGGTCACACTTGTTGCCGCCGTTGGCGTAGGACGTCGCGTCGTAGACGCAGTCCTGCTTGTCGTCCGGGCAGCGGGAGCGTCGGTCGGTCCCCCAGACGTCCCCCTTCTCGGTCTCCGCCGTGTTCGCGTTGCCCGCCCACCGGCCGCCCTCGCCGGAGATGTAGCTGTCGCCCATCGACACGATGGCCGGTTCTCGGTCGGGAGTCTCGTCGCAGAGGCCAGTGTCGGCAGTACTCCTCGCCGCCCGAGGCAGGAGAGGGCAGGCCACGGCGGGGTCGACGGCGCTCCGTGAGAACACCATCGGATAGTGGTCCGACCCCAGAGCGCTGCTCATCCGAGTAGCCGTGTAGCCGCCAACCCCGTTGGTCACCAGGTAGTCGAGCTCGTTGATGTCCCTGAGGACATTGCCGACCTTATCGCGGTGCGTCCGTTGGTTGCTGTAGACGACCTGGACGCCCGCGGGATCGTTGGTGATCTGCTGTTCCAGCGAGTTCTCGGCCCGGAGACTCGATCCGGCGGTGAACTTATCGCTCCCGTCGGAGGGATGACGGTTCCAGTCGCCCATGACAGCCCACTGCTCGCCTGGCCTGCGGTCACTGATCGTCCGGACGATTCCGGCGGCATTGTTCCGAGCCCGCGGTGATCCGTTGGTGGCATGGATCGAGTAGAACCACTCGGCGCCGAGGCGAACACCCACCGCAGGGAAGGGGTACAGGTCATTCCGCGGAACTATCCCGTCTGCCTGGCCTCTCCTGGTCGAGATGTCAGCCCCGTTCATCGGCATTTCTACGACGTCGAGATCGTCCGCCTGCCTCTGTATCGTCGAGACGATTCCGACGCCCCTGTTCTGAGAGTGATCATTCACCACCCAGTACAAGTAGTAGGTCTGCCCGCCATCGCTCCACGTCGATTCCTCCAGGTGACGTGCCCCTACGTCCTTCACCAGCCGTCCGCCGGTGAAGAAGTCGACGGCGTACTTCTCCGGGGCCTCCTGCACGGCCATGATCTCCAGCCGTTTCTCCCGCATCAGGTAGGGGACCGTGTACTGGAGCCGAGCAGCCTTGTAGTGCAGGTTCCAGGTGGCGACGGTGTGATCGTCGACGGCGGCGGAAGCCGGTCCGGCGGTCGGGAGGAGCAGTGCCTGCAACAGGCCCACGATCAGGGCGAGGACAAGTGTCGCGGCGACCCGGCCCTGACCGGCCGACCGTTGCCGTGGAACCCCGCTCGGAGGGTGGGTGAGGCGTGGTGAGGTGTGGTGCATTTCGTTCCCTCGCTTGACGGCATGAAAGGTGCGCGCGTGACTTTACGAAGCAGGGGTATACATATGATCAACGCTTCACCTTGCCGGCCGGTACAGGCCGACGGAGCACCGGTCACCCCGCCCGAGCTGCGCCCGCCTGACACCCTCACGGCCGGCGATGCCCGAGCCGGGTCGTACCGTCACGTCCTGCCCGGGGCCGGGCTCCATGGTGCGTTGATCAGCTGGCCACACGCTCCTGCGAACGTTCGGGCACCCTGTTGGCCGTGGACGGTGATGCCGCGCGCAGCAGCAGGGCGAGTGGCCAGCACCGATCGTTGCCGCGGGCTGCCGAACCGTAATCGGGTTCCCGACCCGCCGTCGACCGACGGGAGTCGTTCCGAGCGCCGACACCTGCACCGCCGTCCGCCCTCAGGCGATGCTGCTCACCCGCGGGGGATCGCCGCACCCCGGAACCGGCGCCGCCCCGCCAGGGCAGGACCGCCCGGACGGCGCGCCGGATCCACCACGCCATCGGACACTCCCGCGGCGGGCTGACCACCAAAATCCACCTCACCGCGGACAGTCGCTGCCGTCCGCCGTGTTTCCACCTCACCCGGCCAAGCAGGCGACGCGCCCACGTTCGAGCACGTCATGGCCGCCCTGCGTGGTCCCAGGGCCGATCGCCCGGCCGCGCCAACTGCACTGAGCAAGCCCTCCTCACCCGCGCCCGCCCCGCCCGCATCCCCCGGCCTGTCGGCGAAGACGGCAGCACGGCACCCGGCGGCGGTGGAGGGCCCACAGAGACAACGGGGCGCAGCAGAGCATCGAGGGCCAGGGGCGAAGGACGCAGACACGGACGGCTGGGAAGCACCGGGAGCCTGGACGGCCTGGACACCAACCCCGACACCCGCCCATGGCCCGACGACGAAGACGCCGGCCGGGCCGACGAGCACCCAGGAACCCATTCCCCCGCCCCGGACGCCGGGTCAACGGTGCGTTGATGCGCTGTCTACGCAGTCCTGCGAGCGTTCGGGCGCCTCGCCGCTGAAGGCGAGCGGGGGCGTTGTCCGGGTCGAACCACTCCCCCGTCGAGCGGATCTCGGTGGAGCCGCTGTCCGGGGCGGCGTCCGTCGCTCGTCCGTCGCTCGTCGGCGCGGGCGGCGAACCGCGGCCTGGTGACGTCCGGGTCCTGTCGTCAGTTACCGGGCGGCTGAGTCGGCGCGGATCTCAGCCCGTCCAGGGTGAGGTCGAGGAGGCGTTCGGCCTGCTCGCGCTGCTCGGGTTTGGCCGAGGTGAGGGCGATTCCGGCGAGGGCGGCGAACATGTCGGTCGGACGGATGTCGGAGCGGATCGTTCCGGCGGCGGCACCGGCCTCCATCAGGGAGTTGAGGGCGCCCTGAATCATCTCGTGACTGTCGGCGTAGGGGTTGCTGCCCGAGGCGACGACGGCTCGCAGGGCGTCGGCCATGCCGTATTTGGCGGTGGCGTAGTCGATGAAGCGGCGAGTCCACACCCGCAGGGCCTCGGCGGGCGGCATCGTCGCCAGGAGGCCGGCGGCGGCCTCGCACAGCCGGGCCACTTCGTTGCGGTACGCCGCCTCGATCAGCGCCTCTCGGGTCGGGAAGTTGCGGTAGAGCGTGCCCGTTCCCACGCCCGCTTCCCTGGCGATGCGCTCGAAGTGGGCGTCGAGCCCCTCCTCGCTGAACACGCGCACCGCGGCGGCCAGGATCTTGTCCCGGTTGCGCTGCGCGTCGGCCCTCAGCGGGCGCCCTGCCTCTCGGGTCATCGGCGGCTCGTTCCCTTCTCCGTTGCTAAGTGGAGGCTCCGCCACTTAACCTGGGCGAAGTGGCGGAGCCTCCACTTTCACTCTAGGGCATGGTCCGACCTGCCCGGACGCCCCCTCTGCTCCGCACTCCACACTCCACACACCGCAATCCGCAATCCGCACTCTGGAAGGACAGGCGAGCATGCCGGGAATCGAAGGCAAGGTCGTGGCGATCACAGGCGCCAGCAGCGGCATCGGCGAGGCGACCGCGCTTCTGCTGGCCGAGCGAGGCGCGAAGGTCGTCCTCGGGGCACGCCGTCCGGAGCGTCTCGCGGCCCTGGCCGCCCGCATCGAACAGGCCGGTGGCGAGGCCGCCTGGATCCGCACGGACGTGACGCGGCGCGAGGACCTCCCCAACCTCGTCAAGCTGGCATGCGACCGATACGGCAAGCTCGACGTCCTCGTCAGCAACGCCGGGATCGGCCTGATCTCCCCCCTCGACGACCTGCGTGTCGAGGACTGGGAGCAGATGATCGACGTCAACCTCAAAGGTGTCCTGTACGGAATCGCCGCGGCCCTCCCCCTCTTCCGGGAGCAGGGATTCGGACACTTCGTCAACACCGTGTCCACCGCCGGACTGCGCATCGTCCCGCTCCAGTCGGTGTACGCCGCCACCAAGAACGCCGTGCGCACCGTCTCCGAGGGCCTGCGCCAGGAGGCCGGCCCCGACCTGCGCGTGACCGTCGTCTCACCCGGCGCCGTCCGCACCGACTTCGCGGAGCACATGGACCCGGCAGCGAAGGCCCAGATCGACAAGCTGATGGAGATCGCCCTCCCGCCGGCCGCGGTGGCCCGTGCCATCGCCTTCGCCATCGAGCAACCGGACGGTGTCGACGTCGGCGACATCGTCGTTCGCCCCACCGCCCAGGGATAGGCCCCCGCGACGGGGTGAGGTGAGCGGGCGCCCTGCTCCCGGCGAGTACTGGAGAGGCCCCCCGGAGGAGCAGCGGGTTGCCGGGGCGCCACGGTCGGCCCGGACCGCGGTCGGCCGCCGGCCCGGCTGCGGGAGACGTCGCTACCCGAGCCGGGGCAGCTGGCCCGGCCGAAGGATGGAGCATGGAATTTCGTCAGTTGCGGTACTTCGTCGCGGTGGCGGAGGAGTTGCACTTCGGTCGCGCGGCCGAGCGGTTGATGATCGTGCAGTCGGCCGTCGGCCAGCAGATCGGCCGGCTGGAAGGTGAGCTGGGCGTCGAGCTGTTCGACCGCGCGGGGCGCCGCGTGCGGCTGAGTGCCGCGGGGGCGGCGCTCCTGCCCGGCGCCCGTGAGGAGTTGGCGGCCGGACAGCGGGCCTGGACCTGGTCGGCGGCTTCGTCGCCGCGCGGGAGACCGTGCTGCGCGTCGGGACGAGCCGGGGAATGGTCGTGCGGTTGAAACGGGTGCTGGAGGCGCTGGAGCGAAACGCGCCCGGCACCCGGGTGGAGTTGGCCTCGGCGGCGCCGGAGGAGCGCCTGCGGCGGGTCGCCTACCGGGAGTGGGACGCGGCCTTCGTGCGCGGGGAGGTGGCGGCGCAGCAAGGCGTGCGGCTGATCCCGGTGTGGCGGGAGGAACTCGTGGTCGCCCTGCAGGCCCGCCGGAACAACCCGCCGCTGGTCGACCTGGTCACGGCTGCCTGCCGGGACGCCGGGTTCGAGCCCGTCGGCCGCCGCCGACCCCGACCAGGCCGCACAGGAACGCCGGCGCCTGGTCGCCGAGTTGGCCCGACCGGACACGACCGGCTTCGGCGTCCATTTCGCGGACGTGGTGTTCGGCCAAGTCCACTCCGACGGGCACGGCCCCGCCTGGCGAGCCATCGCCGACTGACCGCCCCCGCCCCGTGTCCTTCGCCTGGCACGCACGCAACGGCCGCCTGCCCGACATCTCCGAGGACGGTAGCTCCACCCACCTCCCGAACCTCGGCCGAGCCGTTGGTGCCGCTGGGGGACGGGGTGCTTACGGACGGAGGTGTCGCCCCGGGGCGGTGGGCGCGGGTGGCTCGGCCGGGGGGCAGCCGCTGATGAGGGGAAGCGGTGCAGTACCTGCTGGACGTGGACCACGTCGCGGGGGAAGAACTCGGCGACGGTGGTGGCCACGACGTCGCCGACCCGTGCGAGGCCGTTGGCGATGCGGTTGACCTGGGCACCGGTCAGGTCGTCGGGCACCTGGCCGAGGCCCGCGAGGTCCAGCGCCACGTCGATGTTCCGCTCCCTACACGGTGTGCTCGCGAATGATTTCGCCGATCTGCTGGGGAAGTCCGGGGGAGAACAGCGCGTGCCCCATGCCGGGAATCGGCTGGAATCGGGAGTGAGGGATTTCATCGGCGAGGGCACGGCCATGCGGTAGCGGGCGCAGGGGATCTTCCGTGCCGTGCATGACCAGTGTCGGGGCCCTGATCGAAGACAGCGGAGCAAGGCGGTCTTCGGTCGTGTGACGTCCAGCCAGATCGTGGTTGAGGGCCGCACTGTGGTTACCGGTCCGGTCGAAGGAGGCTTCCACGAAGCGGCGAGCGGCAGGCTTGTCGAAGGGAAGGATGTCGCCGTTGAGCACGCGCCACGTCTCCAGGTCCGCTGTGACGTACTCGTCGCGAGTCCCCTGCGGGAGAGCGGCGCGTTGTGCGAGGTGCGTCAGGAAGCGTGCCGTGGGTGGCGGCAAGTCGCTGGGGTCGGGTGCCTGGCCGGCCATGGCGCGCGCCCAGGCCGGGCCCGCGCTGTGGCCCATCGGGCCGGTCATCATCGCGGTCAGAGTCAGTACGCGTTCAGGGCGGTGCACGGCCAGCCATTGGCCGATCGCTCCGCCCAGGGACGCCCCGACGATGTGCGCGGCGGCTACTCCGTGGCCGTCGAGCACGGCCGTCGCATCGGCGGCCATGTCCGCCAGCGTGTAGGGGTGGGTGGCGAAGTCCAGGCAGGTGGACCGGCCGGTGTCCCGGTGGTCGTAGCGGATGACCTGGCGACCGCTGGCGGCCAGCACATCCACCAGCTCGTCCGGCCATCCGATGCCGGGTGCGGCGGTCCCCATCACCAGGAGGACCGCCGGATCGTTTGAGTTGCCGACCCGTTCGGTCCACAGGCGCAATTCGCCGGATTCGACAATTAATTCAGCAATCGCAGTCATGGGCGCCAACATAGCGAACGAGGTACCAATTTTCCACATCCCCAATGGATATGAATTTCCATCGCCATTCTGGTAAAATACCGAATAGGTCGCGGGCTTCAGGAAGTGGTCGACCAGGTAGGCCATCCGAGGCTCTCGACCTTCGCCGGCCGCAGGACTACTTCGGGCGGGTCTGGTCCGCAGCGTTCCGCGCCCAAGGACTCGCCCAGTCGACCTGCGAGGAGACGGCCGCATGACGCCGCTCGTCCACGCCCCCGAAGGACAGCGCCCGGGCCGACGACGAGAACTACCGGACCCACTGTCAGCGGCCCGCGGTTGGCTGGCACCATGGATGACACCACCGACCACCTGCACCGCATCGACGCCCTGCTGACCCGCCCGGCCCCGGACATCGCCCGCCTGCCGGCCGACGGCGACCTCACCACCGCCCACCGCCGCCTCGTTGAGGCGCTGCGCCCGCGTTGGGGGTCGTCGCGCAACCTCGCGACCGGCGGTTTCGTCGACCCGACCATCGACGACGACAGCGGGCTGCCGCTGGTAGCCCCGTTCGCCGGGCGTCTGGTCGAGCTGTGCGGGTGGGCGGTGGGCGAGCGCTGGATCGGCTGCGGGATCGTCCGGGACAACGACGGCGGCGCGCCTCACCTGGTCGCGGTGACGGCCCGCCGGGCCGACCCGGCGACGGCCTGCCTGCTCGCCGCAGACGGGGAGGAGGAGGCCGACGTGCCGGGTGACCGCTGGGTTCGGCGGCTCGCCGCCGCGACGGGCCGACCGCAGTCGCGGCAGTGGCCCGTCGACTGGTCGTCGGCCGAGGCCAGGCTCGGCACCGCCCTGCCCGCCGACTACCGGCACCTGGCGGAGCACTTCGGCCCTGGCACGTTCGCAGGTTTCCTCGACATCTCCCTGCCCGGCCCCCTGCCCGGCCGCGACGACCCGTTCCCGCAGTTCCTGTGCCTCGTCGAGCACGCCCTCCACCTTGCCGAACTCGCCGCCGCCGACCCCGGTATCGCCGACCTCTACCGCCCCCACCAACTCCACCCCGCCCCGGGCGGCCTCCTGCAGTGGGCCGGCTCCGTCCAGGCCGACCAGTTCTACTGGCTGACGGAGGACGCAGACCCGAACCGGTGGCCGGTCATCGCCCGCAACGAGGACGGCGACAGCTGGGCGCGGTTCGAGGGTTCCACCGCCGAGTTCGTCCACCGGCTCCTCACCGACCACCGGCACCCCTTCTCAGTCGCTGAGCTCATCGACCGCCCCGACTTCGAGCGGTACGAGCCCCATGAGCCCGACAACCCCTTCTTGGTGGTTGAGGCCCGCTCTGGTGTCACTGGGCCATAACCCGGTTATGGGTGACCGCACCGACGACGCTCACGACGACGCCCGCGTCCAGGCGCGCACCGAGGACGTTCCCGAGCAGTCGGACGAGAACCAGCTCCCCTCCTGTAGACCGCAGTCCATCGGACTGGTCGCTGGGGAGTTGGCGCTCCGGTCCCGCGACTGCCGGTCACAGGCGGAAGGGGTTGCCGCCCTGTGCGGCGATCACGTACCAGGCGGTCGCCCCGGTGTGGAGGGAGGAGTAGTAGAAGTCGCCCTCCCCGGTGTCCAGGCCGTCGTGCGAGGCGGCGACGATGCCCTTGCCGTCCGTGTTGGCCGCGCCGCTCTGGGCCTTCTGCAGGGTCGCCATCAGGGTCGCCGCCTTAGCGGCGTCGCCGTCCGCGCGGCGGACCTGGTAGGCGGCCAGCAGGTGGGCGGTGCCCTCGAACCAGACGCCGCTGGTGTCCTTGCCGCTGAAGCCCACCCCGCTGTACGGGCCGTCGGTGGCCGCCATCCGCCCGGCCGCCCAGTCGACGGCGGGCGCGTAGGACGGGTCGAGGGTGGCCAGGTAGCTCCAGGTCTGCACGTCCTCCGGCTCGACGTCGTCGTTGGTGGTCACCCCGTCCAGGCCGGTGCCCGTCCACAGGTGGCCGTTGGCGGCCTGCACGGACTTCACGAACCGGAACGCGTTGGTGGAGCGCTGCGCCCAGCCCGCGTCGCCGGTGACGCCGGCGAGCATGGCGAAGAAGGCGCCGGTGTCGATGTTGTGCTCCGTGGCCTTCCAGGTGAGCGGGACCATCGTCTGGCCGGTGCCGTCGTCGTTGCGCAGGCCGCCGGTGTAGCCGCCGGCACCGCGGGTGTCCGCGGTGTTGTTCTGGATCCAGTTGGCGGCCTTCAACGCCCCGTCCAGGAAGCGCTGTTGGCCGGTCACCCGGTAGAGCCGGGTGAGCGCCATGCCGGCCCAGGCCATGTTCCCGGTGTAGACGGAGAACCCGCCGACGTACGGCTCGCCGGACGGGGTCTTGACGAAGGGGTCCGGCTCGTAGGAGGCGCGGATGCGGCCGTCCGGGGTGATGTCGTGGGCCTGGGCGTACAGCAGGCTGTCCCCGAGCGCCGTGGCGTGGGCGACGTCGTCGGTTCCGCCGCGTTGCAGGAACGCGGTGATGACGAGCGCGTTGTCGTACGTGAAGGAGGCCTGGAAGCCGTCCGGGCCGAACAGCTTCGGGTCCTCGAAGTGCCCGCCCTGGTAGCTGCGGGGCACGCGCAGCGTGCTGCCGGTGCCGTGGGCGTCGAGGCGCTGGGCGAGGAAGGAGTAGGCCGCGTCCACGGAAGGCCCGGAAGGCTTCACCGGCGGCTGCTGGGACGGCAGGTGCAGGCTGTCCGCGGGCGGGGGGCCGGGCGTGCTCGGCAGGTCGGCGTCCTCGTCGCCGACCGGCACCAGTTTGAAGAGCTGGTTCTCGTCGTTGTGGTCGCACGGGGCGTTGCCGGGTGTCGCGATGCTGTTCGGCACGCTCGCGCCGGGCCACAGTGCGAGACAGTTCCCGCCCTTGATCTGGAGGTGGAAGTACCAGTGGCCGCCTTCCCAGTCCGACATCTGGAGTCCGACGTCGGCGGACTGGCCCAGGTACTCGTTGGGGGCGGCGAGGTTCCGGAACATCCAGCCGCCGTCCGTCGTCTGGAGGATTTCCCAGTCGGCCCGCGGGTCACCGGGCTGGCTGCCGACGAGCCGGCCGCTCGGCAGGTCGTAGGCCATCGCCGCACCGTTGCCGTCGACCAGTTCGGTGTGGTCGTGCGGCTTGGGGTCGGAGCCCATCGCCACGCCCCCGCCGCCGCTGCCGTAGTCCTCCCAGCTCACGTGCCCGGTGCTCCAGTCGCGAACGCCGATCTTGGCGCCCAGCATGGGGAGGGCGTCCTCCAGGCCGACGAACATGATGCCGCCCGAGCAGGTGGTCGCCATCGTCTTCCCCGGCGTCTTGCAGCTCCAGGTTCCACCCGTGGTGGCCGAGACGATACCCAGGGCCGTGATGTTGGGCGGCGCCCCCGGCAGGCCCGGGCCGCCTCCCAGCACGACGGGGCCTCCGCTGTCACCCCTGCGAGCCGCGATGGACGAGTTGTCGGCGGCGGTGAACTGCTTGAGGGCCTTCCACCCGTACATGTAGTGGTGCTCGATCTCGCCGCCCAGGTTGTCGGGGCCCTTGGCGTAGTAGTCGGTCACCTTGGTGGTGACCTGGATGTTGCAGATCTCGCCCGAGCGGGAGCCCTCGTTGCAGATCCAGTTCCCCTCGTGCGCCACCTGCGCGGCGCTCACCCACTTCTTGGTCTGCGAGATGCTGGACTGGTCGGCCGCGCCGCCCGTCCAGATCTGCTGGTCCATCGTGATGTTCGAAGACGGCTTGATGACGGCCGCGTCGAGGTAGACGGGCCCCCTCTCGTCCTGGCGGACGATGTGGGGCGAGATCCGGGTGCCGATCGCCGGCCCTTGTCCGCCCGAATCGTCCACGCCGTACCGGACGTTGGTCTCGTTGTTCGGCATGAAGCAGTGGTCCGCGGTGAGCATGGCGTTCTCGTCGCGGTACTTGATCGCGAACGCCGTGCTGCAGAACGGTGCGATGATCTGCGCGCCGCCGGCACTCGGATCGCTCCGGCGCGAGGGTTCGCCGAGGCTGATCGACTCCGTGCCGTTCGCTTCGACCGTCACCGGAACGCTCACGGACGCCACCGCCCGCCGCAGCCGCTGCGCGTCGGCCTCGCCGCCCACCACGGTCGCGGTGAGGCCGCTCCCGTCCTGCGGCATCGCCACGTCGGTGATCCGCACTCCGACGGAATCGGCGATGCGCGTCACCTCGCGCGAGGCGTCCTTCAGGTCCTGCGCACTGTGCGGCGCCGACTTCACGTCGACACGCACCGGGCTGTGCGCGACGACCGCCCGGACCTCGGGCGCCAGCTCGCCGTGCCAGTAGACCGTGAGGTGCTTCGTCTCGGGGGCGGCGACCACGCCCGCGAGGGCCTGGCTGCCGATCCGACCCGACACCTGTTCCACGGCCGAAGCCGTCTCGTTCATCTGGCCCTGGATGGCCATCAGTTGATGCCAGGACAAGAAGGGTGAAGGGCTCCCGAAGGAGTTCGCCACGGGCGCGATGCCGGGAGCCGCGAGCACTCCCACGACGGCGGTCGCGGTGGCGAAGGCCACGAGCGGCCTTCGCCACCTGCCCCTGCGGCGGGCCGGATCTTCGATGTGGTGGACCAACGGGAACTCCCCGGGCTCGAAACTGCGGGGCGCCTCGGCGCCCCCTCACCCGTGCCTACGGGCGGGGGTGAACGCGCAGTTCAGAGCAGGTACGGGTCGGCCACCACGGCATGGCGTCAGCCCGCCGGGGCAGCCGGCTCGGCGGCCGCCGGCGACGGCGCGGGGAGGGGAGGGGACAGCCCGGGGAGGGGACGCGGGGGAAATCCCACCACCGCTCACGCCACCCGGCACTTCTCAACCAGCCGCACAAACCCCCAGCCCACCGACAAGACCAATCAGCGAGCCGCCAACACGCCACAGTCGCGCCTTCGAGCCATAGTTCGCACAGCCGGTATACGCGACTTCCCAATCCTCCTATCCTGCAGACAAGAGCTCGCCTCACATCTGACTGATCATCAAAGATCCTGAAAAGGAGCTGAATTGATCCTACGGCGCTACGGCGACCTGGAGCTTGGGTTCACCACGAACTGGCAGCCGATGAACATCGCCTCGAACGGCAACTCCCTGGCCTACGGCGAAGTCAGTTTCTTCAAAGCCGTCCCCCCGCCGGGGTGGTCGGTGCTGGGCTGCGCCGCCCGCCGAACCAGGCAGGAGGCGGACCCCGACGGCAGGCGGGGTGGGCTGCTCGTACGAGCCGTCGGCGGCGGGGATCTGCTGCGGCCGCCGGTCGACTACCGGATGATCTGGCGTGGTGCCACCTCGGGCGCCACCGGCGTGATGTGGCGGCCCATCCCACCGCCCGGGTACGTGGCCATGGGCGACTACTACAACACCACCAGCAACGGGGCCAAGCCCCCGCTCGACGCGGTGGTGTGCGTGAAGCAGACGCACAACGGCTGGAACTATGCCCGCCGCGCCGAGGTCGGCGATCGCGTCGAGGGCTACCCCGGGGGGCACCCCGGGTCCGCAGGAGCGTTCTCGGCTTGGCCGATCGTGCCCCCGCCCTACGCGCACAATGACCAGGAGGAACGTCTCCTCCTGCCGGGCGGTATGTTCACCGGGATCGACCGCTACGACGGCAGGCCGGCGCCCACCGAGGCGTGCTGGGTCCTGGACCTGCCCGCCCAGGTCGAACACGGCCCCAGTCCTTCGGTCCCGCAGTTGACCTCCCACACGCAGCCGCCGCGGCAGGGCGTGACGGTGACCGACCGGACCTTCACCGTGCCGTACTACATGGTCACCGACCCACAGCGCGACGAGCCGTGGAAGGTCAACAACTCGCCGTTCTACCAGATACTGCGGCGGCGGAGCTACGAACTGATCCTCTACCGGAACAACTCCCAGGGATCGATCGAACAGCCCGCCAGCGAACAGGTGCAGACCGGCGTCTCCACCGAGAGCAGCGAGGCGTTCAGCCGCGCCACCGGGATCAGCGTGGGCTTCTCCTACGGTGTCGAGGCCAGCGCGAAGCCCTTCGGGATCGGCGTGTCTGCCTCCTGGGAGATCAGCCTCAGCGCCTCACTCGAACTCGGCTACGAGAGCCGCTACGCGGTCACCACCATGCAACAGGTCACGATCACCCAGCAGCTGACGACCCCTCCGCGCTCCAGTGCCGCGCTGTGGATGGAACGCCAGCAACTGCTCCCGGTCCGGTCCGACGGCAGCATGGTGAGCGTACAGGCCGTGCTCCCGTTCCAGTCGCGCTACTACCACACCAGCCAGTACCCGCCGGCCGCCCAGCTCGGCGCCACCGCCCGCTACGCGGAACTCGACGCCTTCGGCCTGCCGGTGACCGATCCGATCGGAATCCCCGTCGAGCCGCAGCAGCCCGGGGAGCCCCGAGAACCCGCTTCACCGGGACAGCCCCAGGGGTCGGCGGATTCCGGGGCTTCGGCGGAGCTGGGGTAGCGGGCCTCGGCCGTCGGCCGTGTGCGAGAGGGCGATACCTGGGCTGATGTCCGGTTCGTGATTGAGTCTGAGGGGGCGTTTAGGTAGCCCTGTTACTATATGCGGCTTTTGTTCGCGTCCTGTTTGGCAACCATTTGCCGGGTAAGTCGGTACTGTCCCCGAGCCGCCAGCGAGGGGCGCTGCCCGTCTCGTCCTCTTCTGCTGCTCGAAGTCCGTCTGGTTTGCAGACGTCATGGAATCGCCCAATCAGCAGCGGAACGGCATCCTCCGGCGTGTTACTGCTGACGCCGTGTCATGGCCCAGCGCAAGCCGTACCCCAGCGACCTGTCCGACGCCCGATGGGCCCTGATAGAGCCGACTCCGACGGCCTGGAGAAAGGCCCGGCTCGACCGCAGGCCCACCGGACAGCCGGCGAAAGTCGACCTGCGCGACATCTTCAACGCGATCCTCTACGTCAACCGAACCGGAATCCCCTGGAAATACCTTCCGCACGACTTCCCCAACCACGGCACCGTCTACGCCTACTATGCCGCGTGGCGCGACGAGGGAATCTTCGCCCAGCTGAACTACGATCTCACCGGACTGGCCCGGGTGAAGGAAGGCCGCAAGCCCGAGCCGACCGCCTCGGTGATCGACACCCAGAGTGTGAAGACCTCCACCAATGTGCCCGTGACCAGCCAGGGAACCGACGCCGCGAAGAAGATCGTCGGTCGGAAGCGGGGGATCCTCACTGACACGATCGGCCTGATCCTCGCCGTGGTCGTCACCGCCGCGAGCCTGTCCGAGAACGCCGTGGGAATACAGCTCCTTGATCAGGCCAAGAAGACCTATCCGAGCATCTCCAAGAGTTGGGTCGACACCGGCTTCAAGAACGCCATGGTCGAGCATGGAGCCGGCCTCGGAATCGACGTCGAAGTCGTCCACCGGAAGTCCGACATCCCTGGATTCCATGTTGTGAAAAGGCGGTGGATGGTCGAACGGAGTCTCGGGTGGATCATGCTGCGGCGCCGCCTCGCCCGCGGCTACGAGACCCTCCCGGCCAGCTCCGAGGCCATGATCCACGTCGCCTCGATCGACAACCTCACCAAGCGCATAGCGGACGAAAGCACACCAACCTGGTGAGGAACCTATTAGGGTATAAGGGGCAATTAGCCCACACTAAACGCCCTCTGAGCGACGTTCGCTGGTCCGGAGGTCCGCGCCGGGTGTTGCCTTTCGGCCTTCGACTCAGCCTTCGACTGCACCATATGCCTGTAGGCAGCCTCCCTGCGGCACACGTTTGTCACGGGTACTCCTGGTGCTGTGACCGAGAACGCGCTTGCCGGTCCGTGGTTCGGACGCACGGATGCACCGATGCACGGATGCGCGCGGGGCGAGCGCTCACGCCGGCGAGGCCGTGATGTGCTGGTCCCACGTGTCCACGTGCGAGCCGGTCCAGTAGCCGACGAGGTCCGCGTAGCGCGGTGAGGCGGCGAGCAGTTGCGGATGGGTGCCGCTCAGCGTCCGGTCGCCGTCCATCAGCAGGATACGGTCGGCGCGCAGGGCCGAGCTCATCCGGTGCGCGATGACGACCACGGTGCCGCCGCGCCGCGCGAAGGCCAGCTCCGCCCGCGTCTCCGCACCCGGGTCGAGGTGGCAGGTCGCCTCGTCGAGCAGCACCACGCGGGCGTCCGAGACGTAGGCCCGGACCAGCGCCAGCAGCTGCCGCTCGCCGGCCGACAGAACAGCCCCGCCCACGCCGAGCCGGGTGTCCAGGCCGCCGAGCCGGCCGATCAGGCGGTCGGCACCGACGGCGGTCGCGGCCCGGGCGAGCTCGCTGTCCGCGGCCTCGGGGCGCAGGTAGCAGAGATTCTCCCGGAGCGTCCCGGTGAAGATGTACGCCTCCTGGGGGATCAGCACGACGTGGCGGCGCAGCCAGTCCTCGCCGAGCCGGTCCATGGGGAAGCCGCCGATCCGGATCTGCCCGGCGCCGGGCGTCGCCAACCCGGCGAGCAGGTCGGCCAGGGTCGACTTGCCGATGCCGCTGGGGCCCACCACGACCAGCACGGTGCCGGCGGGCACGGCGAGCGTGAGGTCGCGGATGACCGGCTCGGCGTGCGGGCCGTAACCGAAGGTCAGGCAGTCGATGACCAGGTCGGCGCCGGCCGAGGAGGCCTCGGCCGGGCCGGCGTCGGCGGACGGGTGGGCAGGGTGGCGCGCGGCCGGTTCGGACGGGACATCGGCTTCGCCCAACCGCTGTAGCACCGTGTGGAGTTGAATTCCCCAGGAGCCGATGACATCGACCATCGAGCGCAGCGTGGGCTCGATGGTGGTCAGCAGGTAGCCGACTGCGCCGACCAGCGCGCCGACCGTCAGCCCGTGTCCGGCCAGCAGCCACGGGCTCATCACGAACACGGCCAGCACCGGCAGCTTTCCGCCCGCCGAGACGAGCAGCGCACTGACCGCGCCGGTCCGCGCGACGGCCCGCGATGCCGCTTCCCACTCGCCGATCAGGACGTCCAGCCGCTCCCGAGCCCGACCGCGCGCGCCGGCGGCCACCAGGTCACGCAGGCCCGCCAGGGTCTGACCGGCCTCGGCGGCCAGTCGCTCGTCCGCGATCAGCAAGGCCCGTCGACGCCGGCTCAGGGCACGCAGCAGCGGCATGTACGCCGCCAGCGTGAGGACCACCGACACCCCGGCGATGGCCGCCACCGGCAGAGCGAGGGCCGCCAACCCCACCAGGGCCATCACCAGTGACACGCCGACCTGCCGGACCGAGCGCAGCAGTGCGGAGACCAGCGCCCGTACGGTCTCCACCTGTCCGGTGAGCCGGGCCACGCTCGCCCCGTCGGAGCGGGCCGTGCCGGCGACCCCGCGCCGGAGCGTGGCGGAGACCACCGAACTCACCAGTGCGTCCCGCAAGGGCTCGACCAGCACCCCCAGCCTGGGCAGGAGTTGGCGGGTCACAGCAGCCCGGAGCACCATGGCGACGCCCAGCACTGCCAGCCAGGCCAGGCCCACCAGCGGGCGCCCGGCCAGGAATCCCCGGTCCAGGGCCCGCGCTATCAGGAGCCCGGACAGCAGGGCCGGCAACGCCTCCAGCACGGACAGCGCCAGCACCGCGGCGACGACGCCGCCGCGGCTGCGCAGATGGCGCCCCAGCATCCGCCAGCCGGGGCGCGTGGTCACGGGATCGGACACGTCTCCTCCTCCACACTCTCCGAAGCGGCGGCGAACTGCGCCTGGTACTCCTGGTCGTTCCACAGCTCCGCATGCGTTGCCACGGCTCTGATCCGGCCATCCGCCAGCCAGGCGACCAGATCCGCACGGGCCGCCGTGGAAGCGCGGTGCGCGACCATGATCCTGGTCCGCCCGGTGAAGGCGCTGTGCAACGCCTGCGTCACCCTCGCCTCGGTCACCGTGTCCAGGCTGGACGTCGCGTCGTCGAGCACGACCACCCGGCTGTCCTGGGCGAACGCCCTCGCCAGTCCGAGCCGTTGTACCTCGCCGCCGGACAGCGGAGCACCCGCCAGGCGGGTGTCGTATCCGTCGGGAAGCCGTCGGATGAAGTCATCGGCGCCGGCGGCCCGCGCAGCGGCCTCGATCACGGACTGCGTCGCCTCCGGACGAGCGAGCGCGATCGTGGCGCGGATGGTGTCGTCGAACAGCGCAGGCCGTTCGAAGGCGTACGCCACGCGGCGGGAGAGTTCATCCGCCGTGAACTCCGTCACGGGTACGCCATCGAGCAGCACCGTGCCCTGGTCCGGATCGTGGAGCCGCCCGACCAGCGCGGCGAGGCTGCTCTTTCCCCCGCCTGACGCCCCGACCACGGCCAGCGCCGTGCCGGCCGGGATCTCCAGGTCGATTCCGTCGAGCACCACCCGGTCCCCGGCGAGCAGGCGGACCCCGCGGAAGGAGACCGCACATCCGGCGGTGGATCCGTCCGGTCCCCGCTCCCCCGCCGGGGTCACTGGCTGGCCCACGGCCTCGGCGACCCGGCGGCCCGCCGCGACCGAGTGGGCCAACTCACCCACGGCGTCGATCTGTTGGAGTAGTCCGAGCGCGATCGCGACGTACCCCGTGACGGCGACGAGCTCCCCCGGGGAGATCCGCCCGGCGACCACCCCGTATCCGCTCACGGCGAGGACCAGGATCTCGATCACCGGCAGCAACAGCCCCATCTGCCAAGCGGTGGCGCGTTGCAGATGCCACGTCAGCAGGCCGGTCCTCGACAGCTCGGGCAGCGGCTCCAGCACACGTGTCGTCTCCGCTGCCACGGTGCCGCTCGCCCGGATCGTCCGGACGCCGCCCAAGGCCTCGATCAACCGGTCCGCGATCTGTCCCTGCAACTCCTGATAGCGCATGAGCGCCGACGAACTCCGGCGGAAGAACAGCCGCAGGACGACGTACACCGGCGGCAGGCCGAGCAGGAAGGTCACCGCGGGTCGCCAGTCGATCAGCCACAGGGACACCACGCCCACGATCGACGTGGCCACCGACATGACCGTGTCGAGCACGGTGAGACCGGCGTGCCCCGACTCGGCGCAGCTCCCGACCAGCCGGCCCGTGACATCCCCCGCACCGTACCGGCGCTGCCCGGCGAGTCCCGCGCCCAGCACCCGGTGGACGAGGCCGCGGCGCAACCAGCCGGTGGCCGCCGCCCCACTCGTTCCCCCGGCCACCACATGCACCACCGCGACCCCCGTCGCCACCGCGAACGCCGCCGCCAGGGCCGAGACCGGCCCGGTCAGCGGACGGTGGGCCAGGGCGTCGTCGAGTGCCCGGGCCAGCAGGGCGGGGGTCGCCAGCGTCACCGCCGCATCCGTGATCGACGCCAGTACGGCGAGGGCGAACCAGCCCCGGGCCTCCAGGGCTGCCGCCGCCAGCAGGCGGGGGACCGATCTTGTCGACGTCGTCATCCTCTCCTCCAGGAGGGCAATCGGGACTGGTGGCCGGGGCCCATCAGGGCCCCGGCCACACATCGGTCACTGGCCGGTGTAGGTACAGGTCCAGCTACAGGTGTTCTGGCAAGGACGCAGGCCAACGGCCTCCTCCTCCCCGTCCAGCGCCTGCAGCGCATCGACATCAACGGTCATCGTGTTCACCCCCTTTCGGGCAGAAAGCTCAGCATCCGACCGACCCGAGATCACTGGCCGGTGTAGGTACAGGTCCAGCTACAGGTGTTCTGGCAAGGACGCAGACCAGCGGCCTCCTCCTCCCCGTCCAGCGCCTGCAGCGCATCGACGTCAACGGTCATCGTGTTCACCCCCCTTCTTGAAGGTCGTCGCAGGTGACACCGGCCGTACCGGCGTCGCACGGCCCGAATGGCCGTGAGTCTCTGGTCCCGCGGTCCCGAGCGGTCCTCACGCGTTCCCGGGGCGCTGGGAGAGGAACTCCACCAGCTGCTCCCGCAGGTGCGCGCCCGCACGGTCCTCCAGCGGGGAGTGTCCGCCGCCGGGTACTTCGGCGTAGCGGAAGTGGGTGCCCTCGCTGCGGCCGGTGTCGAGCAGCCGTTGCCGCAGTTGCCGGGACTGGTCGACCGGGATCGTCCGGTCGTCCGTGCCGTGGACGATCATCAGTGGGGTGCGGATCCGGTCGGCGAGGGTCCACAGGTCGCGGGGGCCCAGTTCGTCCTCGATCTCGGTCCGGCCGCCGAGCCGGTCGATGAGCGCACGGACCGCGGGCGACGCCTGAGCGTGCAGCCGGGCGGCGGACAGAAAGGGGGCGACGACGGCGCAGCGGGACCACAGCTGCGGGTCCGCGGCAGCCGCCAGCAAGGCGAGATGGGCGCCGTAGCTGACCCCGTACAGCATGGGTGGTGGCGCCGGTCCGGGCCGCCCTGTGGCGAGGGCTCTGACCAGGCCGCGGATGTCGGCGAGGTCGGGTCCGCCCCAGGCGCCGTGCAGGGCCTGGGCGTGCGCGGCCCCGTAGCCGGTGCTGCCGCGCTGGTTCGGGGCGACGATGGCGATGCCGGCGGTGGCGAGCCGGTGCAGCACGGGCTCGTATCCGAGGTCCCAGGCTGCCTCGGGCCCGCCGTGCAGGGCGACCAGTACGGCGTCGGCGCTGCGCCAGTCGCCTTGGCAGACGGCCTCGAACTGCCCTGCGGGGCCGGAGAACCGCTCGACTCGCGAGCGTCCCGCCGCCTGGCTTCCGGCTGGGGCCCACTCCGTCGTGGCCTCGGGCGGGAGCACCGCGATCTCGGCCGGGCGGTCCGCCGTGGAAACGGGCACCAGCAGGCCGCTGCGCCCCCAGCCGGCCGCCTGCTGGACCGCCCCCGCTGCCAGCGGCACCTCCGTGATCCGGTCCTGGCGCAGGTCGTGGACCAGCAGCCGGGCCCGGGCTCCGCGGAGCACTCGCAGGGCCACCCGCTCACCGACCGGGTCGAAGGCCAGTGGCAGGACGGCGCCGTCGATGGTGTTGAGCCGCTCGGGAACGCGCAGTCCGGCCGGCTCGGCCAGGGATCTCCACGCCAGCCGGCGTCCCTGTGGCGTGTCGGTCGCCATCAGCAGCAGACCGGAGGACGGGCTTGCCAGCAGGAGGGCGTCGCCTTCCCGGCCGGGCGCGCAGGGCAGGTCGTGGTGGCTGCCGTCGGTGAGATCGACGAGTACGGTCCGGGGGCGGCTCTCGTGTCGTAGGGCCACGCCGAGCAGCCGTCCGCCGTGGTCCAACCCGCAGATGCGGCCGACCGTGCCGGGCAGGGCCGCGACCGGCTCCAACCGCAACGGACTGTCGAGCACCCGGTACAGCACCGACCGGCCCGGGCTGTCGGAGCGGACCGCCAGCGCCAGGGTGCCCGGTTCGGCGGAGGCGACCAGACGCAGCGCGCGGCACTCGACGGTGAGGTGCTCACCGGCCCGCCCCGTCTGCGGGTCGGCCAGGACGAGTTCGTGCCGGCCGGCCGCACCGCGCAGCAGCAGGAGTCTCCCGTCCTCGGTCGGCAGCGGCTGGGTCCGCAGGGACTCCTCCAGCGCGAGCGTCCGGCGCCGGGGCGACGGCCCGTCGAACGACCAGTGCTCGGGCACCAGGCCGCCCTGCGCGCCTGTCGTCAGGCAGGCGGCATGCTCGGCCGTCGCGGAGAAGGCGAAACTCGTCCGGGTGGCCGGCAGTGCGGGCGCCACGGGCAACTCGGGCGCGCGGCTCGGAGCCGGGGTCCAGGTCACCATGCGCCGGCCTCGATCCCGACCGGCTCGTCCGTCGGCACGGAGAGTGCGAGGGAGTCGGGCAGCCAGAGCCGGGTGCCGCCGTGCCGTAGCCGGACCAGTGCGGCCAGCATGCCGGCGGTCCCACCGCTGTAACCGGCCGTCACCTCGGTGTTCGACTCGTCGGGCAGGAGCAGGAGACCATCGCGCAGCGTGTGGCGCGCGTGGGCACAGGCGACGAGTTCCGCCGCCCGCTGCCGGTAGCCCGGGTTGTCCAGGGCGGCGGCCAGGTCCAGCAGGAACTCCGCGTTGCCCGCCAGTCCGTGGCAGGCCGCCGGAGAGAGCTGCCACCTCCTGCGGTACACCTCTTCTGCGGCCTGTTCGGCCAGGTTCCGGTAGCGCTGGTCGGCAGTGGCGGTCCAGAGCCTCACCAGGAAGGTCCCCACTCCCGAGGATCCGCTGCACCAGTAGGGCAGCCGGAAGGGGGCGTTCTCGTCGTGGTCGCCCTCGGGCCACCAGGCCGCACCGTCGCCGGTCCGCGCTGCCGCCACCAGGGTGTCACCGGCACTTTGCGCGAGTGCCAGGAAGTCGTCCCGTCCGGTGGCCTGGCCGGCCAGCAGGAGAAAGGTGCCGATTCCGGCGACGCCATGGGCGAATCCCAGGTGCTTGGCTCCCGCCATCGCGGAGTCGAAGTCCTTCGGAACAGGCCAGAGCGTTCCGGACCGGCCCGGTTCGGCGGCGGCCAGCAGCCCCTCGGCGGCCTCGACCGCCCGGGCCCGGAAGTCCGGCTCGCCGGTGGCCTGCCAGAAGTGCAGCTGTGTCAGACCCGCACCGGCCGCGCCGTGGCAGACGTCGGGGTTCGGCCAGCGCACCGGCACCGCCCGGGCCAGGCGTGCCGCGGTGTCGGCCAGTTTGTCGTCGTCCAGCAGCCGGGCTGCGTCCAGCAGTGCCCAGGCGGTGCCGGAGCGGCCGAAGTACAGGCCGGGGAGCTGCGGTTCGTCCAGCCGCAGACGGCCCGCCATCCAGTCGGCCGCCTCGGCGACCCCGGACCTGAGCCGGGGGTCCGTCCGCGCGACGTCGGCCGCGGTGAGCACCGCCAGGACCCCGGCGGCGCCGTGCTGCACGTTGAGCGGGTCGTTGAGGGCGGCGAACCCGTCGGCGGGCCACAGCCGCGGCTGCCCGGCCGGGGTCATGGTGTCCAGCAGGTGGGTCAGCCCGTCGGCCAGCACCCGCTCCTCGACATCCGCCGCAAGGACCGGGCGTGCCGCTTCCCCGGGAAGCTCCGGCCGGCCGGACCGCAGTTCGGCCAGGAGCTCGCGCAGCCGCTCCAGGCTCCACCGCTGATCGACGGACTCCGCCGTCAGCCCGAGGATCGCGGGGACGAACGGCCGCGCGGCCGGGTTGTCGGCAAGGGTCCGGGACACCAGAAGGGCCAGCCGCTCGCCGTTCGTGCGGGTCGTCGGGCGGTCCGCGGCGAGCACCGTCTCGGCGCCACTCGCCAGGTGGAACAGGACCGCGCCGAGACTGAACAGGTCCGAGGTGAAGTCCGGCGCCGGGCCGCTGCGTTCCGCAGCCACCACCTCGGGCGCGGCATACCCCGGGGTGTAGGCGCGCTGGACTTGGTCGCCCGGTCGAACGACCATCTCCAGGTCGATCAGCCGCAGCGCCCCGTCCCGGGTGAGCATGAGGTTGTTCGGGTTCAGGTCCCGCAGCACATGGCCGGCGGCGTGCACACGCTCGACGATCGTCACCAGCTGCTCGACCAGGTCCAGCAGGACGGCGCCGACCGGCGCGGGATTCGCCACTACCCAGTCCCGCAGGTTCTCTCCGTCCACGCGTTCCTGGACGAGGTAGAGATTGCCCCCCTGGGTGAACACGCCGAACGCCTGCGGGCACACGCCCAGGGGTGCCAGCACCGCGTGCATCCGCGCCTCGTGCTGCAACAGGTCGCCGGCGTCCGTGCCGGCGACGGTCGACCCGACGTGGCGTCGGGCCTCCTTGATGACGACCTGCCGATCGGTCTCCCGCTCCGTGCCGTAGTACACCCCGCCCTTGTAGGTGTGCCGGATGGCCGAGCGCACCACGTAGCGGCCGTCGAGAAGGACGGCGGCCGGCCGGCTCGCCGCCTGCGGCTGCGAACCGGCCTGCGGCTGCGAACCGGGCTCCGGCGGCTGCTGCGGCAACGGCGACCGCGCCCAGGCCGGTGGCTTGAACCGCGCCAGGCGGAGGTCCCTGACCAGAGCGCCGTCGGGGGTGCGCAGCAGGGACTCGACGGTGCCGTCGTTGCCGAGCTGCGTCGTGCCGGTGAAGACGCCGTAGCGGTAGTGCACCAGGCTGCCGGGGCGGTACGGCCGGTCGGAGAGGATGCCGGGGCCGGGCAGCCCGCGGGTGGCGTGGTGGAGCTCCTCGGCGAGTGCGCGGAAGTGCTCGTCGTCATCCGGATAGACGGTGATGAACTTGCCACCGCCACCCCGGTCGTAGCTCGCGGAGACCAGTTCGGTCACCCGGTCGAGGGTGCCGGCGAACTTGAACGAGGCCCGCCCGGCGACCAGGACCTCTGCTGCCTTGAGGAGGACGATGGGCGCGGACAGCGGAGTCGCCGAGAGGTGAAGCTTCCACCCCTGCGCCGGGATGGTGCGGCCTTCCGGAGTGACATGGCACCAGAACTCCCGCGAACCGACCGTCCAGCCGCGCGCATCCCGCCGGTGCAGGACCGACGCCACGAGGCCCGGGAGCAGGTCGGAGTCCTCGTCGCGGACCGCGCTCGGCGTCGCGCTCGTACCTGTCATCAGCGGGCCTCCTACGGCGGTGGGGAGCGGCGGTGCGGAGCGGCGGCGGACCGCTCTGCTCCGTTTGCATCACCGATCCTTCCGGCGATCCGCCGGCCCGGCATCGGGGCGGCCCACGTAGGTTCCGGCCGGCGACCGGGCGAATCCGGCCTGCGGGCACGTAGGTTCCCGGACCGGGCCGTTCATCGCCCGGTACCCGCAGGCCGGTCACAGGGTCAGGCACGGGGTCAGGCACGGGGGGAGACCTCGATGGCCAACCGGCAGAGCGCCGCACGGTCGGGACTGCCGGTCTTGCTGATCAGCGTGGCCATGTGCTTCTCCACCGTGCGCGGCGAGATGGACAGCCGCCGGGCGATGTCCTGGTTGCCGGGCCGCTCCACGAGCAGTGCGAGGATCTCGTACTCGCGAGCGGTGAGGCCCTGCGCGCGCAGCTGGGCCGGGATCCGGTCCCACCCGCTGCGGCGCTGGGCGACCGTCGCGCCGCTGCGACGCAACAGGGCCCGACAGGCGCTCGCCACCGAGGGGACGTCGTGGTCGTGGAAGTACTCCTCGGAGCTGCGCAGCCATGCCACCGGCTCGCCCCAGCCGTCGGCGATCGCCGCCTCGGCGACCAGCCGCAGTCCGAGGTGATGGGCCATCGGGAACAGCCCAGCACTCTGCTCGGCCCTACGGACGGCCAGGGCTGCCTCCTCGGCCCGCCCCTCCCGGCCCAGCAGGACCGCGTGGGCCAGCAGCAGGAACTGCCGGTTCCAGACCAGCCCCGCCGCCGGGGCGGCGGCCACGGCTTCGTACTCGGCCCGGCCTGCGGTGCCCGCGAGAACGTCCAGCAGGGGGCCCAGCCCGTACCGCCCGGAGAGGTAGAAGACGTTCGGGTGCCGCTCCTCCCATGCCGCCGCGGCGGCGAGTTCGGTGACCGCCTGGATCCGGTCCTCCTCCAACAGCGCGCAGATCGTGCGACAGAGGCCGAGCATCACCGGGGTCAGGAAGGACTCACCACCGCCGGACTGCCGGAAGGCCAGCAGCTCGTGCTCCATCTCGCGGCGGCGTCCCCCGTGCGCGGCGAGCGTCGCCGAGGTGAGCAGCAGGTAGCGGTGGGTCCCGAGGTCGCTCATCCGCGCGCTGGCGTCCAGGCAGCGGTCGATGGTCTCGCGCGCCTTCGCGCCGTTCCCGGTGAGCACCGCGTTCATCGCGAGCAGTGCCTCCACGCGCTGGGTCAGCATGATGGCGCCCAGCCCTCGCGCGGCGTCCCGCGCCTGTTCGAGCGTGCGGGTGTCACCGGTCCGCATGAAGCTGTTGGCGCCGAGCCGCAGCGCGGCCTCGATGCGCCAGGCCGGCAGGCTGTGGGTCTCGGCGACGGCCAGCATCCGCTTCAGGCACTCGTCCGCGTCGTCGAAGCCCCGCTCCCGGGCCAGCAGCGCGAGCAACTGCCAGGCCTGGCAGGCGACCACCGGAAGCCCCTCGCGCTGCGCCACCGCCGCCGCCTCCAGGGCCGACCGCTCGGCGTCGACCATCCGCTCGCCCTGGCCCGGGAGCAGGGCGAGGTGCCCCTCGACCACGGCCAGCGCGGCGGTCTGTTCGGGACCGGCGCAGCTGTCGAGGAGCGCCCTGGCCGCCGCCACGTGCGCGACGGTGTCGGCGCTCCGTTCCGCGATCACGGCGGCCCAGGCGAGCCGGGTGTGCAGCGCTATCCTGCGGTCGGTGCCGAGAGACCCCGCCCCGACGGACGGCAGGGTGTCCGCCGAGGCGAAGGCGCGGTCGAGTTGACCGGCTTCGGCGAGGGCGGACAGCAGCGCCTCCGTGATGTCGGTCCGGTCCGCCTGGTCGGCGAGGTCGTGAGCGCGCTCCAGCAACCGGACCGCGGACCCCGACGTACCGTCGGCCAGCGCCCGTCGGCCCGCCTCCGCGTACGCCAGCGCCGCTGCGGCCTCGTCCCCGGCGGCGAGACGGAGCCCCGCGACCACCTGGCACCGGCCGTCGGTCAGCTCGGGATCGGCCTCCAGCAGCGACGTGGCGGCCTGGCGGGCGATGGCCGCGCGCTCCGCCCGGGGGAGGTTCGCCAGCAGCGCCTCGGCGGTGAGCGCGTGCCGGAACGCGTACTGGTCCGTACCGGCCCAGTCGGGGACGATCAGGCCTGCCTCGACGCCGGACCTGAGATGGGCGAAGAGGGTCTGTTCGTCGTGCCCGGTGATGAGCCGGAGCGTGCCGATCGAGAAGCGGGCGCCCAGGGTGGCCCCGACCAGCAGGAGTTCCCGCAGCGCGGGGTCCAGCAGATCGATCCGGTGCCCGTAGCTCTGGACGACGCTCTGCGGAACGGTCGCGGAGAGGTCGCGGACCACGCGCCAGCCGCCGTCCTCCAGGCGGAGCGCCCCGGAGCCGACCATGTCCTTCAGCAGTTCCTCGATCAGGTACGGGTTCCCGTCGCCGCCCTCGGCCAACCGGTCGGCCACGGCCACCGGTACCTCGTCGACGGGAACGGCGAGGCAACCGCCGGCGATCGCGCGGACGTCCGGCGCGGCCAATGGGCGCAGTGGGAGAAGGGAAGCCGTCCGGCGCCGTTCGGCCGCGCGGGCCAGGTCGAAGGCGGCCCCGGGTTCGGGGCGCAGCGTGGCCAGCAGCAGCACCGGCAGTCCGGCGATGTTGTCGACGAGGTACTCGACGACGGCGATCGTCTCGGTGTCCGCGTCGTGCAGGTCCTCCAGCGCCAGCACCATGCCCGTCCCCCGCCCGAGGACGGCGAGCAGGCGCAGCAGCGCCTCGGCGAGTTCGACCACGCTCTCGGGGTAGCCGGGGACGGCGGTGTGCCGCCATTCCGGAACGACCCGGGCCAGGGCCGGACGGTAGGGTTCGAGCTCCGCGTCCTCGGGCGGCCCGCTGGTCCGGAAACGGGACGACAGCGCCTCGACGAGCGGGCGGAAGGGCGTTCCCGCGCTCGTCGGGCTGCCCCGGCCGCGCAGGACCGGCAGGCCCAGGTCGGCGGCCTGGCCGCAGCAGTCGCCGAGCAGCCGGGACTTGCCGATCCCGGCATCTCCCAGCAGGAACACGGCACGACCCTCCCCCTCTCGGAGCGCCGTCAAGGCGCCGCTGAGCTGGGACAGTTCGGCTTTCCGGCCGATGGTGACCGACGAGGTTGTACGCATACCGCGCAGGTTACTGGAGGGTTGTGACGGTCCGGCAGGAGTGGATCAAGGGGGGTTTCTCACACCCGGCAGCCGGTACGGCCCTGTCGGAGGCACCGGCTGCCGGTCGGCGGATGCCGACTACCGGCTCACCTCGGGGCCGCCGGTGAAGGTCATCGTCGGGAACTGGTGGGAGAACCGCACGCCGTCGTGCGCGGCGAGCAGAGCGGTGCGACGGGCGAGCCCGCCGGCCGCCTGGAGCCTGATCTCACCGGCGGGGTGATCCACGGCTTCGCCCTGCCGCATGCCGGGCTGCTTCCACTGGCGGACCAGATCGGGGGTGTTCATGGTGTTCGGCCGTTCCTTTCCTGAGGCCACGGCGTCCACGATGACGACCGGGGCGTGATCGGCGGCTGCAGCAGCAGCGCCGAAGCTGTTCGTTCGGGGGCGGCGAGCCGCAGCAGACCGTGTCCGATACCGGCGAGCCCGGTCAGCAGGCCGGGTGTGCTGAGCCCTCCAGGAGTGCCGCAGCGCGGTCCGCTCCGGTCGAGCGTCTCCAGCAGCGCGCCCGCGCGCCGGTTGTGCACGGTGTGCTCAACGGAGTGCTCAGCCGTACCGGTGAGCAGTTCGAGGGCGCCGAGTTCGCCGTGGCAGAGACTGTGGTTGGGCAGTGGGTCACCAAGCGCGAGCACCCTGACCGCGCTGTCGACGATCTCCGTCGGCCCGGCTGCGCTGTCGGAGGCCGCCAACGCGATGCCCGGCAGGCCCGTGCACCAGGAGTGGTCCAGGTCCTGTCCGACTGCCGCCCGCAGGGCGGCCAGCCCCGCCTGCTCGTACCTGGCACCGCCGCCTACCGCCGCGAACCTGAGCAGAGCCCAGCCGATGCCCGCCGATCCGGTACCGAAGCCGGGGGCGGCGGGGAGGGGACGATCGGCGAGGCGGGCCGCGCACAGCTGCGCACCCTGCCAGGCTTCGGCGGAGCCGGTGGCCTCGTGCACCGAGAGCAGGGCCACCAGGCCGCCGGCGGTGCCGTCGAAGACACCGGACGCGTCCTCGGCCCGGGCCGCAGCGGTGGTGAGGTCCACCGCCGGTCCGATCCAGCCACGGATCTCGGCGTCGTCCACAATGGTGGACACCTGGGTGAGGCCGTAGGCGATACCGCCCAGACCGGCGAAGGCCCCGGACCCGACGACACCGAGCTCCTCCGGGTGCTCCGCAAGCCGCTCCAGCAGGCGGGGCAGCGGCCGCAGAGCACGGCGGGCCACCTCCGCGTAGCGCGCCTCGCCGGTGAGGCCGGCGAGTTGCGCCAGGAAGAGCGCCACCCCCGGGTAACCGGCGCCCAGGTCGGCACCGGACGGTCCGAGGCGCCAGTACCGGTCCGCGAGGAGTTCGAGCCCGAGCCAGTTGACGCGCGTCCCGCTCTGCTTCGCCCTGTCCACCAGCTGGTCGCCGATGCCCCGGGCGGCGGCAAGCAGCCGTGCCGGATCCAGGGCAGATCCGCGGGCGGGCCGGGGAGGAAGCCGGGGCGGGGCGCCGACGCCGTGGGCGGAGGCGGTGGACCTGCCGGCCATCGCCGCCCGGACTATCCACTCCTGCTCGTCGCGGTCCGTGCGGCCCATCGCCCGGATCTTGTCCGACACCCGGTCCAGGCCCGGCCGGTCGAGTACGCCGGGCAGCCGGCGGCCCGTGCCGCTCCAAAGGTCCGACGAACCCGGCCGCGTGGTGAACAACGGGATGTCGCCGTCCCACAGTTCGGCGATCTCCTCATCGAGCAGCCCGGGCCAACCGGAGGCTTCGAGCGCGTCCGTCCCCAAGAGGCTCAGGATCTCGTCCCGGTCCACCGCGTCCCGCAGGACATCGGGATGGGTCGACTCATCGAGCAGCGTCGCGTAGACGAGGCTGGCCCGGGCCACCACACGCACCTCGTCCCCCGCGAACCCTCGCAACAGGCCCTGTGGTCCCACGAGTTCGTCCCGGCCGGCCTCGATCGCGCGGTATCCGGCGCGGAAGCCGGCGACGAGGGCCTCGGTGTACCCGGCCGGGTCCACTTCGGCTCCGTCGAGCAGGGGGCGGTTCCCGGCGCCGGTGATCTCTCCGGCCCGGCGGACCAGTCTCATCTCGTCCGTACCTCCGGCCGCCCAGTCCACCCCCTCCACCGGTGAGCGGCGCCCCGCGTCGCCGCCCAGGCCCGAGACGTCGACCGCCGTCTCGTCGCCGAGCAGCAGACGCGGCAGCAGGCCGCTGCGGTACACCGAGGACTCCAGCGCGCGAGCCGCCGGATCCTCCTGCGGGTCGGCCGGGACGCACGGATGGAAGAGGGTCTCGACGTCGACCAGGACGGGTTCGTCCCCGCAGGCGATCAGGTTCTCGAAGTGCAGGTCGGTGCCGTCCAGTGCGTACAGCAGCGCCAGCCATGCCCCCTGCCGGAGGTAGAACCGCTCCAGCTGCCGCTCCGCCGTGCAGGAGCCGGGCGCGACGAACTCCACCCAGCCGTACCCGTCACGCTCCAGCAGAGCGAGGACCCGCAGCCCCGGTGTACCGGGCCGCGCGTTGAACCAGCCGACCAGCTCGTTGAAGTGTCCGTGCACGCGCAGCGATCTCGGCTTGTACACGACCCGGGTGCCGTCGGCGAACCGCAGCACCGCGACGCTGCGCCCACGGCGGTGCCCGTCGCCCGTGGTCCGTTCGACCGCGACCAACCGCCCGGGGTCGGCGCCGGCCAGCAGGGTGGCGACGACGGCGGCCCGGTCGGCGGCGAACCGGTCGAGCAGTTCCGCCAACGCCGAACCGCCGTGGCGGCAGGCCTGCGCCAGGAGGCGGGCGAGCACCGGGTACTCGCCCAGCAGTGCGGACAGCCCATCCTGACGTCCGACCAGAAGAAGGAAGTTCCGGAAGCGATCCGATGGTGCCGCGCCATCGAGGCGGCCCGTCACCCTCGCGACGTTGAGCTCCAGCACGAGGGTGCGGGCGGCCAGTCGGGCCAGCGCACCGGCGAGCTGTCGGACGAAGTCCGCCCGGATGGCCCGGAGGTCGGCCACGGCGTCCGGCAGGACGGTTGGGAGTCGCGCTCCGGCCAGCTCGGCGAAGGGCGCCAGCACGGCCGCGAAGCCGGTGATGCCCGGCAGCTCCCCAGTCGCCACGCGCGGCGCCGACGCGGCGCGCGCGAGGGCCGATTCGGCGAACTCGGCCCACTCCGGCCGCTGGCCGCAGGGCATTTCGGCCGCGGGTACGCCCCGCAGCCACCAGGCGCCGTCCGTGGTCTCCGCTGCTCCGACGTCCTTGTCGATCACGATTCTGAGCCTCCCAGCCAATGGCAGGCCCACACAAGCCAATTCCGTTGTGTCCACCGGACCATCAGGATCGAGCCCCTGCTCCCGTGTCCGCCGCCCCTGTTCCTGCCTCATCTGCTGACTCCGAGCGGCCGGGATCGGCTGCCGCCCCGAGGGGCCGCGGGAATGGTACGTTCGCCCCATGACACTATCTGGAAGATATAGCGAGGATCCAGGCGCCGCCGACATCGGACTGCCGAAGCTCACGCCCACGGGATGGACGGTGCTCGGCTTCCTGTCGCTCAGCTCCCGCAACGGCTACCAGCTACGACAGGCCGTGCAGCGCTCCGTCGGGCACTTCTGGGGCGTGAGCTACGGCCAGCTCTACCCGCAGCTGAAGCACCTGGAGGCGAGCGGCCTGATCGCCGCGGACGAGCCGGCCGCCGAGCGGGGCAGGCAGACCGTCTGGCAGCTGACCGAGCAGGGCGCGACAGCCCTGGACGGCTGGCTCAGCCTCCCGGCCCAGCCTGCGCAGCGGCGCGACGAGGGCATGGTCAAGCTGTTGTTCAGCGACCACGCCGGTCCACGGGCGATGTTGCGGCTGATCGAGCAGCGCCGCGACGAGGCACACGCCCGCCGCGATCAGGCCACGGCGACCGTGCCCGGCGCCCAATGGCCCGAGCAGACCGAGCGCAGCGCCGACACCGTCCCGGCCACCTGGCTGGTCCGTGCCCACACGATCGCCCTGGCCGACGCGGAACTCGCCTGGTGCGACCAGGCCCAGGCCCTGATCGCCGAACAACTCGGCGCCTCCAGCGAGTCCGACGATGTCCGCTGACCGCGACCTGCCCGGGCGGCGACCACGCGACGTGACCGTGATCCGGATGCTGCTGCTCCTCACGGGCGTCGCCACCGTGCTCAACGGCCTACTGGAACAGAACCCGGCCTACCCGGCCACCACCCGGGGCTTCGGCATGCTGCTGGCCGTCTTCGGCCTCGGCTGCTGGTGGACGGTCTGGCGGCTGCGCCGGCCCGGAACACGGCTGTTCGGCCAGTTACTGGTGCTGCTCGGGCTGCTCGCGGCGATCCGGGCCTACCAGGCCCTCCGGTTCGACAGCGCACTGCCGGCAGCCGGACTCGTCCTGCCACTGCTGGTCTACGGGCGGCTGCGCAAACCTGCGGTCCGCCGCTGGCTGGAGCAGGGCACCGCGGACGGGCCCGCGACACAGCGCACAGCGGCCGGTCGGGCACCGCTGCTGCGCCGATGGGTGGGGGCGTTGGGAGTGCTGGGCGTCACCGTCGCCGCACTGGGCGTGCTGACCGGTGCGGGCGCCGCCGTCGCGCTGATGCCCTGCGCCTTCCCCACGCCCGCGGTGGGCGGATTGCAGCAGGACCAGACCACCGCGGCCACGAACGCCGACCCGACCGGGCGGGTCGCCGCGACCGACGGGGTGCCGCTCGCCTACCACGCGTACCTCCCCGCCAACCCGGTCGCGAGCCTGGTGTTCTACCACGGCTCGGGCGCCAACAGCGCGGCCGGATACCTCCCGCTCGGCCGCGAACTCGCCGACGACCACCACATCGCGACGTACCTGGTGGACATTCGGGGCCACGGCGCCTCCGGCGGCCCGCGCGGTGACGCGCCGACACCGGAACAGGTCTGGCAGGACACCCGGACCATGGTCGACTTCGTGCACCGGCAGCAGCCGAAACTGCCGCTCTTCGTCGGTGGCCACTCGGCCGGCGCCGGCCTGGTACTCAACAGCCTCGACCGGATCGACGACCAGGTAGCCGGCTATGTCCTCCTCGCCCCGGACTTCGGCCTGCACTCCGACACCGAACAGGTGAGCGGCGCCTCGAACTTCGCCACCGTCTGCCAGCGCGCCTTCGTGGTCAACGCGGTCAGCAACCACGTGCTCGACGGACACACCCCGGCACTCGGGTTCGCGTACACGTCCCAGGAGGTCCAGTCAGCGAAGCTGGTCCCGCGCTACACGGTGAACATGGCACTGGCGCAGAACGCCGACAACAGCGCCGCCGTGCTGCGCGGCCTGACCAAGCCGCTCGGCGTGTGGATCGGGGCCCAGGACGAGGTGTTCAACCCGGCCCGGGTGATCGCCTACGCGGCACAAGCCGGCCACCCGGCCAACGACACCTTCCAGACCGTGGCACATGACAACCACCTCGGCATCCTGACGGACGGCGCCGCATCGATCGGCCCGTGGATCGACCATCAGGCCGGCCTCCGCCAACGGTGACCTCTCGACGGCGGGTCAGGGCTCCGGCGGGCCGGCAACAGAGGAACGCTGCCTCGCCACCCGAGAGCTGCGATGACCCGCCGTCAGCCGTCGTGTCGGCCACCGGGTATCTCAGGACAACCCACGGCCTCGGGCCCCGACACCGTCCGAACAGCAGCGCCCCACCACCCGGTTCGCCGCTTGGCCACCGCCGGGCGCTCGGACCGGATCGGCTGCGACGGGACGTCCCGGAAACCTCGAATTCGCACACCTCATCGATCCCGGACGGGCAGAGTGGGAACCCGATCCGCCGAACAGCCGACCTGGAGGCTCCCGTGCTCAACCTCTCCCGCGAGGAACTACCGGAACGGCACCAGGAGTTGCTGGACGTCCTGGTGACACGGCATGACCTGGCCACCGAGCGCCGCCGTAACACCTCGTTCGTACTCCTCGACCACGACGGACGTCGCTTCGCCGTCTGCGAGTACGGAGCGCACTGGTACGAGGAAGGCGTGCCGGTGCACCTGGCAGTCGACCTGACCACGGGCAGCCATGTGTCGATCACCGCCTACCGCGCCTCCGCCATGTGGCCGGGAACGTTCTGGTCGTTCTTCGAACCCGGCCGCGTCCCCTCCGACGACCCGGTGCGGGCCTGGCTGGCGACCCCGGCGGCCGCCCCCGGGCCGCGCCCGAGCGTCGCCGTGGCGTGGCCGGACCAACTCGAACGGTTCTGCGCTGCGGAGCTGGTCCGCACCGACCAACCCGAGCTGCTCGCACAGGCCGAGCTGGTCGCGGACCCGGAACTTCCCGAGGACCAGACCACACTGGTACGACGGCACTCGGCGGCGGCACTGCCGTACGCCGTGCTGTTCCGCCACGAGGACGCGCTGAGCGTCGTCAACAAGCTGATCGGCAGCGGCCGGGGCTGTCCGCTCCCCGAACTCTGAGCCAGCGTTTATCGTCGCAGGTCGAGTGACCTGCGACGATAAACGCCAAGCTCAGAGCGGGTGCGTCACCCAGGGTCTACCAGTCGGTGCCGATGTTGGTGCGGTTACCGAAGGTGTTCTGGCCGGTGCCGGGGTAGAAGTACATGTCGCCGGTGGATCCTTGAGGGGCCTGGACGGCGGCGACGTCCGACTTCCCGTCGGCGTTGAAGTCGCCGCCGATGAGGTCGCGCATGATGTTCCAGCCGGTACCGGCATTGACCGGCGCTGCGAAGGAACCGGCACCATTACCCGGATAGACGTACAGATTCCCGTCAGCGGTGCCGACCGCGGCGATATCCGACTTCCCGTCACCGTTGAAGTCACCGCTGGCGAACTTACCCACGGTGTTCCAGCCGGTGCCGGCGTTGATCGGGGCTGCGAAAGAGCCGGCGCCATTGCCCGGATAGACGTACAGATTCCCGTCAGCGACGCCGACCGCGGCGATATCCGACTTCCCGTCACCGTTGAAGTCACCGCCGATGAGGTGGTCCAGGTTGTTCCAGCCGGTGCCCGCCAACCACGGCGTTCCGAACGCACCGGCGCCATTGCCCGGATAGACGTACAGATTCCCGTTGGCGGTGTTCACCGCGGCGAGATCGATCTTCCCATCGCCGTTGAAGTCACCCGGTGTCACATTGCTCACCGTGTTCCAACCGGTACCGATCAGGCTCCGCTCACCGAACGTACCGACACCGGTACCCGGGTACAGGTACATCTTCCCCGTCGCCGCGTCCACCGCCGCCAGATCGGTCTTCCCGTCACCATTGAAGTCAGCCGACGCAAAACCCGTCATCCCCACCGGAGTCGCCGGCGGAGGCGTGGTGTTGTCCTCAACGACCTTGTTGAGGCGGAGGGCCACGTAGCTGCTTGCCGGGTAGCTGGAGATGTTTCCGGTGTAGACGTTCCCGTTCCCATAGGTCACGTCGGTCCTCGGGTTCGACTGGTGGATGTAGGTGAAGTCCCCGGTCGCCTGGTTGTTCCACCTCACGAAGAGCACGACGTGGTCGCTGATGTTGTCCAGCGCGTCGCCGGGGCGAAGTTCGCTCTTGTTGATGCGCGTGCTCAGCGATCGGCTGTCGAGGGTGTTGGTGGTCGGCGAGCCGAGCCCGGTGGCCGACAGGTGCCAAGCCATCGAGATGAACCCTGAGCAGTCGGTGCGGTAGGTGTGGCCGTCGCCGTCCCCGTACGTCGCGCCCTGGTTGTACTGGACGTTCTGGTCGTCCCAGTACTGGGCGCGCTGCAGGATCTCGGATCGGTTGACGGGGCCTCCGAGGGAGGAGCCGGCCTGGGCGGGCGGCGCGGTCAGGCCCACGGCGGCCATGGCGGCGATTAACGGAACGAGAACGGACGCGCGGCGGAATCGGCTGTTCTTGGGCATGGCTGTCTACCTCGATCTGGTAAATGGTGTGTGTCGACTACTGAGTTGGGGGGCGGGCTACCAGCCGGTGCCGATGCTGGTGCGGTTGCCGAAGGTGTTCTGGCCGGTGCCGGGATAGAAGTACATGTCACCGGTGGATCCTTGCGGAGCCTGGACGGCGGCGATGTCGGCCTTGCCGTCGGCGTTGAAGTCGCCGCCGATGAGGTCGCGCATGATGTTCCAGCCGGTGCCGGCGTTGATCGGCGCCGCGAAGGAACCGGCACCGTTGCCCGGATAGACGTACAGATTCCCGTCAGCAGTACCGACCGCGGCGATATCCGACTTCCCGTCACCGTTGAAGTCACCGCTCGCGAATTTACCCACAGTGTTCCAGCCGGTACCGGCGTTGATCGGCGCTGCAAAGGAACCGGCACCGTTACCCGGATAGACGTACAGATTCCCGTCAGCAGTACCGACCGCGGCGATATCCGACTTCCCGTCACCGTTGAAGTCACCGCCGATGAGATGGTCCAGGTTGTTCCAGCCGGTGCCCGCCAACCACGGCGTGCCGAACGCGCCGGCGCCATTGCCCGGATAGACGTACAGATTCCCGTTGGCGGTGTTCACCGCGGCGAGATCGACCTTCCCATCGCCGTTGAAGTCACCCGGCGTCACATTGCTGACCGTGTCCCAACCGGTACCGATCAGACTCCGCTCACCGAACGTACCGACACCGGTACCCGGGTACAGGTACATCTTCCCCGTCGCCGCATCCACCGCCGCCAGATCGGTCTTCCCGTCACCATTGAAGTCAGCCGACGCAAAACCCGTCATCCCCACCGGAATAGCGGGGCTCTGACCGATGGCGTTGACGATCTTCTGCGCGTCGGCCGCCTGCCCCTGGTAGAGGCTGGGATAGGCCGACTGCTGGACACCTTGGCAGACCTCGCCGATCGACTTGCTCTGCCACGTGTTGTTCGGATACGTCGAGAGCATCGCGCTGATGAACTTGCGGGTCGTCGTCGCCGGGTCGAGCCGCTGCGCGGTGGTGCCCCACGAGGCCCGCTGCTGGAACAGGCCGACACTGTCGTGGTCCTCCATGTTCGGGTTGTTCCGCAGGGTGGATTCCACGATCGCCGTGGTGATCGCGATGACCTCGGCCTGCTGCGGTAAGCCGTTGGCCCGCACGGTGTTGACGATGGCCCGGGCGCAGGACATCCGGTACGCGTTCATCGCGTTCCGCAGGCTGCCGGTGAGCTGTTGGTTCAGTTGGACGGCGGCGGTGGTGTCGGCGGAGGTGACCGTGCCACAGGACACATCGGGCAGCGCCGCGTGCGCGGGGCTCGTCACAACCATCGTCCCGCCGGCCAGGACCCCACTCACCGCGAGAAGTTGCAGGGCGTTGCGCACAGTCCTCTTCATGGTGAAACGTTTCCTTCGTTCGCAGGTCGGATGTGTCGTGGCCAGAGATCTGGGCCACGACAGGTCTCAAGGGCAGTGAGGGAATTCGCCTTCGACCGTGCGCCGGACAGGGCATGGACAAGCCCGGCGCGCAACACGTGAGAGCAGAGTGAGAACGCCCCGGATCGACGACCGCCCCGGTTCGGCGACCGCCCCGGTTCGGCGACCGCCCCGGCCGCGCGGCGCCATCGCGGCGACGGGCGCGGCGCCCGGGCCGGTGACGTGCGGGTGGGCCCGAAGTGGGCTGCTACCGCCGGCCCATGGTGTCGGTGCACACCAGGGGCGGCGCCGGAAGCGGGGTGGCGGTGACGAGCGGGGTGACGAGGGCGGCGACCGCGGCGGCCTTCGCGATGCGGGTGCGGATCATGGCAGGGCTCCTTCGGGACACACGCGCAACAGGGAGTGGTCCGGATCCGGAGCGTCCCGCGGTGACGCTGTCCCGGTTCCTTTCGGCTGCTTGTCGCTGCCGTTGGGTACGATCCTGCCCGCCGACCAGTGGCCCAACTAGGGCTCTGTGCTGGCCTGAACCGGACTTGGCCCAAGCCGTCCACCGTGGTCGGATGCGGACGCCCATCGCCGCGGGCCGACGCATGCGGCTGCAGGGCGATCGATGTTCCGGAATGCGGTCGGTGACGGTTCGGACTGTGGCCTTGAACGAGCGATCGGCAGAATCAGCAGGCTATCTGACTGATCATCATCGCCCGGCGGATGCTCGCGGCCAAGGCCCGGTGAAGGCGTGCCAGGCCCGCGACGCGATATGCCAGTGGGGCTGTCCACGACGCCGGGCCCGGTCACCGCGACGGCGAGCACCGTGCCAGCCCGGCTGTGCGAGGCGGGGCCGGCCGAGGTGAAGGTCGAGTTGGATCGGGCAGCTGGTCGACCGGGCCCGCGTCACCGGCGCTGGAAGGCTCCGGCAGCAGATGACGCAGTAGCTCCTGGAGCCCGCCCTTGAGGGCGAGATGACGGACCACCCCGGCTACGAGAAGCACGACCATGCGGGGGCTGGCAGCGGGAAGTCACGCAACGCGGTCCGGTCGAAGACCGTGCTGACCGAGGTCGGCCCGACCGTGGCCGGGGGCCGACGCTTCGGGACCGTTCAGCGGGCGTCGGTCTCGTCGATCAGGTACTGGAGTTCGTCGAAGATCTGGAGCACGACGACGACCAGGACATGGTCGGCGACCATGAATTCCACCACGACGCCGGGCGCGGCGTAAGCCTTGCGCAGGTGCTCGTCGGGGCCGATCGGTGCCGTCGCCGTCTTGTGGTACGGGTCGCGGGCGAGAACACCCAGTGCACGCTCCAGCAGATCGCGACGTTCGGCGGGCAGGGCGTCGATCGTCGTCCTCGCCTCGACGGTGTACTGCACGCGGTACGTCATACCCGACACGATAGCCGGGACGGCGTCCGAACGGGGAACTGCCCAAGGAGAGGCCGGTGGCCAAGCTGCTGACCGCCCAGCTCTTCCAGGACCGCCCGACGGTTCGGCGCGGCAGGCCGAAGGGCTCGGGCGGGAGGGCGGTTTCTGGTGCTCCGGGTCCCGCCCGAGCCGTTCGGGGTCAACGGCCGGCGGTCTCCGGCTCCAGCACGAAGACGGGGATCACCCGGTCCGTCTTCGTCTGGTACTCGGCGTAGTCCGGCCAGACCTCGACCGCGCGGGCCCACCACAGCTCCCGCTCCGCGCCCTCGACCTCGCGCGCCGTCATGTCCTGGCGCACGGCGCCGTCCTGGAGCTCGACCCGCGGGTGGGCGACCAGGTTGTGGTACCAGGTGGGGTTCTTGGGCGCGCCGCCCTGCGAGGCCACCAGGGCGTACGTCCCCTCGTGTTCCACCCTCATCAGCGGGTTCTTGCGGATCTTGCCGCTCTTGGCCCCCAGGCTGGTGAGGACGACCACCGGCACGCCCCGCAGCGTCGTGCCCTCGGTGCCCCCGGAGCTCTCGTACAACGCGACCTGGTCGCTGACCCACTTCTCCGGGCTCGGCTGGTATTCGCCGCTAAGAGGCATGCTGTTCCCGTCCCACTCGATGAGGACCACCGACGGCCGACCTTGTGTCATCCGCCCCGAGGCCCTCGCTCCGTTCGGCCGCCTCCATGATTCACCACGAGGCCGCCGCCCGATAGGAGGCGACGCAACGGCGGGGCGCGACGGCGGGGCGTGCCGCCGCGGACCGGACCAACGGCGATCGACGGTCAACGGTGCGGCTGCGGCGGCCGGTTCGGGGCACGATCGTGAACTGCCCGGCAGTGGGGGTCCGGACCAGGCCGGACCCTCAGCGGATTTCGGGTCAGGGGCAGGTGACGTTGAAGGTGGCCTCGTGGGTGGCGGCCACGTTGCTGCCCCAGTTGCCGAGGACGTCCTTCATCTGGACGCCGTAGTAGGACCACAGCTTCCAGGTGCCGTTCTGGCAGGGGTAGGTGCTGCCGTTGCTCGCGGCACTGTTCTTGCCGGAGGCACCGGGGAAGAGCGCGTCCTTGGTCTTGGTGCCGTCCGGGAAGGTGATCTCGTAGGAGCTGGGCTCCCAGATGCGGCAGCCGTTCGGCGGGTCCGCCCAGCCGATGATCTTCCACCAGCCGCACTCGGTCCACAGCGTCGGGTAGATCCCCCCGTCCCCGCTGTCGTAGAGGCACAGCCAGCTCTTCATCCGGCGGTCCTCGTTGCCGTTGTAGTCGACCCATTCGCCGCAGTGCGGCTCGGCGACCGTACGCGTGGACGGGGCGGCCTGGCGTGGTGCGGGGGCGGCGGGGGCGGCGGCGGCAGTCGTGGCGGTGAGGGCGAGCGCACCGAGGGCGGCGAGGGCGGCAGTGCCCGCACGCACCCGTCGGGCGGGTCGGGGATGCGAAGTGATCATGGAGGCATGATGTCGCCGTCCGGGCCCTCCGATGCCGGCGGCCGCGGAGGTTTCACCCGAACGAGGTGGGGTGGGACGGGTTTTCGAGGTGCCGCCTTGACCGTTCAGGTGCCGTCATCCGCCGCCGTCGTCGTCGAGGAGGGCCAGGCGGGCGATGACGTCGTCGGCCAGCTTCGCGAGCAGGCGGCCCAGGTCCTCGCGGTCCTGGTCCGGCCAGTGCGCTATCGCGTCCGTGAACCAGCCGATCATGGACGTCGCGTAGGCGTTCGCCGCCCTCGTTCCTTCAGTGGTCGCCTCGATGAGGCTGGCACGCCGGTCGTGCGGGTCGCCGACGCGGTGGACGAGGCCGCGCCGCTCCAGCGCCTGGACCTGTCGCGTGACGTGCGGGCCGACCACCTGCATCCGTTCGGCGATCTCCCCGATGCGCAGCGGCCGGTCCGCCATGTGCAGGGTCATGAGCGCGCTCAGCGCGGGGCGCTCCAGGGCGAGTCCCGCTGCGTCGGCCGCCCGTTCGGCCAGGCGTCCGCGGGTCATGGCGTTGCTCAGCTGGGCCAGCCGGGGCAGGGCCGCCCAGACGGCTGCCGCCTGCTCGTCCGCGCCGGGGTCGTCCGGCGAGTCCGCGGTCATCGGACCACCACCTCCACTTGAATACCTAACTTAGGTATCTATATCCTGGGGCTGCGCCCGCTCTCCGCGGGTGCACTGTGCCGTCCATAAAGATACCTAAGGTACGCATCTTCGGTGTGACCGCCAGGAGGCGACCGCCGGGCTGCGCCGCCAGGAGGAGAGCACACCGTGAACAACCACTCCGCGAACCGCAAGGTCCTCATCTCGGGCGCGAGCATCGCCGGCCCCGCCCTCGCCTACTGGCTCGACCGCTACGGCTTCGACGTCACCGTCGTCGAACGGGCGTCAGCCGTACGGGGCGGCGGGTACGCCATCGACATCCGCGGCGCCGCCCGCGAGGTCGTCGACCGCATGGGGCTGCTCCCGCAACTGCGCGCAGCCCACGTGGACACGCGCAAGCTCTCGTTCGTGGACGCGGACGGGGCGCTCATCGGCTCCGTCGCCCCCGAGGCCGTCACCGGAGGCGCCACAGGCCTGGACCTGGAAGTACGGCGCGGCGACCTGGCGGGCGCCCTCTACGCCCCGCTCCGCGACCGGGTCGAGTTCCTCTTCGGCGACTCCATCGCCACCCTGGACGACCGGGCGGACGGCGTCGACGTCACCTTCGACAGCGGCGCCCACCGCACCTTCGACCTGGTGATCGGCACCGACGGGCTGCACTCCAACACCCGCGGGCTGGTCTTCGGCCCCGAGGACGCGTTCCACCGCTACCTCGGCCACGTCTTCGCCGGTTTCACCCTCGCGAACGACCTGGGCCTCGCCCACGAAGGGATCATCTGGAACACGCCAGGCCGCGCGGCCGTCCTCTACGCCCACGAACCCGCCGACCACATACACGGGTTCCTCCTCCTCAAGCGGGAGGACGCCCCCGTCGACGCCATCCGGGACCCACAGGCGCAGCGCGAACTCATCGCCGCCGCCTTCCCCGAGCGCAGCTGGCACCTCCCGCGCCTGGTGGACGCGCTGCGCGAGGCCGACGACCTGTTCTTCGACGTCGTCAGCCAGATCCACATGCCCACCTGGTCCCGTGGCCGCGTCGCCCTCGCCGGTGACGCGGCCCACGCGACCTCGTTCCTGTCCGGCCAGGGCTCCAGCGTCTCGCTCGTCGGCGCCTACCTCCTGGCCGGAGAACTGGCCTCCCACGCCGACCACGCGGCCGCCTTCGCGGCCTACGAGCGCAAGGCGCGCCCCTTCGTCGAGCGGAACCAGGCGCTGGCCGCCTCCGGCGGCACCAGCCTCATCCCCGGCACCCAGGACATGCTCGACACCCGCAACGCGGCCCTGCGCAACCCCACCACCTCGGCGGGCGCCGGGGGACGCGCCGCCCACAGCGACGTGATCCTGCCGGACTACGACCACGCCGGATGACGGCGTGCCCGCGTGCCGGGCTCAGCGAGTCGGACGGTTCCGCGCTGCCCAGCGGCCACACCTGCTGAGGGATGCGACAGGTTGCTGGTCCCGGCTTCGCGCACGTAGTGGTGGTCCAACGCGGTGCTGACGCGGCGCTAGAGAGTCACCCCTTGCAGGGACAGCACGATGCCCGCGCCGATGCCGCCCATCCCCAGAGCGACGGCCGCACTCCACCACCCGCCCTGGCCCCACCGGAACGGGCGGTCCAGTGCCAGGCGTCCGGGGCCGATGGCGGAGACCGCGATCGCGATCAGCGCCAGGCACAGCGGGTACTCCATGCCGCCCTTGTCGGCCCACAGGCCTCTGCCCGAGGTGACGGACATCGCGTTGATCATCACCCCGATCACGGCGGCGGCGGCCAGCGGGGTGAACAGCCCGAGGGCGAGGCCCAGGCCGCCGCACAGCTCGGAGGCTCCTCCCAGCGTGGCGAAGAGGACGCCGGGCCGGTAGCCCAGGGCCTCGAAGCCCTTACTGGTGGCATGCAGACCGGCGCCACCGAACAGGCCGAAGAGTTTCTGGGCACCGTGGCCGGCCAGCAGCAGGCCGGCCAGCCGGAGCACCAGCAGGCCGACGTCGGCGGCGGACACCGGCGGCGGATGCGTGGAGGTCGGAGCGGCACTGCGGACGGAGGTCCGCAGCCGCTCGGCGGTCAGTTTCATGGCGAAGGTCTCCTCCCGCGCGCCGCAACCGCCGCGAGCAGGATCGCCTCTCCCGAGACGAGGCGTCGACGCGCAGATCAGATCGGCCGGGCGCGACTCGCGCCGCCGTCGACCAAGTCCAGGAACAGCCGGACCGACACCGCCTCGCCGGAGGCATCCGCGTGTCTCACCGATAACCCTCCGAGAAGGGAAGCCGTGATCCAGCACTCTCCGTATCCACTCTACGCGGCAGCAACCGGCGGCAGGATTCCTCGTAGCGGCCGATACGGGGCTCAGCGGAGATCGGCGGAGCTCAGTGGAGCACAGCGACTGCCGCGCGGAGTTCGTCGAACGCGGCGCGCGTGTGGGGCGCCAGCCCGCCGGGGTCCTCGTCGTGGCTGGGGTCGGTCCACCGGGCGTAGCCGAGCCTGAACGCGAGGACGCCGAGTTCGGCGGCCACCTGCGCCACGGGTTCCGCGACGTTCCGTCGCTTCAGCGCGTCGACCATCGCCGTGGCCATGCCGATGCACTTCAGCACGTTGCGCGCCTGCAACTCCGCGTTCGCCTCGATCGCCGCGTGCAGCAGCGGGCTGAGCTCCCGGTTGAACGACGTCATCTCGCCCGATGCGCGCTCGAGTCCGGCCGCGACGGCCGTCATCGGCGTCGCGTCCGCGGGGGCGCCGTCGATGCCCTCGGCCAGCAGACGGCTGAGCGCCGTCTGTCCCATGGTGAGGATCTCGCGCTTGTCGGTGAAGTGGCGGAAGAAGGTGCTCCGCGTGAGCCCTGCCCGCTCGGTGATCTGAGCGACGGTCGTTTCGTCGTAGCCCTGCTCGGCGAACAGGCCTAGCGCAGCCACGACCAGGCGCTGTCGGGCATCGGGTTTCCATCGCGGCATGTTGCCAGTCTAGATGACGGGACAAGTGTCGCATCGCGTCGTACAGTGATGGGACAACAGTCGCATCACTCCTCGGAGCTCACCATGCGCGTCTTCATCACCGGCGGCACAGGCCTGATCGGCTCTGCCGTCGTCGCCGAACTGCTCGCCGCAGGCCACCTGGTCACCGCCCTCGCCCGATCCGACGCCTCCGCGGCCGGCGCGAAAACCGCCGGCGCCGACGTGCTCCGCGGCGGGCTCGCCGACCTCGACGTGCTGCGGACCGGCGCGGAACAGGCGGACGGCGTCATCCACCTCGCCTTCAGCAACGACTTCAGCTCGCCCGACGCACTCGCGCGAGGGATCGCCGAGGAGAGCGCCGCACTCACGGCCCTCGGCGACACCCTCGTCGGCACGAACAGGCCTCTCGTCACCGCGTCCGGCACGCCCCTCGTGGCGGGACGCGCCTCGACCGAGGAGGACCCGCTGCCGCTGGACGGCCCCGTCAGCGGACGCAGCCTGTCGGTGAACCGCACACTCGCACTCGCCTCACGCGGCGTGCGCAGCTCGGCGGTACGGCTGCCGCGCACGGTCCACAACCAGGGCCAGGGCGGGTTCGCCGGGCTGCTCACCAACATCGCCCGCGACACCGGCGCCGTCGGCTACCCCGGAGACGGCGCGCAGCGCTGGCCCGCCGTCCACGCGCTCGACGCCGCCGCCCTGTTCCGGCTCGCCCTGGAGAAGGCCCCGGCCGGATCCGCGTGGCACGCCGTCGCCGACGAAGGCGACGCGGTACGCGACATCGCCGCGGTCATCGGACGGCGGCTCGGCCTTCCGGTCGAGCCGGTGCCGCAGGAGAGTTTCGGCCCCCTCGGCCCGGTCTTCGCGGCCGACCAACCCGCCTCCAGCACTCACACCCGCGCCGCCCTCGGCTGGAAGCCGACGCGCCCGGGCCTGCTCGCGGACCTGGAGAACATCGAAGCCTGAGCCGCCTGCTCGCCTGCCGGACGGACCGGCAGCCGCCAGGGAACCCGGCCCCGCTCGCCCGCCGAGCGGGGCCGGGGCCTGCGGCGAACGGTGCTCTGCGACAGGCGGCGCTCAGCCGCGCAGCTCGGGCCAGCCGTCGGCGTTCGAGCAGGACTCGTAGTCGTAGCGGGTGAGGCGGTCCCACTCCGCCCCGGTCACCTGCTCGAACGCCTCCTCGTGCACGTAGAGCAGCGGTTCGCACTGTCGCGCGGTGAACGGAGCGAACCGTTCGGGATCGTGGAACATGCTCTCGTACACGTCGCGGCCCGCAGCCACGACCGCGGCTCGCGCGTACAGGAAGTGGTCGCTCGACTGAGGGAACGGCGAGCCGTCGGGCAACACCGCCCCGGTGATCGGCAGCGTCCCGAACTGCTCCTGGTCCAGGCGGTGCAGCGCCTCGGCGAGACGCTCGCCGAAGCCGATGATCTGGCCCAGCGGCTCGCATGCGAGAACTTCGACCAGACAGGCGCAGGCGGTTTCGAGGTGCTCGCACGTCTCGATACCGGCCCCGCCCCCGAGGACCTCGATCAGCTGCCAGAACCGCTCCCACGTCATCACCGGCAGGTCGAGGCCGAGGTTGCCGTCGACGTCACTTCCCGCGGACGGTCCGGCGCTGCCCGCCTCACCTCCGCCCTGCCCGTCCGCGTCCTCGAACGGCTCGTCATTCCACCGGAACCAGGCCCTGTCGCCCTGGATGTGCAGCAGGAACTCGGCGACCGGGCCCGAGGGCGAGAGCATCGACACGGTGCTCGTGATCTCGTCGCACGCGTCGTCGAAGGCCTCCCAGTCCTCCGCCTCGGACAACGCGAGCGAACGGGCGAAGAGCGGCTGGACGGCGGGGAACGCCGTTCCCGGCACGAAGCGCCCGTGGAGCCAGGGGAAGTCCGTCTCCTCGACCACGATCTCGCCCACCAGCTCTTCCCCGCGCACCAGACGCCAGACCCCGCCCTCAAAACCCATCGCACACAGCCCTTGCCACCCGTTGCCGTCCTCTTCTGCCCGGCAGCATGCCAGCTGGCACTGACAGGCGACGGGGCGAGGCACATCCCCCCGTGGCGTAGGTCGGTGACGGCCGGGTCAGGCGAGTACGCCGACCGTCACGCGGGGCGGGCGACCGCTGAGATCTGGCCGACCAGGACGGCGAAGGGCATGTCGAGGGCGGCGTAGAGGTCGCCGGCCTCGGGGGCGGCGTTGTCGGCCAGGGCCTCGACCATGAGGGTGGCGTAGTCGGAGACGGTGACGCCCGCCTGCTGCATGCGCAGCAGTCCCGCCTCGCGCTTGGCCTGGCTGAAGGTGCCGGAGGCGTCCACGGCGACGTACGCGTGGTGCCCGGCGGCCGTCGCGGCGATCGCGGGCAGCGCCGCGCACACTTCCAGGGACACTCCGGCGAAGATCAGCTTCTGCCGCCCGGTGGCTTCGATGGCTTCGCGGACCCGGCCGTCGTGCCAGGCGTTGACCGTGCTGCGGTCGATGATCCGCTGTCCGGCCGGCAGGGCCTGGACCAGTTCCGGGGTGGTCGGCCCCCACATGCTGTCGGCCGCGGTGGTGGTGACGACCAGCGGGATGCCGAGCACGGTCGCCGCGCGTGCCAGCGCCACCACGTTGTGCTTCAGCTCGCCGAGCGGGATGTCCCGGACGCCGGACAGCAGGCCCACCTGGTGGTCGACCAGGACCACGGCGGCGTTCTCCCGGGTGACCGGCTCCAGGAACTTGCTGTGCTCACTCATCGTGCGCTCCTTCGGGTTGAACCACGGCTCCGTTGGCGGCCAGTAGTCACTAATCTTGATAGTCAAGATTAGTGACTACTTTGACGCTATACCCCTGCCCCCCGGGGCGCAAGCACTGGTCAGGGCGGGGCGCCGGAACGCCTGGGGTGCCGCCCGAGCCCACCGGGCGGGCGACTAAAGTTGCTGGTCACAGGGCGGAACGCGGGGCGGGCCCAAAGACGGCGGAAGCGGGAGAGGCGTTGAGCGGACACCAGGCGGCGGAACCGGACCTCGGCGTGCTCGCCGCCCGGGTGCTCTTCTCCGTCCAGCGCGAGCTGTTCACCGTGCTCGCCGAACAGGGTTTCGACGACATCCAGCCCCGCGCCGGCGCCGTGCTCGCCTACCTGCGTACCGACGGCATCCGCGCCAGCGAACTCGCCCGCGCCTCCGGACAGCACAAGCAGGTCATCGGGACCCTCGTCGACGACCTCGAACGCCTGGGTTACGTCGAACGCAGACCCGACCCCGCGGACCGCCGCGCCAAACTGATCCACCCCACCGAACGAGGCCTGCTCCAGATGGCGGCGGCCGCCGCCATCATGCGCTCGATCGAGGAGCGCCACGCGAAGGCCCTGGGCGCGCGGGAGTACGCCGCCTTCAAGACCGCCCTCCACCGTGTGGCCGATCTCCAACGCGGGACCCAGCGCGAGACCCGGCGCGAAACCTAGGCAGTGCCGCACCCTGCCGGTCGGCGCGACCTGACGCCTCCAAGGCCACGAACATCCGCGCCAGGAAAGGGATTCACGGAGCAGCCTGTCAGGACGTGAGGACGGAGATCCCGTCTCCGAGCAGCTTCAACCCGAGCACGAAGAACAGGACCGCCATCACGGCGACGTTGTGCTGGGCTGCCCAGTTCTTCCAGTTACCGAGCGTGATCTGGGCTCGCTCTCCCCCGAGCAGGAAGACTCCCAGTGGGGCCAACAGGCCGAGGGTGGCGATCACGACGAAGATCGCCAGTGAGGCGATCTGCTGCCCCACCGGCAGTCCGGCCGAGCCGATCGCGGCGCCCGCGGCGAGGGTCAATGGGGCGTTCTTGGCGTTGAGCGCGGACAGGGCCAGTCCGAGTGCGAGGACCTTGACCGGCGTGAGGCGGTCGATCGCGCTCATCCACTTCGGCAGCTGGGCCTGCGACGGATCCTTCGGGCGCCGGTGCCATTGCCGGGCGCCGAAGAGGACGAGGAACAGGCCCAGGGCGAGCTTGAGGACTCCCACCCAGGTGGCCGGGTGATTGTGGGCAGAGGCGCCTGCGGGGGAAGCGATCGCCAGCATCACCGCGCCCAGCGCCGAGAGTCCCAGGATCCAGCCGACGGTGAAGAGGACTCCGTTGAGGCGTCCCCGAGGCGTGGCGAGGATGAGGATGATGGCGATGATCGGGAGCGGGCTGATCGCGACGCCGGCGGCGAGACCCAGGATGTCACCGAGAACTTTGCCCATGATTGCCTCCAGAGGGGAGTCAGAGCGCGTGACGACGACGAACCCGGCAGGCCCGTCTTCCATGATCCTCCGCTCCGACGACGCTGTCCTCGTGAGCTTCTCGGAACTCCGAGGGCCTCGGCCTGTCCGTTGCCCGGTGGTGCCCCCACCGCGCTCGGGTCAGGATGAAGAGGTGAGGGCGATGGCGCCTCATGTTCGGGCGGTTGGCGTCCCTCGCACCGACCACGGCAGGAGGCCGTCACGATGACCGCGACGACAGGCGCGACCCAGTCGGCTCACCCCGAGCGCCCGGGCAGGTCGGATGGGGTCTGCAGTGAGTTCACCGTCTTCACCAGGATCAAGCCGGGCCATGCGGATGCGCTGCGTAAGGATCTCGCGACGCTCGCCGACGCGGCGCACGACGAGAGCGCCCATGCGGCGGTGCGCCAGATCGGCACCCTGCACGACGCACGGCACGTGATCTTCGACGACGACACCCGGTTCATGTTCGCCAGCGTTTTCGACGGCTCCTGGGACACCTACATCGACGACTTCGCCCAGACGGTGGTCGGGTCCCGCTTCGACAAGATCTTCTCGCACAGCGAAGGGTTCCCCGGCGTCGCCGATCCGGGAGTGAAGGACTGGTTCGTCGCCCACCAGGAGCCCGCGAGGGTCTTCGTCAGCGCCTACCCCGACCTCACCGTCCAACAGATCTACAAGGACCACCGCGTGGACGACGCGTTCCAGGAGGTGCTGGACACCCCCCAGTTCCGGGCCGCGCTGGACAACCCGGCCAACGCGGAGCTGGTGGCCACGCCGGCCTTCCAGAAGCTGCTGGAGGAAGCCTCGGCCTAGCACCCGGACACGGCCAACCGTCGGAGCCCGCCCACCACCGGCGGACCGACTCGGCCGGTGCGAGCCGGCCGTCGCAGGGCTGTCCAGGCAGCGACAGACGCAGAGACAAGAGACAGATGTGGAGAGGCACAAGCAACCATGAACACAGCGGACAGCGGCAGCGCGGCGGGCGTGCGCGTCGAGATCGACGACGTCCAGAGCGGGGCCCTGCGTCCGCGGCCCGTGCCCTACGAGGGACGGTTCGTCTTCCTGCGCGTGGATGACCGCCACGCCGGGCGCGCCCTGCTGCGCCGACTGCTCCCGTTGGCCTCGGGCGGTCTGCCCGGCGTGGACCCGAGCCGGGATGCCTGGGTGACCGTGGCGTTCACCCACCAGGGGCTGCGGGCCCTGGGGGTGCCCCAGGAGTCGCTGGACAGCTTTCCGCGGGCGTTCCGTGAGGGCATGGCCGCTCGGGCGGAGCTGATCGGCGACGTGGGCGAGAGTGCACCGGCCCGCTGGGAGGCCCCGTTCGGAACCGGTGAGGTCCACATCGCGTTGAGCGCCCTCTCCTCCGATGCGGCGCAGCTGGAGAGGGAGCTGGGGCGGGCCCGTGTCGCCTACGAGGACACGCCCGGTGTCCGGGTGATCTGGCAGCAGGAGGTCCACCAGCTCCCGACCGGGCGTACCACCTTCGGGTTCCGTGACGGCATCAGCCATCCGAACATCGAGGGCGTCGGGCTGCCCGGCTCCAACCCGCAGGAAGCCCCGATCAAGGCCGGCGAGTTCATCCTCGGCTACCCCGACGAGACCGGAAGCCTGCCGCCCGTGCCCAGCCCCGACGTGCTGGGACGCAACGGGACCTACGTGGCCGTTCGCAAGATCCACACCAACGTGGCGGCCTGGCGCCGGTACCTGCGTGCGAACAGCTCCAGCGCCGAGGAGGAGGCACTGCTGGCGGCGAAGATGGTCGGGCGCTGGCCGAGCGGGGCGCCGTTGACGCTGGCGCCGGAGCACGATGATCCGGAGCTGGCGGCCGATCCGCGCCGCGTCAACGACTTCCTGTACCGGGAGAACGACGATCGCGGCTTCCGGTGCCCGGCCGGTGCGCACATCCGACGCACCAACCCCCGCGATTCCACCATCATCGGCGACGCACGGATGCACCGGCTCATCCGTCGCGGCACCACCTACGGCCCGCCGCTGCCGGAGGGCGTGCTGGAGGACGACGGCGCCGAGCGGGGCCTGGTCGGCGTGTTCATGGGGGCCCATCTGGAACGGCAGTTCGAGTTCATCAAGGCCGAATGGGTCAACGACGGCAACTTCATCGGCTACCCCGGCGAGAAGGACCCGGTGGCCGGACACCACGGCGGAACCGGCAGCGTCACCATCCCGGAGAAGCCGGTCCGGCGCCGCCTGAAGAACCTGCCCAGCTTCGTGGTCACCCGCGGCGGCGAGTACTGCTTCCTGCCGGGTCTGCGTGCCCTGCGCTGGCTCGCCGAGCTGGAGGACTGAGGGCGGTTCCCACCCCCTGAGGTCCGATCACGCTCTCCGAGGAGAGGTCGGAGTCATGACAGCACAGTTCGTCCGCTACACGCCCGACGTCGAAGACGACGACCCGCACTTCGACCGCGACGTGCAGACGGTGATCGAGAAGACCGAGAGCTACATCGCCGAGTCGGTCGAGGCCGGTGGCACCGGACGGGCCCTGCGCGACGCCCACGCCAAGGGCTACGGGCTGGTCCGAGGGGAAGTGGAGATCCTGGCCGGGCTGCCCCCCGAGTACGCCCAGGGAATCTACGCGACTGCGGGAACCCACGATGCGCTGATCCGCTTCTCCAACGGCTCGCCCCACGCCGGCGCCGACGCGCGACTGGGTGCCGCCACCGGACTGGCGCTGAAGATGTTCGACGTCCCCGGCCCGACCCTGCTGGAGGACGAACCGGACACGGGCACGTTCGACTACGCCAACATCAACGGACCGGTCTTCTTCTGCAACACGGTCGAGCACTACCTGTTCATCCAGGAACTGTTCCTGAACGCGCCGGCGTACTTCTCCCAGGGCCGACCCGGCGCGCATCGGTTCTTCACCGAGTTCGTGACCGGGAAAGGAACCCTGGACCAGGAGGACTGGGCCTGGGACGAGTTCCTGGCCTTCCTGCGCCTGTCGAAGACGCCTCCGGCGAACCTGCTGCTGTCCAGCTACTGGACGATGGGCGCGGTCCGGCACGGGGACTACATCGCCAAGGTGCGCATCACCCCCGACCCGTCCTTCGCCGCGGCGGTGGTGCGGCGCACCATCGACCCGGCCTCGGGGGCGGAGTTCTTCCGACCGGCCCTGCAAGCCGAGTTGCAGGAGCGGCCCTACGCCTTCGACATCCAGGTCCAGCTCTGCACCGACCTGGAGCGCATGCCGGTGGAGGACACCACCGTGGAGTGGCCCGAGCAGCTCTCGCCGTCCGTCACCGTGGCGAAGCTGCGGCTGCCGCAGCAGGACATCTCCGGCCCCGAGAACCTGGAGAAGATGGACTCGCTGTCCTTCACGCCCTGGCGGGTCACCGCCGAGCACGCGCCCCTGGGCAACATCATGCGGGCCCGCAAGGAGGTCTACCGGCGGTCCTCCATCGCGCGCCACAAGCTCAACCGGCAGCCGCGCACGGAACCCCGCAGCGCCGACGACGTACTCGGCGCCTGACCTGGCCCACCACCGCGACGGTGCGCCAACCGGGGCGGCCGGCCCTGACAGCCCGCTGCCGCCGGCGTGCCAGGGCCCGGCCGGTCACTTCAGGGTGACGATCTTGCGCATGCCCAGGCCGGCGTTCGGGACGCCCGTCCGCTCGTCGGGAATCATGCAGAGCAGGACGTACCGTCCGGGCTGCAGGCCGTGGGCCTGCACGGAGGCGGTGCGGTCGCCGGACATGGCGCCGAGGCCGGTGGCCGGCCCGGTGAACGGGGACCGGGCCGGCAGGCCGCCCAGCGCGACGTCCCTCAGGTACTCCCCGATCTGCTCGTCGGTGGTGTCCGCACCGATCGGCCGCAGCTGCATCTCGTGGATCTGCTCGGACTCGTCGTGCACCAGGTAGGCCAGGTGCGCGTGGTCGACGTCCTCGGTCTGGAAACGCGGGCCCTCGGCCGTGTCCTTCTCGATCACGATGCCGTCGTCGAAGCGGACCTGGTTGTCGTTCTGGCCGTTCGTACCGACCAGGTTCAGTTTCCTGGAGACCGGGTGGGCCGGGTCCGCCCGGAACGCGGTGAGGTCCAGCAGGTAGACCGGCCCGGGGCTGACCTCCTCGGTGAACTGCTCGTGCACCTGCGAGGTGACCAGCGCCCCGCCCAGCAGGTCCGCCTCGCCGTTCACCGCCCGGATCCCGGCGCCCGCGGTGGCCGGCGACGGGCTGACCGCGTCGGCGAGGTCCCGGAGGACCTGGTCGATGGTCACTCCCTCGTGCGGACGCAGCAGCTGCAGCTGCCGGCCGTTCGGGTCGTCCGTCTTGACCCGGAAGCTGACCAGGCCGCCCTTCGCGGTGTCCGGTGCCTGCAGGCCGGAGGCTCCGATGCTCACCTCGACGGGGTGCTCCTCCGGCGAGGCGGCGCCGGCCGTACCACTCGCACCGACGCTCGTCGCCAGGGCGAGGGCCGAGACGGTCACCGTCCGTACCACGCGCGCGAACACGTGCTCCACCATGAAGAATCCTTTCTGTGGGTGGCCTCCGGCGCGGAACATCCCCCACCGCGTGCGGCAGACCACGCCCCGCACCGGAAGGCGACCGGTTCGGACCATCGGGCAGCGGGGCCCGGTCACCGATGGCAACGGTGCCGGCGGGCGCGAAGGGACGCCCGGAGGCCTGGCCGGCCTCGGTTCGGCGGGCGCCGGGCGGATCGTTGCGGTCCTGTTGCGCGGGCAGTGGCGCAGCTCATAGGCGTTGCGGGTGGTTCGTGATCGCATCGGCTGATGCATCAGTTCGAGAACGCCGGGAATCACCTGACGGCCCGCCGGCCCGCTGCCGCTGTCGTGGTGGTCGCGGCCTGCGCGGCCCTGCTCGTGGGCTGCGGAGAGCGGGCGACCGGGGTTTCGGCGGCCTCCGGCGGTGCCGGGCCGTGCGGGGCGCCGTTGCCGTCGGCGTCCCGCAATGGGCAGGCGTCGCCCGGGCTCGCGCAGGGCGGGGTGCGGATCACGGCCGCCAGTGCGGCCTGCGCGGAGTACGAGGTGACCAATCCGGGGGACGAGACCTCTGATGTCACAGCGGTGTTCAGCCGCCTCTCGGCGGCCGGAGGTGCGCTGGACAACGTGACGCAGGTCGTCACCTCGCTCGCTCCGGGGGCCACCGCGAAGGGGCGGATCGAGCTGGACGGGCACGGGCAGGCGCGGCCGGGCGCCGGACCGCTGGTGAAGATCGTCCAGGTCCGCAGTGTGCCCAGCGCCGAGGCCTCGCAGCCGGGCGGCCCCTGCCCGGCCTCGGGCCTGCGGCTGTACGCGGACGACGGCGACGCCGCGATGGGCCTGCGCGTGGTCGGCCTGCACCTGCGCAACTGCGGGACGTCCGCGGTGTCCGTCAACGGCTACCCGAAGCTGCAACTGCTCGACGTGGAGCACCGGCCGGTCGACGGGGTGCGTTTCCTGTCCGGCGGTGCCGGGATCGCCGGCGGCACCGGCGCGGACGACCCGCCGCAGGAGGTCGTGCTGCGCCCGGGAGAGGGCGCCCGGTCCACGCTGGTGTGGCGCAACACCGTGGAGGCGGGCAGCCCGGTGAACGCCCCTTACGTGCGGGTCCGGGCCACCCCTGACGCGGCCCCGGTGATGGTCGTCCCGGAGATCGACCTGGGTACCACGGGGCGGCTCGGCGTCGGCGCCTGGACCAGGGAGGACAGCCGGCCGTGAGCGGGGCGCCGGCGGTCCTCCCCGGTGTGCTCTCGTGCTGGGAGAATTTTCCACGGAAAATTCTGGTCCCCGACCGCCCCGCCCGGGGGCGGTCCGTCCGGTCGGTCAGCCTGGCCGGTCCGTCAGGTGCCGGGCCAGGTCGTTCACCAGGGCGTCGAGCCAGGAGCGCACGGTGTCCGGGTCGAACAGGTCGGCGTCGTACTCGGCCAGGCCCGCGTAGCCGTCCGTGTCCGGGGTGAGGACCAGCAGGAGGTCGGAGCGGGCCGAGGGGCCCGGCACGTCCTCGACCTCGGCGGTCAGGCCGGGGAGGTCGAGGACGGCGGGCGGGGTGCTCTGCACGGTGAGCAGGACCTGCGGGTACGCGTCCGGCAGCCGGACGCCGCGTTCGCGCAGCGGTTCGACCAGCAGGCCGAAGGGGACGGTGGCGTGGTCGAGGGCGGTGGCGATCGCCGTCGCGGCCGTGTCGACCGATTCCCCGAACCCGCCCGGGGAGCGGGTGGGCAGCCGGATCGGGAGGCCGAAGGTGAGCAGGCCGACGACCCGTTCGTCGGCCGGCCGGGTGCGGTTGGCGTGGGAGAGCACCACCAGGGTCTGCGCCGCCCCGCTCAGCTCGCCCAGCAGCCGCGCGTAGGCGGCGAGCAGGACGGCCGAGGCGGTGGTGGAGCGGGCGGCGGCGTAGCGGCCCACCGCCTCGGCCAGTGCCGCGGGGAGGCGGAAGGCGGCCGTGGCACCCCGCCCGGAGCGCTGCTCGGGGCGGGGCCGGGCGGTGGGCAGCTCCGCCGCCGACGCGACGCCGTCCAGGGTCTTGGCCCAGTGGTCGGCGGCCACGGCGACGGCGGCCCGGGTGACCACGGTCCGCTCCCAGCAGGCGTGGTCGGTCATCCGGCCCGGGTCCTCCGGCAGCCGCCCGTCCGGGCCGTACAACGTGCCCAGGTCGGCCAGCAGGGTGGCCAACGACCAGCCGTCGACCGCAATGTGATGGAGCGTCAGCAGCAGCACCCACGCGTCGTCGGCGGGCCGCAGCAGCCGGGCGCGCAGCAGCGGGGCCGTGGCCAGGTCGAAGGGGCGGTCGCTCTCGGCCCGGGCGGCCTCGGCGAGCGCCGCGTCCCGCGCCCCGGGCGTGAGCGTGCGCAGGTCGGTGACCGGGAGCTGCACCGGGGCGTTGGGCAGCACCTGTTGGAGCAGGCCCAGGTCGGTGTCCCGGTAGCTGGTGCGCAGGCTCTCGTGGCGCCCGGTCAGCGCCGTCAGCGCGGCGGCCAGCCGCTCGGGCTCCAGCGGCCCGCGCAGGGCGATCCGCTGGGTGATGTTCCACACCGCCGGGTCCGCCACCCGGCCGTGCGCCCGGTGCATCCGGCGCTGCGCCACCCCGGCGGGTGCGGCGGCGAGGGCCGTGCCGGAGCCGGTCAGGGTGGCCAGCAGCCGTTCCCGGTGGGCCCGGACGAGCCCGGTGGCCTCTTCGTCGAGCGCGCCGGGCGGGGCCAAGTAGCCGAGCCGGTCGCCGGTGGTGCGCAGGACGATCTCGCGCTCGTCGAGCAGCCGGACGAGCCGGTGCCAGCCATCGTCGACAGGGGTCACAGCGTGCCCTCCTCGTAGGCCGGGGCCTGGCGGTCCTCGGTCTGCGGCTGCTGGGCGGCCATCGCGCGGATGGTCGGGCGGCGGAAGAAGTCCAGGACGCCGGTCCGGATCCCGGTGGCCTCGCGGACCCGGTTCAGCAGCCGGGTGGCGGCCAGCGAGTGCCCGCCGAGGTCGAAGAAGGAGGTCTCCACGCCAGCGGGGCGGCCGAGTTCCTCCTCCCACAGCCGTTGCACGGTGCGTTCCAGTTCGGTGGCCGGGGCGACGGCGGCCCGGCCCGCGCCCAGCGGCAGCGGCTCCGGCAGAGCGGCGGCGTCGAGCTTGCCGTGCGCGGTGAAGGGCAGCGCGGCCACCGCGGCCCACAGCCCCGGCACCATGTGCTCGGGCAGCAGGTCGGCCAGGTGGTCGCGGACCCTGGGCAGTTCGGCGGCGGCGCACTGCACGTACCCGGCCAGCATGGTGCCCGTCCCGGTGCGGCGGGCCGTCACGGCCGCGCCGCGCACGCCCGGGACGGAGCGCAGCACGGTCTCGACCTCGCCCGGCTCGATCCGGTAGCCGCGTACCTTGACCTGGCGGTCGGCGCGGCCGAGGTACTCCAGGGTGCCGTCCGGCCGCCAGCGGCCGAGGTCGCCGGTGCGGTAGCGGCGGCCGTCCGGGGTGTCGGTGAAGGCGGCGGCGCTCTCCTGCTCCCGGCCGGGGTAGCCGAGCCCGACCTGGACGCCGAGCGCGTGGATCTCGCCGACCGCGCCGGGCGGGACGGGGCGCCCGGCGGCGTCCAGCAGCAGGATGCGGGTGCCCGGCACCGGGCGGCCGATCGGCGCGTGGTCCGGTCCGTCCGGGGCGACCTCGCCGGCCGTGACGGCGTGGGTCTCGGTGGGGCCGTAGTGGTTGATCAGCCGGCAGCCGGGGTTGCGGGCGAGGAAGGCCCGCAGCCCGGGGGTGAGCAGCAACTGCTCGCCGCCCGTGATCAGTTCGCGCAGGTGGGGCACCGGTTCGTCGCCGAGGGCGTCGACCAGCGCGGCCAGCGGGGTGTACGGCAGGTGCAGCCGCTCGGCCCGGGTGGCGCGGACCACGGCGGCCAGCGCCGTCACGTCGTAGCGGGTCTCCTCCTCGATCAGCAGCAGGGTGCCGCCGCCGGCCAGCGTGGTCAGCACCTCCTGGACGCTGACGTCGAACCCGCAGGAGGCGTACTGCAGGGTGCGGGCGGCCGGGTGCTCGGCGACGTTCCAGGCCAGCAGCGCGGACAGGCCGAGGGTGTGCATCAGCACGCCCTTGGGGCGGCCGGTGGAGCCGGAGGTGTACAGCAGGTACGCGGGGGCCTGCGCGGAGGGGGTGGGCAGCGGCGGCAGTTCCGCGGCGGCCACAGCGTCGGCCTCGGCATCGGTGTCCGTCAGGACCGTCGGCAGGGACAGGCCCATCAGGTCCGTGTCCGAGGCGGTGAGCAGCACGGCCGGCGCACTGTCCGCGGCGATCAGCCGGCAGCGCTCCGGGCCCTGCAGCGGGTCGATCGGCACGTGGACGGCGCCGAGGCGCAGCACGGCCAGCAGCGCGGCCACCTGGTCCAGCGAGCGCGGCAGCAGCACGCCCACCCTGTTGCCCTCCCGCACCCCGGCGGCCAGCAGCCGGCCGGCCAGTTCGCCGGCCCGGGCGTGCAGCGTCCGGTAGTCGGTCCCGGTGCCGTCGGCGGCGACCACCGCGAGGGCGTCGGGACGGGCGGCCGCGACGGCGGCCACCGCCGCCAGCGGGTGTGCGGGCGCCCGCTGCGCCTCGGGCCCGCATTCCAGGGCGGGGTCGGCAGGGGCGGCCGTCAGCTCGGCGAGCGGGCGGGCCGGGTCGGCGACGGCGGCGGTGAGCAGGCGTTCGAAGGCGTCGAACAGCCGGTCCACCGTGGCCCGGTCGAACAGGGCCTCGGCGTACTCGACGTGGCAGCGGATGCCGTCCGGCAGGTTGGTGAGGAAGAGCGACAGGTCGAAGGCGGAGCGGTCCACCACGTGGTCCAGCGGGCGGGCCGTCACCCCGGGCAGGTCGAGTTCGAAGACGGCGTGGTTCTCGAACTCGACGAGGACCTGGAAGATCGGGTTGCGGCTGGTGTCCCGCTGCGGGTTCAGCTCCTGGACCAGGACCTCGAAGGGCAGCTGCTGGTGCTCGTAGGCGTCCAGCGCGCTGGAGCGGACCCGGTCCAGCGCCTCGGCGAAGTCCGGCTCCCCGGACAGGTCCAGCCGCAGCGCCAGCGTGTTGACGAAGAAGCCGACCAGGTCCTCGGTGCCCTCGGTCCGGTTGGCCACCGGGGTGCCCAGCACGACTTCGTCCTGGCCGCCGTAGCGCTGCAGCACCCCGGCGAAGGCGGTGAGCAGCACCATGAACAGGGTCGAGCGGCGGCTGCGGGCCAAGTCCCGCAGGCCGTCGGAGAGTTCGGCGGGCAGTTGACGGACGTGGGAGCGGCCCCGGCCGTCCGGCACCGCCGGGCGCGGCCGGTCGGTCGGCAGGGCCAGCACCGGCAGGTCGCCGCCGAGCACCTTGCGCCAGTACGCGAGGCTCTCGTCGTACGCCCCGGCGGCCACCGCGGCCCGCTCCCGGACGGCTTCGGCGGCCGGGGTGGTGGTGAGCACCGGCAGCCGGGCGGGGCGCTGCTCGCGGGCGGCCCGGTACAGCTCGCCCAGTTCCCGGGTGATCACCACGGTGGACAGGGTGTCGATCACGATGTGGTGCATCGACAGCACCAGGACCTGCCGGTCGGGCCCCGTCTCCAGCAGCCGGGCCCGGAACAGCGGGCCCTCGGTCAGGTCGAAGCGGCGGGTGCCCTCGGCGGCGACCAGCGCGGCCACCGCCTCGTGCTCGGGCCCGTCGGCCGCGACCCGCTCCAGCAGCGGGCCCTCGGGCACCGGGAGCACCTGCTGGAACGGTTCGCCGTCCTGCTCGCGGAAGGCGGTGCGCAGCCCGACGTGCCGTTCGACCAGCGCGCGCAGCGCGGTGTCGAGTGCGGCCGGGTCGAGCGGGCCGTCCAGCTCGATGGCCTTGACCTCGTTGTACTGCCCGGTGTCGGGCAGCATCCGGTGCAGGAACCACATCCGCTGCTGCGCGTAGGACAGCGGGGCGCCGCGCTGGACGGAGCGGCGCAGGGCGTCGATGTGCGGCATGCCGGAGGCCACCTGGTCGGGGGCGAGCCCGAAGTCCACGAAGCAGGCGATCTCGTCCGCGCCGGCCGCCCGCAGCTCGGCCAGCACCGACTGCACGCTCTCCGGGGTGCCGATCAGCGCGCGGGAGGCGCAGTACCGCTCGTAGGCGCGCTCCAGCACGAACTCCAGGTCCTCCTCGCGGGTGTTCTCGAAGTCCAGGGTCAGGCCGAGGCTGTTGGCCATCTGCCCGAACAGCGAGAGCGAGGAGCGCAGGTAGTGGCAGAACGGGCGGTACGCCTGCTCGCGGGCGGTGGCGAGGTCGGCGCCCAGGTAGGTGTGGACGAGCACGACCACCCGGCCGGCCTCCGGGTCGAGGCCGTGCTCGGCCCGGGTGCGCCGGTAGAGCGCGACGTTCTCGGCGAGCTGGGCGACGTCCTGGGTCATCAGGTTGGTGATGATGCCCAGGTCGTGCCGGGCGGCCTCGCGGAAGCTGTCCGGGTTGCCGACGATCGCGGTGAACATGGGCGGCTGCTCCTGGAGCGGGCGCGGGTGCAGGGTCACCTCGATCGGCTCCCCCTTGCCGTTGCGGCCCCGGTAGGGCTCGCCGCGCCACAGCGCCCGGACGGTGTCGATCTGCCGGTGCATCAGCTCCTTGTGGCCGCCGTAGTTCTCGGGGAAGAACAGGAAGTCGTTGGGGTGCCAGCCGCTGGCGCAGCCCAGGCCGACCCGGCCGCCGGACAGGTTGTCGACCACCGACCACTCCTCGGCCACCCGGACGGGGTGGTGCAGCGGCAGGACCGCGCAGCCCGCGTTGAGCCGGATCCGGGTGGTCTCCCGGGCCAGTGCGGCGGCCAGGACCGAGGGGTTGGGGAAGATCCCGCCGAAGGAGTGGAAGTGGCGCTCCGGCAGCCAGACGGCGTGGAAGTCGTGCCGGTCGGCGAAGCGGGCGCTCTCCAGGACGATGCGGTACTTCTCGTCCTCCGGGGAGTCCAGGGGGTAGTCGCCGAAGAAGTAGAGGCTGAAGTCGACCGGGCGCTGCGGGTCGCTGACCGGGTGGTAGGGCGTCCCGGCGGGCTCGGTGTGGCCGGCGCCGGTGATGCTGGTGGTGCCGGTGCTCGTACGGTCGTCCGCCGCGGGCGCCGGGAGTGCGGCCGCCGGGCGCGGGGCCGGGAGCCGTACCCCGGGCGAGGCCGGGAAGAAGCCGCCGCGCCGCAGGTCGCGCAGAGAGTCGCGGACCGCGTCGGCCACGAACTCCAGGTCGCCGTCGGTGTGCGCGGTGGAGAGGAAGAAGTTGCGCCACTCCCACACGTAGACCCCGCGGGTCAGCAGCTGCGGGAAGAGCAGTTCCATGTCCGCCCGCGGCTCGAACCGGAACAGCGAGCCGAAGTGGGCCAGCCGCAGCGGGAACTCCTCCTCCTCGAAGAACCCGTTGAGGGTCGCGGCCAACTCGTCGGTACGGGCGTTCAGCCGCTCCTGCAAGCCGGGGCCGGACGCCTTGAGGTGGCGCAGCACGGCGCCCGCGGCGGTCATCGCCAGCGGGTGCTGGATGTAGGTGCCGCCGAAGAAGGTGGTGTCCTTGGGCGGGTAGCTGTCGTCCCCGTAGTCCCAGTGGCCGCCGTCGATCCCGTCCAGGATGTCGGCGCGCCCGGCGATCGCGCCGATCGGGTAGCCGCCGCCGAGCACCTTGCCGTAGGTGGAGACGTCCGGGGTCACGCCCCAGAAGCCCTCGGCGCCGCGCAGGTGCGGGCGGAAGCCGGTGAGCATCTGGTCGAAGACGAGCACGATGCCGCGGCGGGCGGTCAGTTCGCGCAGCGCGCGGACGAACTCGACCGGCTGGCGCCCCGGGTGGCGGCTCTGGACGGGTTCGACCAGCACGGCGGCGATCCGGTCGCCGAGTTCCTCGATCACCTGGAGGCTCTCCGGATCGCCGTACCGCAGCACCACGAGGTCGGCGACCGCGCTGCCGGGGATGCCGATCGACACCGGGACGGTCTCCCGGTCGGCGCCGCGGCCCACGGTCCGGCCCAGGGTGTGGTCGAAGTGGCCGTGGTAGGAGCCCTCGAACATGACGATCTTGTCCCGGCCGGTGTACGCGCGGGCCAGCCGGATCGCCCCGGCGTTCGCCTCGGTGCCGGAGTTGGCGAACGCGACCCGCTCGGTGCCGGTCAGTTCGGCCAGCAGTTCGGCGGCCTCGCCGGTCTCCGGGCCGCGCGGGCCCAGCCGCAGTCCGCCGGCCAGGTGCTCGCGGACGGCGTCGGAGACGAACTCCGGGTCGTGGCCGAACAGCAGGACGCCGAAGCCCATGGTGATGTCGACGTACGTGTTGCCGTCGAGGTCCTCCAGGCGGGAGCCCCGGGCCCGGCGGGCGGCGAGCGGGTAGAGCATCTCCTTGGTCGCGGAGCGGAAGCCGACCACGGCGCGGCTGTCCGCGAGGGTGCGCCGGTGGCGGCGGGTGACCGCCTTGGAGGCGGCGGTCCGGGCGGTGAAGCGGGCGACCAGCTCGTCCACGTGGGCGCGCTGCTGCTCGGTCAGGCCTCCGGAGGCCATGCCGGACTCCCGGGAGACGGTCACCCGGGGGCCGTGTACCTGCGGGGCGGGCGGGGTGGCCGGCGCGGGGGCGGGTGCGGCGGCGACCGGGGTGACGGCGGCTGGGGTGACGGCGGGTGCGGCGGCCGGTGGCAGGGCTACGGGGGCGGCAGCCCCGGGGAGCGCGGGCGGCGCCACCCCGGTCCCGGCCAGCAGGCCGAGCTGGTCGCGCATCAGGTCGGAGAACTGACCGAGCAAGGCGAGCTGGCGCTCGATCAGGCCGGTGCCGTCGGCCACCGGGGCGAGCGCGGACGGCGACGCGGGCACGGACGGGACGGGCGGAGCGGGCGGGACGGGCGGGACGGGCGGAGCGAGGTGGACGGGCGGCGCGATCGCCTGGGGCGAGGGTGCGGGAGCCGGTATCGGTGCCGCTTCCGGGGCGGAAGCAGGGGCGGCGGCAGGGACCGGTGCCGGAGCCGCCGCCGGCTCGGGTGCGGCGGCCGGCAGCAGCGCGTCCCGGACGGCGGGCTCCAGCCGGCCGGCGATCAGCCCGGCCAGCCGGGCCGGGGTGTCCGCCGCCTCGAACAGTTCGCGCATCGAGACCCGTACCCGGAAGGTCCGCTCCAGGTCCCGGATCATGTTGATCATCGAGAGCGAGTCGGCGCCGAGGTCGAAGAAGGGCTCGTCGGCTCCGACCGACCCCTCGTCGTGGCCGAGCTGGCGGGCCGTCTGCTCCAGCACCTGGCGCAGCACGGCCTCCTCGGCCAGTTGCTCGGGGCTCGCTGCGGGCGCCGATACGGGCGTCACTGCGACGGGCGCCGGGCCGGGCGCCGACGCGGCCTCGGGTACGGCCGACGGCGGAACGGGCTGCTGGGGCGGCGGTGCCTGGTGCATGGCGGAGTCCTCGGTGGTCGGCCGGTCGGGGGCGGTGAACCAGTGGCGGCGGCGCTGGAAGACGGTGGTCGGCAGGGGCACGCGGCGGGCCGGGCCGTCCGGCCAGTCGCGGGCGGCGGCGAAGCGCGCCCAGTCGAGCGGGACGCCGTGGGACCACAACGCGGCGGCCGCGACGCCGAACTGCCGCTCCGGCGGTGCGCCGCGCCGGGCGCCGGCCACGAAGTCGCGGTGCGGCAGCTCCCGGCGGCCCATACCGGTGAGCGTCGGGTGCGGGCCGAGCTCAAGGAAGAGCTCGTGGCCCTGCCCGTCCAGGGCGGCCAGGACCAGGTCGAAGCGCGCGGTCTCCCGGGTCTGCCGGACGAAGTAGTCGGGCGTGGGCACGGTGCCGGGGGCCAGCACCTCGCCGCCCAGGTTGCTCACCAGCGGTACGGTCAGCGGCCGCAGGCGCAGCCGGGCGAGCTGCTCACGGAACGGGTCGAGCACCGGGTCGAGCAGCCGGGAGTGGAAGGCCCGGTCGGTGGCGAGCCGTTCGGTGGTCACGCCGTCGGCGGCCAGCACGGCCTCGGCTGCCGCGATCTCGCGCGGCGCTCCGGCCAGCACGCACTGGCCGGCGCCGTTGACCACGGCCAGCTCCACCCCGGGCAGCCAGTCGCCGAGTGCGGCGAGCCGCTGCGGGCCGGCCATCACCGCCGTCATGGCGCCGGGCTCGGTCGCCCGGTGCATCAGCCGTCCGCGCACCGCGGTGAGGAACATCCCGTCGGCGAGGTCGAGCGCGCCCGCCGCGTGGAAGGCCGCGTACTCGCCGGCGCTGTGCCCGGCGACCGCGGCCGGACGGAGCCCGAGCTCCTGCCAGAGCCGCAGGTAGGCCGCTTGCAGGGCGAACAGCGCGGGCTGCGCCGCCTCGGTGGTCCAGGCGTCGTCGGCGCCCTCGGGCACCACGTCGAGCAGCAGCGGCAGCAGCGGCTCGCCCCAGGCGTCGCGGTGCAGCCGGTCGCACTCGTCCAGCACGGCCCGGAAGACCGGGAAGGCGCGGTGGAGTTCGGCGGCCATGCCCCGGTACTGGGCGCCCTGGCCGGTGAAGAGCAGCACCGGCTGCACGTCGCCGCGCCGGGCCTCGCGGTGGACGGGCACGGCACCGGAGGTACGGCCCGCAACGGGCACGGCGCCGGAGGTACGGCCCGCAACCGGTACGGCGCCGGAGGCGCGGCCCGCCAAGTGGGCCTCCAGGCCCCGGCGCAGCTCGTCGGGGTCGGCGCCGGTGACGGCGAGGCGGTGGCGCAGCGCGCGGCGGCCGCCGCCGAGAGTGAGCGGCAGGTCGCCGGGGGCGGGGGCGGGCCCGGTGGCCAGCCGGTCGCGTAGCAGGCCGGCCAGGGCGGTCAGGCCCTGCTCGGTGCGGGCGGACAGCGGCAGCACGGTCGGGGCGGGGCGCGGGTCGGCGATGCCGGTTGCGGCCGCCGGCGCCTCCTCCAGCACCAGGTGGGCGTTGGTGCCGCCGACGCCCAGCGCGCTGACCCCGGCCCGGCGCGGGGTGGGGCCGGCCGGCCAGTCCCGGCGCTCGGCGGAGAGCCGGAACGGGCTTCCGTCCAGTTCCAGCGCAGGGTTGGGGCGGCTGAAGTTGACCAGCGGCGGGATCGTGCCGTGCCGCAGCACCAGCAGGGCCTTGATCAGCCCCGCCATTCCCGCGCAGGTGTCCAGGTGGCCGATGTTGGGCTTCACCGAGCCGAGCGAGCAGAAGTCGGCGGCCTCGGTGCGGGCGCGGAACGCCTGGGCCAGCGCCCGGAACTCGATCGGGTCGCCGAGCGGAGTACCGGTGCCGTGCGCCTCGATGTAGCCGACGCTCTCGGCCGGCACCCCGGCCAGGTCCAGGGCCCGGCCGACCACGGCCGCCTGCCCGTCCACGCTGGGCGCGGTGTAGCCGACCTTGAGCCCGCCGTCGTTGTTGACGGCCGAGCCGAGGATCACGCCGTGCACGGTGTCGCCGTCCGCCAGCGCCCGGTCCAGGCGCTTGAGCAGGACGGCCGCGACGCCGTTGCCGCCGACCGTGCCGCCGGCCGCCGCGTCGAAGGCCCGGCAGGCACCGTCCGGGGAGAGGATCGACCCCTCCTCGTAGCGGTATCCGGCGGCCTGCGGGGTGTGCAGGGCGGCGGCCCCGGCCAGCGCCAGGTCGCAGTCGCCCGCCAGCAGCGACTGCACCGCGAGGTGGACCGCGACCAGCGAGGTGGAGCAGGCGGTCTGCACGCCGATCGCCGGCCCGGTCAGGCCCAGCCGGTAGGCGACCCTGGTGGCGGCGAAGTCGGCCTGGTTGCCGATCGCGGTCTGCAGCGCGGCCACCGGCTCGGCCGGGTCGGCGGTGGCGGCCAGGGTGTGCTGGTAGTAGTTGCGCAGCGCGTACAGGGTCATGCCGGTGCCGGCGAAGACCCCGACCCGGCGGCGCGGGTCCGGGGCGTCGTAGCCGCCGTCCTCCAGGGCCTGCCGGCAGATCTCCAGCAGCAGGCGCTGCTGGGGGTCCATCAGCGCCGCCTCGGTGCCGCTGATGCCGAAAGCCTCGGCGTCGAAGCGGTCGGTGTCGGGCAGCGCGCCGGTCACCGGGACGAAGTCGGGGTGGCGGTACTCCGCCGGGCGCAGGCCGGCCGCCGCCAGCTCGTCCTCGGTGAAGCGGGTGGTGCTGCGGACGCCGTCGACGATGTTGCGCCAGTACTGGTCGGGGGTGTCGGCGCCGGGGAAGCGCAGGGCCAGACCGACGATGGCCACCCGGCGGTCGCCGTCGTCGGGGCCGCCGTCCCGGCCGCCGGGCGCGGCGGTGGCGGCCGTGGCTGCGGTGGACGCGGTGGGCACTTCGGTCAGGTGCGCGATCAGGGCGTCCACGGTGGGGTGCCGGAACAGCTCGGTGGGTGCCGGGGGCACCGGCAGGACGGCACCGAGCGCGCCGTGCACCCGCATCAACTGGAGCGATCCGATGCCGAGTTCGGCGAGCGGGCGGCCGGGGTCGAGCGGGGTGTCGAGGACGGCCTCGAAGGCGTCCAGGACGGCCCGGCGCAGCTCGGCGGTGGCAGGGGTGGCAGGGGTGGGGGCGGCGTGGGCAGGACTGCCAGGGCCAGGCGGTACGGCTGTGGCCGGTGCGGTGGCCCGCTCGTCGGCCGGCCGTGCGGCGGGCGCTTCGCGGACCGGTCGCGGTGCGGTGGCCAGCAGGCGGCGGCGAGCGGCGGGGGCGCTCGGGTCGGGCCCGGCGTACCAGCGGCCCGGGGCGGCGGCCAGCAACAGCGAGGCCAGTCGGCGGCCGTGCGCGGCGCTCAGCACGGCGATGCCCCGGTCGGCGGCGGCCTGCTCGTGGTCGGTGGCGCGGTTCATGCCGACCCCGCTCCACAGGCCCCAGGAGATCGTCCAGGCCGGGGCCCCGGTCTCCCGGTGCAGCCGGTCGACGGCGCTCTCCAGGTAGCGGTTGGCGGCGGCGTACGCCGTGGAGCCGACGGCCTCCTGGAAGCCGACCATCGAGGAGAAGCCGACGAACTGGGCGCCGGGCCGCTTCCGGACCAGCTCGACGAGGTGGTCCGTGCCGGTCGTCTTGGCGCGCACCGCCTCGCGCCAGCCGTCGGGGCCGGTGTCGGCGAGCAGCGCGAGCCGGTAGCTGCCGGCCAGGTGGAGCACGCCGTCCAACGGCGCCTGCCAGTCCCGTTCGGCCTCGGCGACCACCGCCGCCAGCTGCTCGGGGTCCGTCACGTCGGCGCGGCGGTAGTCGACCCGGCCGCCGTAGGAGGACAGCCGGTGCAGCGCGGCGCGGCGCTCGGCCGCCTCGGCGGTCGGCGCGTCCAGGTCGGTGCGGCCGATCACGAGCAGCCGGGAGCCGTGGTCGCGGAGCAGGCCGGGCAGCAGCTCGGCGGCGATCCCGCCGAGGCCGCCGGTGACCAGGTAGCGGGCGCCGGGGGTGAGCAGTGAGCAGCCCTCGGGCCGGCCCTCGGTTGCGGTCCCGGCGTCGGGCCCGCTTACGGTCTCGGCCGGTCCCAGCCGGGGCACCCACGGGCGGCCCTCGCGCCAGGCGCACTCCGGCTCCGGCCGGGGCTCGGCCAGCAGGGCGAGCAGCGCGGCGGCCTGCTCGGCGGCCGGTGCGCCCGCCGGCAGGTCGATGTGCCGGGCGGCCGGCACCAGTTGCTCGGCCCGGGCTCCGGCGGTCAGCGCGGCCTTCAACTCCGAGCTCGGGTCCGGGAGTTCACCGGGCAGCACGGCATGCAGCCCGGCGCTGACGGTGACCAGCTCGCCGATCGGCGGCCGGCCGGCCAGGGCCCGCAGCAGGGCGAGCAGCGCTTCGTCCCGCGCCGCCGCGTCCGAGGGCCGCGGCGCGTCCTCGGGCCGCGCGCCCCACAGGTGCACCACCCGCGCGGGGCGCTCCTCGCCGAGCGCCCGCAGCCACTCCCCCGGGTCGGTGGTCGGCGGCCGGTCCACCACCACGGCCTGCGGCAGGGCGGCGCGCAGCGCCTCGGCGAGGGTGCCGGGGCCGGCGGGGCCTAGCAGCAGGGTCGGCCCCTGCGGAGCCCCGTCGACCGGGACCGTTCCGGCCGCCGGGGCCTCCGGCACCGGGCGGGGTTCCCAGGCGAGTCGGCGCACGCAGTCCGGCAGGGTCCGGGAGTTGGCCTCCGCCAGGTCCAGGGCGACGAGGTGCTCGTCGAGTTCGCCGTCGAGCAGCCGTCGGCGCAGCGCGGTGCGCTGGATCTTGCCGCTGGTGGTGCGCGGGAACTCCGACGGCGGCACCGGCAGCACCAGGGCGGGGGCGGGCTGCCTGCGGGCAGCCAGCAGTCGCCGGACCTCGGCGGCCACGGGCGGTGCGGGGGCGTCCTGGTCGTTCGGCACGTAGACGACCACCAGTTGCTCGGTGCCGGTGCGGTCGTCCGGGACCCCGAAGGCGGCGACGTGCCCGGAGCGCACCCCCGCCACCGAGGCCACCACGTCCTCCAGCTCGTGGCAGAAGTAGTGCACCCCGTTGACGATGATGATCTCCTTGCGACGGCCGGTGAGCACCACCTCCCCGTCGGCCAGGAAGGCCAGGTCTCCGGTGTCGAACCAGCCGTCGCCGACGAAGGACTCCCGGTCGGCGGCCGGGTTGTTCAGGTAACCGGGGGTCACCCGGCCGGAGTTGACCTGGAGCCGGCCGACCCAGTGCTCGGGCAGGGCCCGGCCGTCCTCGCCCGCCACCCGCATCCGGGTGCCGGGCGCGGGACGCCCCATGCTGAGGAAGCCGGTGCCGCGCTCGTGCGAGGCCGGGTCGGCGGGCTCCAGCCGGCCGCTCAGCGAGTCGGTGCGCACCAGGCGGCGGGCGCCGTCCTCGTGGTAGCGCTTGTAGGTGATCACGGTGCAGGTCTCGGCCATGCCCCAGCCGAGCAGGACGTGGTCCGCGCGAACGCCGAACGGCCCGGTGGCGGCCAGGAATTCGTCCAGCACCGCCTCGGTGCACTGCTCCCCGGCGTTGATCAGCGACTTGAGCGCGGAGAGGTCCCAGTGCCGGCCGGGACCGGCGGCCCGGACCGCCTCGGCGACCAGCCGGAAGCCGAAGTTGGGCGACCAGGAGTGCGCGCCCCGGTAGCGCTCCAGCGTGTCCAGCCAGACCAGCGGGTCGGCGAGCACCAGTTCGGTGGGCACCTGCACCTGGTCGGCGGCCAGCGCCACGTCCCGCAGGTGGAACATCAGCAGCCCGGCGACGTGGTCCAGCGGCAGCCAGTTGACGGTGACGTCCTCGGGCGAGCTGCCCTGGGAGGTGGCGCCGGCCACGTACTCCAGGATGCCGCGGTGGGTGATCTGCACCGCCTTGGACCGGCCGGTGCTGCCGGAGGACAGCTGGAGGATCGCGACGTCGCCGGGGTCCGGGGCGTGCTCGGCGCCTGGCGCGCCGATGGTGCCGGTGTCGGGCACGCCGATGGTGTCGGGCACGGCGCCGGTGTCGGTGGCGGCACCGGTATCGGCGGGCCGGTGGTCGACCGCGATGACCCGCAGGCCGGGCGCCGGGTAGAGCTCCCCGAGCCGCGCCAGGCCCGCCACCGCCGGGCCGCAGGCGAGCACCGGCGGCTCCTCCAGGGTCTGCCAGGCGTGCCAGAGCTTCTCCAGTACGGGGTTGCGCTCGTCGTAGGCCGGCGGGCGGGCCACCGTGACCGGCTGTACACCGCCCAGCAGGCAGGCCCACAGGGTGGGGAAGTAGCGCTCCGGGTCGGGGACTTGGAGGATCACCCGGTCGCCCGCCCGCAGTCCGGCGGAGGTCAGCAGGGCGAGGGTCTCCCGGGCCTGCTCCAGCAGTCGGCGGTAGGTGAGCCGGGTCGCCCCGCCGTCGGCCCGGACCAGGTGCAGGCCGCGCCCGGGGTGCCGCTCGGCGGCGCGCAGCAGCGCCTCGGGCAGCGTCCGGGGCGCGTCCGGCGCCGGGTCGGGCAGCGGGGCGCCGACCGCCTCCGCCCCGGTGCCCCCGGGGGCGGCCGTCGGGCCGTCCGGGGCGGGGCCCGCCGCCGTCCCGGCGTCGCCGAACGGCCGCCAGTGCGTGGCGAGTTCGCGCAGGTGGCGCAGGGCGGGCCCGGGCTCGGCGGGCGGCCGGGCGGCGGCGACCGCCAGTGCGGCGCGGTCGGGCTCCCCCTCCGGGGTGCGGACGATGCCGTCCAGGAGGTGCACCTCGGCACTCGGGTCGGCGTCCAGCAGGGCCGCGGCGGCCCGGCGGCGCAGCGCGGCGGTGTCGGTGTCGGCAGCGGGCACCAGGTAGGCCAGCAGCCCGCGGCGGCCGTCGGCGCGCTCGACCGGCAGCAGCGCGCAGTCGGCGACCTCGGGACGCAGCAGCAGCCGGGCCTCCAGGGCACGCAGCCGGGCGCGGTCGGGACCGGTGGAGCTCATCAGGTACGGCACCTTTCGGATCGGTGCCGGGGCGCGCGGGTACGGACCGCCCCGGGGTACGGAGGGTGAGCGGATCGGGCTGGTGCCTGCGGCGCGGTGGCGCCGGCGGATCCGGTGGCGCGGTGCTTGTGTCGGGGTGACTGCGGCGGGGTGGAGGGTTCAGCGTTTGCGGGACCGGGCGACCACGACCAGGAAGCCGAGCGCCAGCACGATCGGGACGGCGTGCGAGACGCCGACCACGGTCAGCGGGCTGAGCAGCGCCAGCAGCGATCCGCTCAGCAGCATCCCGGTGCCCATTCCGACGTTCTCGGCGGAGGCCAGCAACCCGAAGGCCTGGCCGCGCCGTTCGTCGGCGAGGGCCTGGATCCGGGTGGTGTACGAGATCTCGGTGAAGCCGTCGCCGAGCCCGGCACCGATCGCCGCCAGCAGGAACAGCGGGGTCGGCAGCCCGGTGAAGACCAGGATGAAACAGCCGGACATCAGACAGGTGCCCAGGGCGAAGGCGCGCTCGCCCGGTTCGATGCCCCGGCGCAGCAGGAGCCGGGAGACCAGTTGCTGGGCGCCGAGGTTGCCGACCGCCCAGGTGGCCCAGAACATGCCCAGCAGCGCGGCCGGGTTGCCGGGAGAGTGCTGGTTGGCGAAGACCGGCAGGCTGATGTTGTGCGCGGCCGAGCCGAAGGCGTCCAGCAGCCGGATCGCCGCCATCGCGCCGACCACCGGGGCGGCCCGCAGGACGATCAGCGCCTGCCACCGGCTCCCGCGCCGCTTCGTCCCTGCGGCGTCAGCGGGATCAGCCGAATCCGTGGCAGGCTGCTCGGCGGGCTCGGCCCGGGTGCGCAGCGGCAGCCGGAACACCACCACCGCGAACACCAGGAAGCTGGACGCGTCGATGAGCAGCGCCGCGCGGAACCCGGCCCAGGCCACCACCACGCCGGCGGAGGCGAAGCCGAGCACCATGGCGGCCGAACGGCAGCTGGCCATCAGGCTGTTGGCACGAGCCCTGCGCTCGGAGCCGACCATCTCCGGGATGCTGGTCCGCAGCGCGACGGCGCACACCGCGGCCGCGCCGCCGAAGACCAGCGCGAGCGAGTAGAGCACCGGGATACGTGCCGGGACCGGCGCGAAGGCCACCACGACCAGGGCCAGCGCCTGGGCCAGCGCGCAGCCCGTCATCAGCCGCCGCCGGTCGGTCCGGGCCACCAGGCGCCCGGAGACCAGCCCGCCGACGAGGCCGCCGGCCAGTCGGATGATCAGGTACCCGGCCGTGCCGAGCGCGTTCCCGGCCGCCTCGTAGGCGAACAGGCTGAGCGCCACCAGGTCGAGCTGGCTCCCGTACGTGGACAGGGCGTCGCCCAGTGCCAGCCGGTAGAACACCCGGGGCAGCTTGTCGGTGGTCTGGTGCGGTACTTGCTGTGCAGTGTCCGGCACCGGTCCCCCAGGCACGCCGTGTCGGTCGGTTCAGTGTGACATTGCACTGCAATCTAAGGGCGACCCCGCAGCAGATCAAGACCTTGATCGCCTGCTTGTCCGAAAGATCGCAAGTTCGGCCGACCCGGAACCATCTTTCCAGCCAGACTGGCGAGTTGGCGCCGGTACGCCCTACCGCCCGACGGCCGGGCGGGGGGTGCCGGGCGGGAGACCCGCCGGTGGACGACGGAGGACAGGGAGGCGAGCCGGGCCCGGACCGCCCGAGGCGCGACCCTGCGCCGGGAGGCACCGGCCGCGGCTCCCGCCGATACTGGCTGGGGCGCCCGGGCCACGTACGGCCTGCGGGACGCAGCATGGACCACGGTCGCGGCGTCCGGCTCGACCGCCCCTTCCGGCAGGCGGTCGAAACGGTCGCCGCCGCCCTCGACCCACTGCGGGCCTGACCGGCCCGGACCCGACCGCTGGGAGGTCACCGTGAACGGTCCCGTCACCGTGAACGGTCCCGTCGCCGTGGACGGTCCCGTCGTCGCGGGCTTCGACGGTTCGCCGGAGAGCCTCGCCGCCACCGCGTGGGCCGCCCGGGAGGCGCTGCGCCGCGGGCTCGCCCTCGAACTCCTCCAGGCCTGGCCCTGGCCCAAGCGGGACTCGGTCGGCACCAACGAGGTGTACAACCGCAGCCGGGACGCCCTGGCCGCCCGCGAGGCGGAGCTGCGCGCCGCGCACGCCGGCCTCCAGGTCTCCTCCCGCCAGGTCCCCGACGACCCGGCCAAGGCACTGGAGACCGCCGGCCGGACCTCCGCCGTACTCGTGCTCGGCTCCCGGGGGCTGGGGCCCGTGCGCGGCTTCCTGGTCGGCTCGGTGAGCCAGGAGGTGCTGCGCCGGGCCACCTGCCCGGTGGTGCTGGTCCGGGCCGGTGAGGGCGAGCAGGGCGCCGCCACCGACCCCGTCCTGGTGGGCGTCGACCTCGTACATCCGCCGGACGACGTCCTGGCGTTCGCCTTCGAGGCGGCCGCCCACCGCTCGGCCCCCCTGCGGATCGTCCACGTCTGGGCGCCACCGGCCGGCAGCGAGTACATGGCGTTCGACGCCATCGGAGGGCTGGAGAAGGAGCTGTCCGCCTCCGAGCGGAAGCAGTTCGCCGACGTCCTGGCCCTCTGGCTGGCCCGCTACCCCCAGGTGACCGTGACGTCCGAACTCGTCCGGGGCAACGCCGCCATCGTCCTGGTGGAAGCGTCGGAGACGGCACGGCTGGTCGTCCTCGGCCGCCACGTCCGGCGGATGCCTCTCGGCGCGCACCTCGGCCCGGTGGCACACGCCGCGATCCACCACGTCCGCTGCCCGGTCGCCGTCGTCCCGGACGCCTGACCAGCCGCAGCAGCCGCAGCAGCCGCCCCAGGGCCTCATCCGTCCAGGTGAGCGGGACCGCCGTCGAGGCGGCCCTCACGCCGGTCACAGCCCGCCGGCACCGTCGATGACGAGGAGCACCCCGATCACGGCAAGGACCACAGCGGTGACGGTGCTGTTATGGGTCTCCAGCCAGGTCCTGGCCCTGCCCAGCGGAGTGAGGACACGCTCCCCCCGCGCGATGTGGAGCAGCACGGGAAGCACGACGGTGGAGACGGCGAGCGCGGTGAACACCGCCACGGCGATGACCGTACGGGGCGGACCCAGTTCGGCGGAGCCGATGGTCAGCCCTGCCGCCGCGGACAGCAGGATGGTCTTCGGGTTGGCCCCCGACAGCAGGAGACCCAGCCGCAGGGCCTTGGCCGGCGTGGCATCCGTGAGGCTCCGCATCCAGGCCGGGGTCCCTTTCTTGCCGCCGGAGAGCCACTGCCGCCCGGCGAGCAGGACGAGGACCGCACCGAGGACGACTTTGGTCCAGGACGCCCAGGTGGGGGTCTCCTCGCGGGTCTCGATGACGGCCGCGAGTGCCGTGAACGCGGACGCCGCCACGAGGATTCCGGCCGCCCACCCGGCCAGGAAGGCTCCGGCCGTGGCCCTGGGCCGGGGAGTGAACAGCAGGAGGAGCGCCGGCACGATCGGCAACGGCGACAACGCGATGGCCAGGGCCAGCGGCGCCACCTCGCTCAGCACGACGTTCACGGACCACCTTCCTCCCGCCGCTGCACAGGGCCCGGGCGGCCTGGTCGACCTCAATTCTCCCGCCGGACGGGCTCCGCCGCCCGCAGTCCCGGGCGGGAACGGTCACCTGGCCGCACCCCGGGGCCGGCCCCGGCCGACGGATCCGCACGGAGCCGCGCGGAGCGGGCGGTCAGGCCGCCGGCCAGTTGCGCAGCAGTGCGTCGAGGGCGTCGAGGATGCGCGCCCAGGTGTCCTCGGTGCCGCGCGGGGTGTGCTGGAAGCTCCCGGCCCGTTCCAGGGCCACGTAGCCGTGGAAGGTGCTGCCGAGCAGCCGGACGGCGTCGGTCTCGTCGGGTTCCGCGAGGTCGTAGCCGCGCAGGATCGCGCGCGTCATCTGGGAGTGCCGGACGCCGGCGCTGGCGCGCGCGGTCTCGGGGTCGAGTTCGAGCTGCGCGGCGGCGTAGCGACCGGGGTGTTCGCGGGCGTAGTCGCGGTAGGCGTTGGCGAAGGCGGCCAGGGCGTCTTTGCCGGCGCGTCCGGCCAGGGCGGCGGCGACCCGGTCGGCGAGTTCCTCGAGTGCGAGCAGGGCGATCCTGGTCTTGAGGTCCTGGGAGTTCTTGACGTGCGAGTAGAGGCTCGCGTCCTTGACGCCGAAGTGTCGTGCCAGCGCCGAGACCGTGACCTTGTCGAAGCCGACCTCGTCGGCCAGTTCCGCTCCCGCCCGGGTGAGTCGTTCCGCGTTCAGTCCTACGCGCGCCATGGCCTTCCCTCCGATCGACTGAGGCCATTATACATTTGCCTAATAGTCCTAGGTAATTTACGTTGGCTCCTATGAAGCCGTTGACCGAGCAAGAGATCCGCGCCGCCTTCGTGAACTGCACCAAGGGCGAGGCGAAGCGACTGCACATCCCCCGCGACCTGGCCGAACAGCCCTGGGACGACCTGGACTTCCTCGGGTGGCGCGACCCGCAGGCGCCCGATCGCGCCTACCTCGCCGCCGAGTCGGACGGCCGCGTGGTGGCGGTCGCGCTGCGCTCCTCCGGCGCCGCCTCCTGGCAGGCCCGCCGCAGCATCTGTTCGCTGTGCGTGACCACCCACACCGGAGGCGTCTCGCTGCTGGTCGCGCCCCTGGCCGGGAAGGCCGGCAAGCAGGGCAACTCCGTCGGCGCCTACATGTGCAGCGACCTCGCCTGCTCGCTCTACGTGCGCGGCAAGCGGGAGACCGGCACCCGGCTGCACGAGTCGCTCACCGTCGAGGAGAAGATCCGACGCACCGCGGCCAACGTCGCCGCCTTCGTCGCCAAGGTCACCGCGTGAGCCGCGGCGGGGCCTCACCCCGGGACGTCGTCCTCGCCCCGTGCCGGCTCCTCGCATCACCGGACACCGGGCCCGCTGCGGCGGGCCCGGTGTCCGTCTGAGCCGCACCTCACCCACGCTCCGGGATCAGGACTTCCGGCAGCCGTTGCGAGCCGTCAGCGCCCCACTGCCCACGGGCCGGCGCCGGTACTACATGCAGGCACCGGGGTAGGGGTTGGGCTGGTGTCCGGTAGTGAGGGGGGTTGCGGTGGTGGCGGCCGTGTCGAGGGTGTGGAAGAGGGCGCGTGCGGCGGCGCCGGTCACGGACATCTGGGTGGCGGCGGTGAGTTCGCTGCCGGTCATGGGGTTGTGGCCGGCCTGGACGAGGGCGCTCACGCCGTCGGCGCCGAAGGCCTTGACGGTGCCTTCGAGGTCGAACACCGGGATGGTGGTGGCACCGAGGCCGGTGAGCATTCTGATGTCGTTGACGACGGTGGTGAGGTTGTCGTACGGCGGGATCCCGGCATTGCCGATGGTGACCTGTCCCGCGGTGCCGAAGTAGCGCTGGATGTCGGTGAAGTAGGACGCCACGTAGCCGGATCCCAGGTCGATCCCGAAGGCGCGGTAGGCCTGAAGGAAGTACTGGTCGTAGCCGGTCGGCGGGAACGCCGTGATGCCGAGCGCGGCCTGCAGGGCGATGCTGCCGTTGTCGAGGTCGTCCAGCGCGTAGGGCACGGGCGAGCCCGAGATCCGCATTCCGTTCTGGTGCGCCCAGGCGATGGTGTCGGCGTAGGTGTGGATCGCGCGGCACTGTGCGGCGGGGTCGAGGCTATTGGCGTTCAGCAGGGCGTTGAAGCCGGTCAGGTCCTTCTGGGTGAGGGCCTGGGCCACGGCCTGGTCGCCGGTGGGGGATTCCAGGTCGAGTACGGCCTGGGAGAACTGGAGGTCGTGGGCGAGCGACCAGACGTGGAAGTCCTCGACGGCGCTCTGGACGAGGGCGGCGTTCTGCTCGGTGTCGAAGGTGCCGTCCGACAGCGGCACGGTGATCCAGGCGCTGACCGGCACGCCGCGGGTGTTCGCCTGCTCGACCAGGGCCAGAGCGTCGGTGCGCTGGTTCTCGCCCGGCAGCGCGGGGCCGAAGTCCGAGCCGTACACGAGGTCGAGGTAGAGCGGGCTGTGGCCGGCGGCCAGGGTGTTCCACACGGTGTCGGTGAACGCGCTGAGGTCCCGCGGACAGGTCAGCGGGTCCACCGCCAGACACGGCTGGACCTCCTGCCCCGCCCAGAACGCCACCTGCGCGGCGAGGCCCCGGCCGGCGGGTACGGCGGCGGCCCCGGCCGGCGCTGCGCCGGCGCTTGTGAACACCGAGCAGACGAGCGCGCTCGCGGCAACAAAAGCGGACGCCCTGGCGGACAGTGGATTTCTCATGGGTCTTCCTGTTCGCGGTCGTTGTCGGCGACGTGCGCCGTCACCGTCGGGCAGCGACGTCGAGAGAGGCGGGACTGGTCCGAGCGGGGCGGGCCCCTTCGCGACGGAGTCGGGGAGCGCGTCGCGAAGGACCGCTCCGGCCCCGGTGGAGGCGACCTCGGACGGGTCGGATCCCCGCGTGGCCGAAGAGGCGTCCACCGTTTTCACGTCCGGGCCGGGAGGCCCGGCCTGCCGGTGGGCGGGGCTCAGACCTCGATGAGGCCGAACCGCCCTCCGCTGCCATCGGCCAGGCAGACCAGCAGGTAGAACGGCTGGCGGTAGTGCCCGGTAGGGCCACCACACGATTCCTATCCCGACCTGGCCGCTCCCGCCCTCGCCAGGCACCTAACGGGTGACTACTCTCCGCAACATTGGATTGAACTGCCCCACGCTTCACGGAGTTCGCCGTCGTGCCATCCTGAAGCCCACGGAAACCGTCCCGGCTGCGCGAACCGGCCCGACGGCTTCTCGCTCTGCGGGACACGGCGGCCGCCACGGGACGGTTGCCTGGTGTACGGGGAGGAGGAACACGCCCGGGCCGAAGGGGTGTGGTCAGCCGGCGATGTGCTCCGGACGGGCGGCGGGGGCCGGGTCGTGGGGCAGTTCGCGGTTGCGGGTCTCGGGGAGGCAGGTGGCGGCGATGGCCGCCAGCGCGTAGGCGAGCCCCGCGAAGAGGGCGATGCTCGCCGCGAGTCCGAGGCGTCCGGAGAGGTAGCCGACGAGGGCGGGGAACGCGGCGCTGACGATGCGGCCCAGGTTGTAGCAGAAGCCCTGCCCGGTACCCCGGACGCGGGTGGGGTACAACTCCGCGAACAGGGCGCCCAGTCCGCCGGGGATGCCGGCCGAGAAGAACCCGAGCGGCGCGCCCGCGATGAGGGTGCCGAGATCGCCGAGTGGCAGCAGCAGGTAGGGAACGAGGGTCACGAGGCAGCACAGGGCGAAGAGGACGACGTTGCGGCGGCGGCCGATCCGGTCGGAGAGCCACCCGGATGCGAGGTAGCCGAGGAACGAGCCGGCGATGAAGACCGCGAGGTGCCCGCTGCCGCTCATCACCGACAGGTGCCGGGTGGTGTGGAGGTAGGTGGGCAGGAAGGTGGTGAGGGCGTAGTAGCCGCCGTGGCTGCCGAGCCCGAGTAGCGCGCCGAACACGGTGACCCTCAGCAGGCCGGGGCGGAAGATCTCCGTCGGCGACGCCTTCTCCCGCCGCCGCTGGTCGGCCGTGGGGTCGGCGATCCCACGGCGGAGGGCGAGCACCAGCAGGGCGGGCAGCACGCCGAGCCAGAACATCGCCCGCCACGCCCAGGCCTGCGGCAGGACGGTGACCAGCACCGAGTAGGCGGCGAGGGTGAGGGCCCAGCCGACGGCCCACCCGCTCTGCACCGCCCCGAGGGCCCTGCCCCGGTACCGCGTGGTCACGTACTCGCTGATCAGCACCGCGCCCGCGGCCCACTCACCGCCGAAGCCGATGCCCTGCAGGCAGCGGAAGGCCAGCAGGGACTCGAAGCCGTTGGCGAAGCCGACGAGCGCGGTCGCCACCGCGTACCAGGCGATGGTGAAGCGCAGGACGGCCACCCGGTCCCACCGGTCGGAGGCCGCCCCGGCCAGCCAGCCACCGAGCGCGGTGCTGATCAGGGTGACCGAGGAGGCCAACCCGCCCTGGCCGTTGGTGAGATGCCACAGCGCGGTGAGGGTCGGCAGCACCAGGCCGTAGATCTGCGCGTCGGCCCCTTCCAGCGCCCAGCCGCCGAAGGTGGCCCAGAACGCCCGTCGGCCCGCGGGCGTTGCCGAGCGGTACCACTGGCGCATGCTCGCTCCTCACCTGAGGTCCGTGCGGTGCCGGAGGGAACCAACGACCGGCGCGGCGCAGCGGCAGCGCCTCCGCGGCGCCGACCGACCTGAACGTGAGCACGTCAGTACGTCGTCGAACATGCAGGCCAATATGACAGTCGGTCAGGTGAAGGTCCAGGGGGCCCCCGGACCAGAGGCCCCCGGCCTACCATCCGCGGGTGATCTGCGAATCGGCCACGTCGGTGGAGTTGGCCGCGTCGGTGGAGTCGGTGGACACCCACGCCCACGTATTCCACCGCGGCCTGCCCAGGGCCGACCGCCCCCGCTACGTGCCGGAATACGACGCCCTCCCGGCAACGTACCTGGCACTGCTCGACCGGCACGGCATCGGCGGCGCGGTCCTCGTCCAGCCGAGCTTCCTGGGATCGCGCAACGACTTCCTGCTCGACTGCCTGGCCCGGCACCCCGCCAGGTTCCGCGCCGTCATCGTGCTGGACCACGACCGGCCCTGCCGGCCGGACGCGCTCGCCCCGCTCGCCCTCGACGGCGTCGCGGGCATCCGCCTCAACCTGATCGGCCGCCGGGTGCCCGACCTGGCCGGTCCGCACTGGCGGCAGGTGGCCGCACTGCTGGCCGAGCGCGGGCAGCACCTGAAGGTACACGCGGCGGGCGAACAGTGGGCGGCGATCGCACCCGCCCTCCGCAGCTGGCCGTCTTCCGTGGTGATCGACCACCTCGGCCTGCCGGGCGCATCCGAGGGCGCCGACCGCGCGGTACTGGATCTGGCCACGCGCGACCACGTGTGGATCAAGGCCTCCGCGCCCTACCGCTGCGCCCCCGACGCGCCCGGCCGCATGCTGCGGCGCGTGCTGGAGGAAGCGGGCCACCAGCGCCTGCTGTGGGGCAGCGACTGGCCCTGGACCCGCCACGAACACAACAGGACGTTCGCCGACTGCCTCGCCTGGCCGGCCGCGCACGTCGACCCGTCGGTCCTGCACGCCGCCGTCACCGTGAACCCGGCCCGGCTGCTGAACTGGCCCCCCCGGCGAGGAGGGCCTGGAGGCCGGCAGGCAGGCGGCCGGTGAGGGCGCGGGGCGTCAGGGAGTGGCGATGCGCTGGGTGAGGAAGAGGGCGGCGCGGTCGAGTGCCTGGTCGGCTTCGTCCAGGGTGCCGCCGGCGAAGGCCTGGAAGACGTGGGGGGCGTCGGCGGTGATGTCGAGGATGACGTCGACTCCGGCGTCGCGTGCGCGGGTGGCGAGGCGGGTGGAGTCGTCGAGGAGGATCTCGTTGGCGCCCACCTGGATGAGGAGCGGGGGGAAGCCGGTCAGGTCGGCGAAGAGGGCCGGGCTGAGGAGGGGCTGCTCGGGGTCCTGGCCGGCGAGGTACATGGCCCCGGTGTGCGTGACGGCCTCGCGGGTGAAGATCGGGTCGATGCCCTCCTTGGTCGTCATGCTCTCCCCGCTCCGGGTGGCGTCCAGGCCCGGGGAGAAGACCACGATCGCGGCGGGCAGCGGCAGGCCCGCGTCGCGGGCGGCGAGGGCGGTGGTGACCGCGAAACCGCCGCCGGCGGAGTCCCCGGCGAACGCGATGGCGGACGGGTCCAGGCCGCTGTCGAGGAGGGCGCGGTAGGCGCTCAGGTTGTCTTCCAGGCCAGCCGGGAACGGGTGCTCGGGGGCCAGCCGGTAGTCCACCGAGTACGCGTCGAGCCCGGTCTTCGAGACGAGCTGCGCGGTCAGCGACAGCGCGGTCTCGGGAGAGCCGAAGACGAAGCCGCCACCGTGGAAGTACAGGATCGTGCCCGGGCGCGCGCCGTTGTCCGGTGTGACGTGCAGGGCGGGCCGGCCGCCGAGCGCGGTCTGATCGGTGCGGACGTCGTCCGGCACGATCATCGTGTCCATGAGCGCCCTGAACCCGGCGCGCAGCTCCTCGACGGAGCGTTGGCCCTCCGGTCGGGGCCGGCGGAGCATCGCGTCGATCTTGGCGAGCTGTTCCTTGCTCATCTGCGTTCCTCCTATGAAATGGCTTCCTCTACACTATATGCTGTGGAATATACATCGGATGGCGCCGCCGACCTCCAGGGATTCTTCGCGGATCTCGTCCGCTGCGAGACACGCCTGTACAACGCGCTGAACGACCGCCTGCGCGAGCGGCACGGCATCGTGACGTCGCAGTTCGAATTCCTGCGGTTCCTGCGCGAGCACCCGGGGGCCCGGGTGGCCGACCTCGCCGCGGAGTTCGCCATCGGAGCCGGCGCGACCAGCAAGGGCGTCGACCGCCTGGAGAAGCAGGGCTGGATCGTCCGCCAGGCCAACCCGGCGGACCGCCGGTCCTCACTCCTGGCCCTGACCGACGACGGCTCCCAGCTCCTCGCCGCCGCCGAGGCGACCTTCACCGCGGGCCTGAGCGAACTGGTCGAAGGCACCCTCGACCAGTCCACGACGGCAGCCGCCGCCCTGGCCCTCCGCCGGCTGCGCTCCGCGCTCGAACGCGACCAGATCGGCACCCCCACCGGCTGAAAGCCCAAGCCCGGTCAACTGTTCGCCTACGCGCGGCCCGGCGGCGCCGCGCCCTTCCGCCGTCACCTTCGGCGAAGGCCCTGCTGGGGTTGCCTCCGCGGCCGGCAAGGCGCAGGCTGGAACTGTCCCCTGGAAGCCGTGTAGGGCGAGAGCCCCACGGAAAGCAGGGAGCTCGGGAGCATCACCGCCCCATCCGGAGGAGCGGCCCCACCCCGAGCAAACCCGGGTGAAACGAACCGTCCGATCCGACTGCGCACGGACGGAGGCCCCAGCGGGGGTCGCTCTCGGAACAACATCACGCCGCGTCGTACGCGACGCTCCGTCCGGCCAGTGAGCACGGACGGCACCAACGCAAGCATTGCAGGCGTCAAGAACGAGAGTGTAAGTCGCAGGAGCAGTAGAGGCCCCCTCCTGGTAGAGGGGGCCGACGCCTGCGCCGGGCAGGCCTCGACGCACCGCGCGAACAGCGGCACTCGCGGCTGCTTCAAGCCGTCCCCTGTCGGCCTCGGTGTCCGTTCGGGGCAGGGCTCAGCCGTCCAGTGAGAGTGCGTTCTTGGCGTGCGCGACGGATTCGTCCGAGGCGGGCCCGCCGGGGTTCTCAGTGGCCAGGGCCTGGTTGAGGGTGACCAAGGGGCGCATCCGCCGCTCGTAGCGGGCATATGCGGCGCGGTGGTCGCCGCCGGCCCGGGCAAGGCAGTCGGCCAGCACGTGGGCGCCCACGAGGGCCAGGCTGGTGCCCTGCCCCGAGAGAGGGGAAGGGCAGTAGCCGGCGTCTCCGAGCAGGGTCACCCGGCCCCGCGACCACGGGTCCATGCGGATCTGGGCCATGGCGTCGCAGTAGAAGTCGGGGGCCTTCCGGGCGGCCTCGGCCAAGCGGGTCCCTTCCCATCGCATCGACGCGAGCTTGTCCACGACGAGCTGCCGGAGGGCGCCGCCGCCGCGGAGGTCGTGGGTGAGGGGGGCGGACTCGAAGCCGAAGGCGATCCTGAGTTCGGTGTTGTCGCGTACGGGCATGATGCCGAAGCCCGCGTCGCCGTCCCGCAGCCACACCTGCCAGTTGTCCAGGGCGAGGAAGTTGTCCGCGCTGAACACCGAGAGGCAGCTGCCCAGGTGGTGGGCGAAACGCTTCTCCGGCCCGAAGGCCAGGCGCCGTACGGTGGAGTGCAGGCCGTCAGCCCCGACCACGAGGTCGAAGCTGCGGGACGGTCCGTGCGCGAAGTCGACACGCACGCCGGTGTCGTCCTCGTCGAGCGCGGCGATGCTGTCGCCGAAGAGGTACTCGACGCCTGCGCGCGTGTGCTCGTACACCATCCTCACCAGGTCCTCGCGCAGCACCTCGATGTCTTCGCTGTCGAGCCGTCCGCTGCTGAAGGTCGCCTCGGTGGAGCGGTCGACCTCGCGGCCGTCGGGGCCGAGGATCGACATGCCGCGCATCCGGGTCCGTACGCGGCTCGCCTGGTCCAGCAGGCCCATCCGCTCCACGACTTCCAGCGCGACACCGCGGATGTCCACGGCCTGTCCGCCGGGGCGTTGGCCTGGAGCGCGTTCGACGACAGTGGGCGCGAAGCCGTGGCGGCGCAACCAGTAGGCGAGGAGTCCTACCCCGCGGACGCCCCCGAGGATTGGCGTACCCGCATCGAACTGGGCGCCCGGACCCTGTGGAGCCTGTACCGGCAGCACCCGTGGCTGGCCCAACTCGGCTCCCTCACGCGCCCGCTGATCGTGCCCAATCTGATGGTCCACGGCGAGTGGGTGCTGGGCGCCCTCGACGGCCACGGACTCGACCCCACGACGCTGTTCGACATCCACGTCCTGCTCTACAGCCATGTCCAGGGCCTGGCGGTGCACCTGGAAATGGAGGCGCACGCCGAAGCCGCCACGGGCCAGTCGGAAGACCAGTGGATGGACAGCCTCGCCCCCGCCCTCCAGGAACTGGTGGAATCCGGCCGCTTCCCGGCCTTCACCAAGGCGGTCGGAGCCTTCGAGGACGGCTACGACCTGCGTCTCGACGCGCTCTTCGAATTCGGCCTCAAGACACTCCTCGACGGCCTGACTTCCATCGTCGAAGGCCAGGAAGCTGTCACGGACGGTACCGCCGCGATCGGGGGACCTCACCGTCCGGCGGCATCGCGGCGGCCTGCGGCTGACCGTTGACCGTCATGCCGCCGAAGTCCTTTGCGCGTGCTGCCGCCCGGATGATGAGGTGGAACGGTGACCGACCATGACGAAGCGTCAGCCGTCCGACCGTTGACACTGGCTTGGGTGAGCCGGCACCTGAAGGCCGGCGAACGGATCGTCGGAATCGAGGCGCTGCACGGCGGCATCACCGCCGAAATGCGGAGGCTGACCATCGGCACGCGGGACGGAGGCACCCGCGACCTGGTGCTGCGGAGTTTCGTCGACCCGTCCTCCGTGGAGCGCGCCGAGGACTGGCTGGGCAGGGAGGCCGGCGCCCTGACCCTACTGGCGGGGACCGGCGTGCCGGCTCCCGCGCTGGTCGCGGTTGATCCGAGCGCCGCGCAGTGCGAGTATCCGTCGCTCCTCATGACACATCTGGCGGGCCGGACGGTCCTCGACGACGAGGGGGTGGAGGCGCGTCTCCCCCTCCTGGCCCGTCAGCTCGTGGCGATCCACGCGCTGCGACCGGCCGAACGGCCCCGGGATTATGTGACGTTGACGACCGCCGACACCGTCGTGGTGCCGAAGGACGCCGACGCGGCGGCATGGGCCGCGGCGATCGACGTGATCCGCAGGCCAGTGCCGCCCGGTGAAGGGCGGTTCCTGCACCGGGACTTCCAACCCGGCAACGTGCTGTTCGACGTACCGCCCCCGGGGCCGGCTGGTGCGCGAATCACCGGCGTCGTCGACTGGGCGGCGGCCTCCTGGGGCCCGGCGGATCTCGACGTGGCGCACTGCTCCACCAATCTCGCGCTGCTGCACGGCCCGGCGTGGGGTCAGCGGTTCGCCGAGGCGTACGAGGAGGCCGGCGGGGTGCTGGCCGCGACCGCGAGCGAGCGGCTGTACTGGCGGGTGCGGGACGGACTGGCGTGCTCGGAGGAGGTGCGGTCGGTGGCGCAGCCCTGGCGGGAGGCAGGGAGGACGGAGCTGACGACACGAGCCGTGGAGCAGCGGCTGGACACCTACGTCACCGCCCTGGTGGATGCCCTGGGCTGAGCCGAGGCGGGCCGGAGCGCGGCCCGGGGTGGCGGGGCCAACCTCGCCCTCAATAGCCATATAAAATTATTTCTATTGAGAATACCTCAATCCTCATATGCCCCTTTCGTCACTGCACACCCAATCACCCTGCACAGGTAGCGGAATTTCGTCGAAGCACTCGACACCGTTCTGCAGTTATGGGACAGTCAATTTGAACCACCTGGTTTTGAGGAGCACAAGTTGCCCGTTTCCAGGAGAATGATCTCGCCCGACGGGCGCATCTGGGAGACCGACGAAATCGTGGCCCGCGTATTCGCCGCCACCGAACTTCTTGCACGCCGTGGCGTCGAACCCGGTTCGCGGGTGATGATGAGCGGGGCCAATTCCCCGGAATGGGTCGTCGCGCTGCTCGCGCTCATTCACCTCGACGCTTCGGTGGTCCTGGCCGATCATCGCGCCACCCCGTCACAGCGGTCGAAGATCCGCGCCCAGGCGCGCGTGGTGCTCGAAATCGGCGACGGTACGGGCCGCACCGCCGCGCCGCGCCCCGCTTCGGACACCGCGGCCGTGCCCGATGTCGCGAGCTGGGCACGGCGCCAGGACGCCGCGATCTCCTGGTCGTCGGGTACGACCGGCAGCCCCAAAGGCATCGTTCGCTCCGGCCGTTCGATTCTGGACAACCTCGCGCTCAGTGCGGAACGCATGGGGTACCGGCCTGACGACGTCTTCCTGCCCATCCTGCCGTACTCCCACCAGTACGGTCTGTCACTGGTCCTCTGCTGGTGGCTGGGCGGAGGCACGCTCGTGGTCTACGGGCCGACCACGCGCCTGGACCATGCGCTCGCGGTCGGCGTCGACCACGGCCTCTCCGTCGTCGACGGGGCCCCGTCGACCTACTACAGCCTGCTCAACCTGCTCGACCGTCGCCCGGCCCTCGTGAACGCGCTGGAGACGGTACGGGCCTGGTGCGTGGGCGGCGCGCCGCTGGGGAGCAGCCTGGCGGTCCGGTTCCACGCCCGCACGGGCCGGCACCTGCTCGACGGCTACGGAGCGACCGAGGCCGGAAACATCGCGCTGGCGCCCCCGACCGATCCGGTCGGGTGCGGCACGCCGCTGCCCGGTGTGGTCGTCGAAGTCCACGACGACCACGGCAGGCAGCTTCCCCACGGCCGGCTCGGCGAGCTCGTCGTCCGCAGTGACGGCCTGATGACCGGCCACCTCGGCGCCGACGGTGAGATCGTTCCGGTTTCGAGCCCCGTTCACCGCACCGGCGACATCGGCCTGGTCGACGACGCCGGCCGCGTCTTCCCGGTCGGGCGCAAGCACGCCGCACACCGTGACGGTCACACGCTCTATCCCGACCACCTTGCCAAGCTGGCCGAGTCGGCCGGCGCGCAGACGGAGGTCGTCGCGGTCCCCGACGCGCGTCTGGGCTGTCGCCTGGTGTTCGTGATCGCGGACCCGGACGCTCACGAGCCCGCGCACTGGAAACGGCTGCTGCGCCCTGTGCTCGCCCGCTACGAGCAGCCCGACCACATCGTCGTGCTTCCCTCGCTGCCCCTCACGAACACGGGAAAGCCCGACCGGGCCGTTCTGGAGAAGATCGCCATGAGCTCGCTGTCCGCATCGCCCAGGACGACCACCGACGGCACCGCGTCCGACCCGACCACCGACCCGACCACCGGTGCGGCCGCCGGTGCGAGCGGCTACCGCATCCCCTTCGCCGACCGGGTCGACGCGCTGCGCGCAGTGCGCCGGTACGTGGCCGACAACGAGGACGCGGTGATGGGAATCCTCACCGAGATCTCGCCCCACCACACCGCCGGCGCGGAGATCCGCTCGTTCCTCGCCACCCTGGACGGAGCTGAGGAGGAGATCCGTCGCGTCCGGCCCGGCTGCGTGCCTCGGGTCGCGGTCTTCATGCCCTCCAACATGCCGCTCCATTCCTACGCGCTCTACATGCTCATAGCATCCCTTTACAGCGAAAGAATCACCTTTCGGCCGTCCTCCGAGATCAAAAGCCAGGTGCAGCGCCTGCACGACCTGCTGGCACCGGTTCACGGCCTGCCCATCAGCCTTTCCGAGCTCAGTCAGCGCAAATTCGTGACAGGGCCGGTACGCGAGGCGGACCTTGTCGTCTTCACCGGCAATTACGTCAATGCCGAGACCATCCGCGAGGGGCTGGCGGAAGACCAACTCCTCCTCTTCTTCGGTAACGGCATCAACCCCTTCGTGATCGCACCCGACGCCGATCTCACCCGCGCCGTGCACGACCTCACGAGGATCCGGCTCTACAACTCGGGCCAGGACTGTTTCGGTCCCGACGTCGTGTTCACGCCGAAGGGCCGCACCGAGGACTTCGTCGACCTGCTGTCCGCCGAACTGGCTTCGCTGCGATTCGGACGGAACGGCGACCCCGCCGCCGACTACGGCCCGATCTTCTACGACTCGGCGCTGGTGAACTGCTCGGGCTACCTGGTGCACCACGCACGTCGCATCCGGCACGGCGGGCGCATCGACCTGCCGTCCCGCAAGATCGAGCCGACCGTGCTGCTCTGGGGCTTCGACGACAAGATCCCCCTCGAAGAGATGTTCGCCCCGGTGTTCAACGTCGTGGCCTATCCCAGCGCGAGGCTGTTGCGTGAACGGCTGTCGAACCCCTACTTCAGCGAGCGTGCGCTGGGAGCGATGGTCTACGGGAACGATCCGCAGACGGTGGATGTCCTGGCCAGGCGTCACCAGACCTGTGTCGACCACACGCTGCTCGACGCCGAGGACGGCAACCGCCCGTTCGGCGGATTCGGGATGCGGGCGAACTACATCTCCTACGGCGGCGAGCGGCACGCCGAACCGCTGCTCATGTCGCAGGCCGTGGCACAGACCCTCCCGACGGCTGCCCCCGTCACGGTGAGCAGGAAGTGAGCCAGGTGAGCCAGGTGAGCAAACGGTACGCCGACGCGTGGTCCGCGATCGTCGACCTGCTGGTGGCCAACGGGGTGGACACCTGCTTCGGGTTGCCCGGCGACGATCTGGAGCTGCTTCGCGCCCTCGACGCCGCCGGACTGGACCTCGTGCCGTGCCGTGACCAGCGCAACGCGATGTACATGGCGACCGGTTACGCACTGCAGTCGGGCCGGCTCGCCGTGTGCGCACTGGGCAAGGGGCCGGCTGTCACACACGCGGCCACGGGACTGCTCGAAGCGCGGGAGTCCGGTGCACCCGTGCTCGTGCTCGCCGCCGGCGTGCCGGAACGCCGCCGGGGCAGCGGCGGATTCCAGGAACTCGACCAGGTCGCCGTGACAGCGCCGCTCGTGCGGTGGGCACACCGGGTGGGGCATCCGGACCGGGTCGTCCCCGCGACGGTGACGGCGTTGACCCGGGCGTTGGGGCCGCCACCCGGACCCGTGTACCTGGAGGTACCCGATGACGTCCGCACGGCGGAGGTCCTCGTCACCGGAGCGTGGCCGACGCTGCCCGAACCACTGGTCCTCGAATCCGTTCCCGTGACGCCCGGGCCGGCCCTGGCGGCGATCCGCGAGAGCCGGCGTCCGGTGGTGCTGGTGGGCGGCGGAATGCGGCACCGCAACGGCGGCGGCGTGGTCGAGCGCTTCGCCGAACGCCTCGGCGCGGCGCTCTTCACCACCGCGTCCGGCCGCGGTGCCGTCGACGAGCACCACCCGCTGTTCTGCGGCGTGGCGGGCCTCTACGCCGCGGCCCCCGCCCGCGAACTGTGGTCGTCCTGCGACCTGGTGGTATCGCTCGCCGGGCGGCTGGAGGAGACGGTCGTCCAAGGCGGGACACCCTGGCCCCCGGTCGCGGTGGTGCAGGTCAACGTGGATCCGGGCGGCCTGTCGGCCGAGTTCGCGGGCCCGCGGGTGCTCGGGGACGCCCGGCACGCCGTGCTCGGCTGGTCGCGGGCGCTGGAGGAAGGCGGCGAGGCCGAGCGCGCGGCCGCGACCGAGGTGTGGGCGAACAGGATCGCCGACGCCCGCAAGGCCATGTCGCTTGAGGTGGAGGCGGAACTGGCCCGCGCGGCGACGCTGCCGGGGATCCGCATCGCCGAGCTGCTCGCCGCGCTCGATGCCACCGCGGGCGAGCCCCGCGTGCTGGTCCAGGAGAACGGGCTGCAGGACATGTGGTCCTACGGCTTCCCCTTCCACGTCGGTGGCGGGTCCGTCGTGCCGTCGGAGCAGACCCCCTTGGGCTTCGGCGCGGCCGCGGCCATCGGGGTCAAGCGGGCCGCCCCGGACCACGAGGTCACCGCGTTCATCGGGGACGGCGCGTTCCTCGCGGCCCGCGCGGACATCGCCGTCACCGCTCCGGCCCACGGCGGCGTGCTGTACGTGGTGCTGTGCAACGGCGGCTACGGCTGGCTGGACGCCCAACGCGCCCGCCTCGGTCTTGACGCCGAACGCCACCCCTTCGCCCGCCCGGGCGCGCCGCCGCCCGTGGTGGACGGGCCGGACGTCCACTGTCGAGTGCTGCGCGACAAGGCCGCGCTGACCGCTGAGATCCTTGCCGCGCGGCGGTTCTGCTCCCGGGGAGGCACAGCCGTGCTCATGGTGCCGGTCGCGCCCGACGACATCCTCCCCTGCATCCGCGACGCCGAGGTGGTTCCCCAGTGACGAACGCAGCCGAGGTGGTTCCCCAGTGACGAACGCAGGAGAGCGGGGCGACGCCGGGCGCAGCCGGCCCCGGCGCCAGGTGGTGGTCACCGGGTACGGGGCGGTGACGCCGCTCGGCCACAGTGTCGGCGAGACCTGGACGGCGATGCTCGCCGGCCGCAGCGGCATCGCCACCGTGGACGCGATCGACGTGACCGGTCTCGGAGTCCGGATCGGCGGCCAGGTGCGCGGCTTCACACCCGGCCGCTACATGCCGCCGACGGTCAGCCGCCGCGCCGACCCGTACGCGCAGTACGCCCTCGCCGCGGCGCTGGAGGCGTGCGAGCACGCCGGACTCGTCGTCGACGACCGTCTGGCGCCGCGGGTCGCCGTGATCATCGGCAGTGGCTACGGCCCGGTCGGGGCGATCTACCGCGCCGCGGACACGCTGCGCGACAAGGGGCCGCGGGGCATCAGCCCGTTCACCCAGGTCACCACCGCCATGGACAGCGCTGCCTGCGAGATCAGCATGCGTCTCGGCACCCAGGGGCCCAGCCGGGCCCAGAGCACGGCGTGCGCCAGCGGCGCGGACGCGGTGGGCGCGGGGATGCGCATGATCGGCAACGGGGAGGCGGACGTCGTCGTGGTCGGCGGCGCCGACGCCTGCGTCACCACCGTCGACCTCGCGGGCAGCGGCAACGCCCGCGCGCTGTCCAGGCGCAACGACGACCCGACTGCGGCGTGCCGGCCGTTCGACGCGCACCGCGACGGGTTCGTGATGAGCGAGGGAGCCGCCGTGGTGGTGCTGGAGGCCGCCGAGGTGGCCGACCGGCGAGGGGCGACGGCTCTGGCCGAACTCGCGGGTTACGGAGCGAGTTCCGACGCTCATCACTGGACCGCCCCGCACCCGCAGGGGCGGGGCGCGTGCCTCGCCGTCGAGGCGGCGCTGCGCGACGCGGGGATCACGGGGGCGGACGTGGACTACGTCAACGCGCACGGCACCGGAACGGTGCTGAACGACGCCACCGAGACGGCCGTCCTGCGCAAGGTGCTGGGTGATCGTGTCACCCGGATCCCGGTCAGCTCCACCAAGTCGATGACGGGGCACATGATCGGTGCCGCCGGAGCGGTCGAGCTCGTGGCCTCGATCCAGGTCCTGCGCACGGGTGACGTCCCGCCGACCATCAACTGCGACGAGCCGATCGACCCGGACATCAACTTCGTGCCGCACCGGGCGCAGCACCACGAGCGGATGCGGATCGCTCTCAGCAACTCGTTCGGCTTCGGCGGCCACAATGCCGCTCTCGTGGTCCGAGCGGTGTGAGGGCCCGGCCGTGGACCGCCTCCCGGAGCCGACCCCGAGCGCCGCCGCCGTCACCCGCAGCGGGCCGCTGACCTGGGTCCAGCAGTGGCACTGGTTCGAACGCACCATTCCCGCAGCACGGCGGGTGAACCCGACGCCGCTCGCCGACCACTGCCACGTCCCGCCCCCGGCAACCCTCGCCGACGTCCACGTGGCACTCGCCTCCCTCACCGCCCGTCACGAGGCGCTGCGCACCACGGTCGACCCGCTCCGCCCGATCCAGCACGTCCACCACGCGGGCTGGGCCCCGCTGCCGGTCGACCACCTCGACGTCCCCGCCGTCGATGCCGGCACCCTGGAGGCCGCCACCGCGGCGCTGGCCGCCCGCCCGATCGATCCCGAGCGGAATCCGCCCTGGCTCGCCAGGGTGCTGCTCGTGGCGGGAAGGCCGCGTGCGGTCCTGCTGGCCGCCCACCACGTGCTGATCGACGGCTGGGGGCTGGCGGTACTGATCAACCAGTTGCACGACCAACTGCACGATCAACTGCGCGGCGTCGGCGCGCCGGCGGAGGCGCCCGTGCACCCGCTCGACACGGTCGCCGCCCAGCCCCTGGAACGCGCCCGCGCGGCGGAGCGCGAGTGGCTCGCGCGTCGCGCGAGCAATCCGACCGGCGTGCTGGCCCCGTTCGGCGGGGCCGACGACGGCGCCGGGCGCCACCGCCTCCAGCACCGCTCGGTGGGTGCGTACGACGATCTCCACCGCGTCGCCCGGCGCCATCGGGTCAGCCCGGAGGTCGTCGTGCTCGCGGCGCTGGCCCACGACGTCGCCGGCCGCACCGGTGAACACCGGTTCCTCGCGTCCGTGGTCGTCTCCAACCGGGCCCGGGCCGCTCTGCGCAACAGCGTCGGCGTCCGGGCCCTGACGGTTCCGGTGCAGATCGACCTCCGCCCGGGCGCGGCGTTCGGCGAGGTGGTCGCCTCGGTGGCCGCCGCCTCCGCCGCCGCCTACCGGCACGGTCAGTGGCGCCCCGCGGAACTGGTCGCCGCCGAGGCGCGGATGCACCGTCGCCTCGGTGTCGTGACCGTACCGACCATCGAGTACAACTGCTACTCGTGGCCGCGCGACTACCTGGTCCCCGGGTACCTGGTCCCCGCGCACGACACTTTGCCGGACGCGTCCGCCACCTGGATCCGCAGCGCGCCCGACGAGCCCTGCGACACGCTCTACGTCGACCTCAGCCTCGACGCGGGGTTCGTCACCCTCGATGTCACCGTCGGGGACCACCTGCTCGACGCCGGGCAGGCCGTGGCGTTGCCCGTCCGTCTGTGCGCCTTCCTGCGCGCGCTCGCCGGCGGTGCCGAGTGCCCGGTTCCGGCGCGCCCGCTGACACCGGCCGCCTCCGGATGGTGGCGCGCCCCGCAGGGGTGGGTGTGCCCGGCCAAGGTCGAGGACGTGCTGCGCGGCCATCCCGGAGTGCTCGACGTGACGGTGGCGCCCAGCGGGGACGCCGCGGGGCAAGGCGAACCGCACCTCGTCGCACACGCTCGCACCGCCCCCGGTGTCACCCCCGACGACTTGCACCGCCACGTCCTGGACCACCTCGACGAAGTGCCCGGCATCGCGGCCCCGGGCCGCTACGTCCTGTCCCCGGCCGGCCCCGGATCCGGCCGGTCCTCCACCCCCACCACCGACACGGGAACGCTGCGTATCCCGTCTCGCCCGCCCACGACAGACGCCGAACGGGCGCTGGCCGCCGCCGTGGCCGCTGTCACACCCGGCGGCCTGCCGGGCAGCCCCTCCGACAGCCCTGACGCCGTGGACATGAACCGTTGCCTGGCCGACCACGGAGTCACCCTGGTCGCCGTCCCCCGTCTGCTGGCGCTGCTCCACCGGTTCGGCTTCACCGGTATCGCGTCGGACGAACTGGCCGGAACGGCCTCGCTCGGCCACCTTGCCACCGCCCTGGAGCCCTCACCGCCCCGCGCCCATCGTGGAGGAGAGACATCGCCATGACCGCGTCCCGCACCGCCGGCCCGTCCGCGGACCGCCTGGCCCCGTGGGCCTTCGCCGCCTTCGTCGAGGCGAACACCCACGACACGGCATACCGCCCGCCGGTGGTGGACGGTCCGGTCGGGCCGACCATCGTCCGCAACGGCCGCGAGCTGGTGAACTTCGCCAGCATCAGCTTCCTCGATCTGGAGCGCCACGTCCCGGTACGGCGTCATTTCGCGGAGGGGGCGCTCGCCCACGGCCTGAGCACCAGCGGGTCCAGGATGACCCAGGGGATCTGCCGCCCGCACCAGGTGCTGGAGGCGACGATCGCCCGTCACACCGGCAAGGAACGAGCCATCAGCTTCGCCACGGGGCTCCTGGCCAACATCGGGTTCGTCCACGCCATGAGCAGTTCCGCGCACTTCGACGCCGGGATCGAGGTGCGCAACCACGACACCGTGTTCGTCGTCGACCGCGACGTCCACTGGAGCATCTGGAAGGGCCTCCAGGGACTTGACTACGGCCGCAACGTCCACGCGTTCCGGCACAACGACGTCTCCGACCTGGCACGCGTCCTGGACCGGGCCCGCACCCGCAAGACCGTGGTGATCGCCGAGAGCATCTATTCGGCCGACGGCACCATGGGGCCGATCGTGGAGATCCTCGACGAGTGCGACCGGCACGGCGCCGTCAGCATGATCGACGATGCGAACGGCTTCATGGTCTACGGACCCGAGAACCGTCCCTACGCCCGGGAGGCGGCCGCGATCCGGGAGCGGGCCGACTTCGTCATGGTGTCGCTGTCGAAGGCCATCGGTCTGGAAGGCGGCGCGATCGCCGGGCCGGCGGCGGCCATCGACGCCTTCGAACTGCTCTCCGGCACCTCGATGTTCACGGCCGCCATCCAACCGCCGACCGCCTACGCCGCCGACCGCACGATCGACGTCCTCGCCCGCACTCCGGGGATCGTCGACGACTACCTGGCGCATGCCGCCCGCCTTCGCCAACAGATGCACGAGGCCGGCACGGCGACGACGCCGACCGAGTCGTACATGCTCTCGGTGCCGATCGGAAGCGACGCCGCCGCCCTGCAGATGCGGGAGTGGTTCGTCGAGGACGGCTACCTCGTCCCCGTCTTCTCCTACCCGGCCGTCTCACGCAACCAGGCGCTCCTGCGCCTGTTCCCGCACGCGGGCCACACCGAGGAGCAGCTGGACGGCTTCCTGCGCACCCTCCTCGCCTACCGGCGACGCCTCGGGCTCTGACGTCCCCGCCGAGGCCAGCCGCACCGGGGCCCGCCCCACCGGGGCTCGCCGCACCGGGGCTCCTCACCGACCGATGATCGACGCCGACCCCATCCCCATCCCCAGAGAGAGGAACCCGTGGTGGACTACATCGACATCCTCAACGCCATTGCCGAGATCGTCGAGGAGGTCCTCGGCATCGACTCCGCCGAGGTGAGCGCCGAGACGTCGTTCACCGACGACCTCGACGTCGACTCCCTGGCCATGATGGAGATCGCCGTGGCGGTCGAGGACAGGTTCGAGGTGAAGATCCCGGACGACCGGGTCACGGGGTTGAGGACCGTCGGCGACGCGGTGAACTACGTCGCCGAGCACCGGTGACCGCCGCCGGGACGGCTCTTCGATGGGGGCACCCACGTCGCATAGTGACACCCGGCGCCGGACCCGCCGGCGTTGCCGGTGGGCCGCCGCCACGCCATGGCTGATGCCCCGTACCCGAGCCCCGGAGAGCCACCGATGACAACGGAGCCGACTGCCCCGCCCCTTCCGCGCGAACCGCTCGGCGATTCGCACCTGCGCCGCCTGATCGTGGGTCAAGGGCTGGCGGCCGTGGTCGATGCTCTGTTCATCGTCTGGCTCACGCTCTTCGTGCTCGACCTGTCGGAACCCGGATTCGCCACGGGGTTGGTTCTGGTGGCCGTGGCGCTGCCGCGAGCGGTGCTCCTGCCTCCTGCGGGAGTACTGGTCGACCGCCTCGGTCCCGCCCGTGTCGTGGCCGGCGCCGCCTGGCTCCGGGCCGCCGTCCTGCTCGCCCTCGGCGCCCTGGTCACCTTCACCTCACCGTCGTTGACGACGGTCGCGCTGCTCGGCGGCCTGCTCGGCGCCGCCGACGCCGCGTACTTCCCGGCGGCCCTGGCGTTGCTACCCGCCGTCGTGCCGACCGACAAGCTCTCCCGGGTCAACGGGCTGGTGCAGGGCGCGGAGTCGGGGGGCGACCTGGTCGGCCCGGCGGTGGCCGCCGGATGCATCGCCGCAGTCGGCTTCGCCGCGACGCTCGGTGGGATCGTGGCGATGGCCGTGTTGGCCGCCGTCGTCCTCAGCACGCTGATCCGGGTGGTACGACGTGGCGAAGGTGCCGGGGTCGACGCCGGTCCGGCCGCCGTCGACGGCGAGCAGTTCAGCAGTGCGCGTGCCCTCGGCGTGGGCTTGGGATACGCCTGGCACGAACCACTGGTGCGAGGGATGCTGGCCGCCATCGCCCTGATCAACATCGCGGTCGTGGGCCCCGTGCTGGTGGGCGGCGCGGTGCTCGCCGATCAACGCCTCGGCGGCGCGGGATCCCTGGGCATCCTGCTCTCCGGTTTCGGTGCCGGCTCACTGGCCGGCTCGCTGATGGCCGGGTGGCGGCCGCCCGCCCGGCGCGGCCGGACCGTGGTCGGCGGTGTCGCGGCGATCGGCGCAGGCATGGCCGCACTCGCCGCCGTCACCCACGTCGTCGCCGCAACCGCCGTCGTCTCGCTGATCGGCCTCGGATCCGGGTTCCTCGGAGTGGTCGTCGTGGCCACTCTGCAGGAGCGGGTGCCCGAGCAACTGCTGGGCCGAGTGCTCAGTCTCGTCGTGCTGGCCACGGTGGCGTTCGACCCGTTCTCCTACGTGATCGCCGGCGCCCTGCTCCCCTACGGCACCACGGCCCTGTTCCTGGTCTGTGGCAGCGCCGTCCTGGCGTGCGCCGGCCTGGTCGCCACGAGCCCGGCGATCCGCTCCCTGCGTTGACCGTGTCGATCGCCGGTCACCGGGCCCGGCAGAGGCCCCCGTCGGCGAAGATCTGCGCGCGGTCTCGGCACGTGGGTCGAGGCGAGTCTCTTCGAGTGAAAAACCGAGGCAAGGCCGCCTGAGCGGCGCTTCGCCGACTATTGAACTGTCTTCCGACCATATGTTTAACTCCGGCGCTCACAGCGGCGGTGCTCGTGCCCGGAGTGCAATCCCACGTGCCACAGACCACGAAGCCAAGAGGACCAGTCATGCGCTCCACCCGCCGCGCTCTCGCCGCTTCAATCGTGGCGGCCTCCGCCTCAGCCTTCGGTCTGGCCCTCTTCTTCACGGGCGGGACGGCCCAGAGTTCCGATGCCACCCAGGTCCGCACGGTCAACGCCCTCGGCACCTCGCAGAGCGAAGCCGAATCATCCTGGTCACCCTCCACCGATCCGGACTCGGACGACTCGGTGCCCCGTTGCTTCAGCTACGGCGGCCCCTACTGCGGCTGGGTGAGAGCCTACTGGGGCGGCTGCGACAGGGACTGGGGCCTGAGCTACGGGTTCAAAGACCCCGACGTGCTCTGCCCCCACGACCCCCGCCCGAGCCCCTCGGCCTCGGCCAGTCCCTCGGCAACGTCGAGCGCCTCCGCCAAGCCCAGCCCCTCCGCCAAGCTCAGTCCCTCCGCCAAGCCCAGTTCCTCAGCCTCACCCAGCCCGTCCGCCACGCCCACCGGCGCTCGGCCACAGCCGGCCCCTCAGCCGTACCCGAGCCGCTCGGACGAGTTCAGCCCCTCGGCCACGCCCAACCGCTCGGACGCGCTCAGCCCCTCGGCCACGCCCGCTTCCTCGGCCGCACCCAGCCCCTCGGCCACGCCCAACCGCTCGGACGAGCTCAGCCCCTCGGCCACACCCAGTCTCCCGGCCACGCCCGGTTCCCCGGCCGCGCCCAGCGCTCCGGGCGAGCTCAGCCCCTCGGCGGAGCCCAGCCCCTTCGCCGGAAGCAGCAGCTCCTTCTGATGAGCCCCGTCAGGCCGTGGGAGAGAGTCGGCGATTCGCCGACCTGATGACGGACCTGGAACTGGACACCTCCTACGGCCACCACCTCCCCGTCGCACCCGCCGACGTGCTCGCCGGCCCGGTCGAGGTCGAGGTGCCCCGAGACCGTGAGGGCAGCTTCGAGCCGCAGATCGTCAAGAAACGCCGGCGAAGGCTGACCGGCGTCGACGAGATGGTGCTGGTCGCAGGTGGGCTGAGCGAGGCCGAGGCGAGGATGAAGGCCGACGTCCGGATTCCCGGGCAGGCCGCGATCAAGAAGCACCTCGACGCGATCGAAGGCGACTCCCGGACCGACGATCCGGCAGACGGGTTCCACGGTCCGCCGGCGCCGTGTCCGCGGTGGCATGAGGTATCCACCTACGCGTTCCAGTCCGCGTTCATCGATGCGGACACGGCGTTCGGGAACTGGTTCGACTCGCCGGCCGGGCCGTCGTGTCGGCCGGGCCGGCGGCTACTCGCGGTTCAAGAAGAAGGGCCGGGCCCGGGCGGAGAAGGTGGGCATGGGGAAGGTCCTTTCCACGTCAGCTGAAGAGGGCTTCGAGCAGTTCCAGGGAGAGCGGGACGTCCGCCAGCCGGTAGCCGGCCGGCGGCTCGCGGTGCATGAGGTGGCGCACCAGGTAGTCCCAACGGCGGCGGGCGACGTAGCCGCTGCGGCCGAGGAAACTGTGCTCGACGCCGGGGACTATCAGCAGGTCGAAGTCCTTGTTCGCGTCGATCAGCGCGTCGACCAGCCGCATGGTCAGATGCGGTGTCACGTTGTCGTCCATGTCGCCGTGGACGAGCAGTAGTTTGCCGACCAGGTTCCCGGCCAGCTCGGTGTTGGACAGCCGGGCCCCGGCGTCCGGGTCGAACGGTCCGTCGTAGGACTCGGCCCACAGCGCGTGGTAGTGGCGGTTGTCGTGGTTGCCGGCCTCGGCCACGCCGACCTTGTAGAAGTCGGGGAACGCCAGGAGGGCGCGGGCGGTGGTGAATCCCCCGCCGGAGACGCCGAAGATGCCGACCCGGTCCAGGTCCAGCCACGGACGCGCTTGCGCGAGTTGGCGCAGCGCCGCGACATGGTCTTCGAGCGCACCCGCGCTGCCCATGTTGCGGTGGGCGTGGTCGTGGAAGGCCTTGTCCCGGCCGGGCGTTCCGCGGCCGTCGACGGCCAGCACCGCGAAGCCCAGCGCCGCCACCGCCTCGGCGTCGTAGCCATAGGCGCCCGGGTCGAAGGAGGCCGCCACCCGGTGGATCTGCGGGCCCGGGTAGGGGTGGTCGATCACCGGGTAGCGCTGCGCGGCGTCGAAGCCGTGGGGCTTGTAGAGGACGCCGTAGATCTCGGTGACGCCGTCGGCGGCCAGGGTCCTGACCCGCTCCGGCGGTGTCCAGCCGGCGGCCAGCAGCGGTGTGATGTCGGCCTGTTCCAGCTCGACCAGCACGGCTCCGCCCCGGTCACGCACGGTGATCGTCGGCGGGGTGTCGACGGTCGACGCGGAGTCGACGAACCAGCGGCCGTGTTCCGGCGCGGTGATCACGTGGTCCAGATCGTCGTCGGTGAGCTTGGCGATCCTGCCGCCGTCCAGGCCGACCCGGACCAGCGACCGTCGGTACGGGTCGGCCTGGACCAGTCCTGAGACGACGGCGTACGCGACCCGTTCCGCCTCGTCGACGTGCACGATCTGCTGCACCGCGAACGGCCCTCGGGTGAGCTGTTCGACCAGTTCCCCGTCCTCGTAGCGGTACAGGTGCCCCCAGCCGTCGCGCTGGGAGTACCACAGCGTCTCGCGGCCGCCGGCGAGCACGTGCACGATCGGCTTCTGGGTGATCTCCTGCGCGGCCTCCACCCGCGTGTCGCCGTGCTCCTCGACCAGGGTGCGCACCTCGCCGGTCGCCGGGTCGAGTGCGTGCAGCCGCAGCGTCCGGAGGTCACGGGGCTGATCCAGGTAGTAGACGGCCGTGCTGTCCTTGGCCCACCACGCCTTCTTCAGCGTGACAGGTGACATGTAGGGCAGCAGGAACGGGTCGGTCTTGGCGGGTGTCACAGTCCGGGACGCGACGTCGAAGACGATCCACTCGCCGCAGGTCATCGGCTCGCCGGGGACCGGGTAGTGGTAGCTGCGCAGGCGCGGCCGGCCGCCATCCGGCGGGACGGCTTCGACCAGGTGCATCAGGGCGACATCGCTCTGGTCGGTGCGGTGGGTGAGGATGCGCGCCGAGTCCGGCGACCACAGCAGCGCCGGCGGCATGTCCGCAAGACCGAGCTTGCCGAGCAGGTGCGTGGGGACCGCCGCGTCGGGGTGGGCCGCGTAGCTGCGATCCGCGGTGCCGTCGGCGGTGAGCGCGAATTCCTCGCCCGTCTCGGCCGAACGCACCCACAGGTCGTGGTCGCGGCGGAACGCCGCCCACTTCTTGTCCGGCGAGGCGACTTCCAGCGGTGAGGGTTCGGCGTGCTTCTCGTCCCGCGCGCACCGGTAGTCGGCCAGCCGGCAGGTCCAGCGCGCGCCGAACGCGTCGAACGCGACCGTCCCGTCCGCGAACTCGACCGCCCGGAACGGCAGTGCGTACGGCTGGACCGGCTGGCCGGCGGCGGACGCCAGCGCGGCGGCGAGCCGTTCGGGGTCGAACGCCGGCCCCCGGGTCCCGGCGGCGGGGTCGACCAGCACGAACTCGCCGCCCCGCTCGGTCTCGACCCGGTACCAGAACCTCTCGCCGCCGCCGATCCAGACGGGCTTCACCTTGGCCCGCAGGGCGAGCCGGGATCGGTTGTGCAGCAGCATCCGCTCAGCTCGGTCGTAGGCAACGGCGGGGAGTGCGTTCGTGGACATCCGGCCTCCTGGAATCAGTCTCGATCCAGGAACAGTACAGCGTACGGTACGCTAATGGAACTGCGGTCCCGAACGAATCAGGAACCCCAATGTCATCGCCCAGGCACAAGACAGCGCCCGCTCGCGCACCCCGCGGCACCCTCAGCCCCGAGGCCATCGTCCACGCGGCGATCGAACTGATCGACCGCGACGGACTGGACGCGGTGACCATCCGTCGGCTCGCCGACCACCTCGGCGTCCGCCCGATGTCGCTCTACACGCACTTCCGCGACAAGGACGCGATCCTCCTCGCCGTCACCGCGGAACTGCTGAGCCGATTCCAGTGGCCCGACCCCGACCTCGACGACGTCGCATGGCTCCGGCAGGTGATGCACGCCTACTTCGAGCTGTTCATCACGCACCCGGCCCTCCTGCAGATCAACGCCCCCTCCGACGGAGTCGGCGACGTCGAGGCCCGCATGTCCGAACAGATCTACGCCCGCCTGGCGCGACTGCAGGTCGACCACCGGACGGCGATCGGCCTGCTGGCCACGCTGATCCGCTTCGTCCTCGGCTGCGCCACGCTCTACCCCGTCCGCCGGGTCTGGGACGAGGACCCGCAGCACTGGGAACGGGTCCGCCAACAGTGGGCCCGCCTCCCGGCCGAGGTGTACCCGGCGATGCACGCCACCACCGTCGACTTCCCGACCTTCACCCAGCGGGACGTCTTCGAGTTCGGCCTCGACGCCATCCTCGCCTCGCTCCCACGATCGCCCTGACGCCCTGACGCCGGCGGCGCTCATGAGCTGCTCTTCCGTGATTGGGAGACACACCGGTCACCGGGCGCTGCCCCGTAATCCCGAAAACACCACACTCACAAGCTCGTTGACATCTCGCATGAGCTGTCAGCGACGCCGTCACGCTTCGCTACCACTGATGATGGGACAGGGCCTCTTCAGGGCCGGGCCGTTTCACCGTCGGTCTGGTTGGGGGTCAGCTGGCGGGGGTGCCGACGATGTTGGTGAGGTCGACGGTGGCCCACTGACCGTTCGGCTGGAGGGCGGTGAGGTTGATGTGGCCGCCGTTGAGGGAGCTGCGGGAGTAGATGGCGAGGGTGCCGTCGGGGTCGGTGGTGGCGCTGACGGCACCGTCGGTGGCGGGTGTGCCGACCTGGTTGGTGAGGTCGCTGGTGGCCCACTGGCCGGAGGTGTTCTTGTAGGTGATCTGCAGATGACCGTTGGCGGCATTGGCACTGACCACACCGACGGTGCCGTTCTTCTGGGTGAAGGCCGAGGGCGCGCCACCGGCGGAGACCGGCGTGCCGACGATGTTGGTCAGGTCGACGGTCGCCCAGCTGCCGTTCGGCTGAAGGGCGGTGAGACTCAGATGACCGCCGTCGGCCGAACCGCGGGAGTAGATGGCGAGCGTGCCGTCAGGGTCAGTGGTGGCACGGATCGCACCCCCGGTGACCGGGGTGCCGACCTGGTTGGTGAGATCGCTGGTGGCCCACTGGTCGGAGGTGTTCTTGTAGGTGATCTGCAGATGGCCGTTGGCAGCATTGGCACTGACCACACCGACGGTGCCGTTCTTCTGAACGAACGCGCTGGGCGCTCCGCCCGCGGAGACCGGCGTGCCGACGACGTTGGTCAGATCGGCCGTAGCCCAGTTGCCGGCCGCAAACTTGGCGGTCACCTGAACATGGCCGGCGGCGGTACGGGTGAAGGTGTAGGCCGTGCCGTCAGCACCACTCACCGAACCACCGTCACCCAACGCCGGAACCCACGCCGAACCCGGCGCCGGGTCGTTGACGACGTTCTTGTAGCGCAGCGCCTTGTAGTCGCCGTTCGGGTGCGAGTCGAGGGACGCGGCGTTGATCGAGACGCCGGTCCGGTGCTTCACCGGTGTGCTGCCGAAGGAGTAGTACGAGAAGGTGGTGTGGGCGGCGTCGTCCCACTTCTCGAAGAGGATGACGTGGTCGTAGTACGAGTTCAGGATGTCGCCCGGCATCAGGTCGCTGCGGCTGATCTGGTAGGTGAAGCTGTCCGCGAGGCCCTGCGTGTTGGCGCTGGTGCCGAGGTGCCAGGCCATCGAGACGTAGCCCGAGCAGTCCGTGCGGTAGCCGCGGCCGGAGGAGTCCGGGTACGAGCCGCCCTGGTCGTAGCCGATGTTCTTGCCGTACCAGAACTGGGCGCGGGCGAGGATCTCCGAGCGGGTGATCTGGCCGCCGACCGAGGAGGTCGTCGCCGCGTACGAACTCCCGGCGGTGACGGCCGTGACGACCACGGCACCGGAGGCGGCGATGGCGGCGGCGAGCGTGACGCGCAGCAGCTTGGACGTCTTCGAAGGCATGACGGTGCTCCAGCGGGGAGAGAGGGGTGGGATCGGCCGCGCGTGGTGCTCGGCACACACCGGGCCGTGACGGCTGCCCTCCAGGAGCAGCGGTCGGTGACACCTGGTCCGGTGCGCTGCCCCGGGCAGGTGCTCCCTGGCGGCGGTCACCAGTCTCACCACAGGTCAGGAGCCTCGAAAGGGCCTTCGGCTGGCCTGAATCGGCCCAGGCCCGTTCCGGCCAGCCCGGAGGTTCCGGCGCTCTCCCTCGCCGGACTCGACCCCGCCGGCGGCCCCACCTCGACAGCGCCAGCGGCGCCGCTGGCGCCAACGCCCAGAACGCCTCCGGAGCCCGCGGGGCGACGGCTACGTCCTGATCACCTGGTGACCAGTTCTGCACCAACGGCTCTGTCCCGTCATCGCTGGTGGCGATGCGGGACAGGTACCGCTGGCAGGTCATGCGCCCCTGCCCCGGCCTTGCCCCTGCGGCTGCGGGGGGGGTTGCCGAGGTTGCCGGGGAAGGACGTCGGGACCGTGGCTCAGCCGAGCGTCAACGACTTGGAGTGGGTCCGCCAGGCCTCGTCCACCGAGACGGTCTCACCCTTGTAGCTGGGGCTCTCGTAGCCGGTGGCCTGGAATCCGGTGAACAGGTTGAACCAGCAGTTGGCGTACGGGCGCACCGAGTAGACGTGGTCCTGGAGCGGGGCGGGGATGTCGAAGGAGTAGTCGGCGGCGTTCCCGTTGTAGCACGCGTGCGGGCCGGTGAAGGTCACCGATTGGCCCCCGAAGAAGAAGTCCTGGTAGATCGTCCCCAGGACCACCAGGTCGGAGAGGCCGGCCGGGCTGTTCAGCTCCTTGGCGAACGCGCTGTCGCGGGCGGCCTCGGCGGCGGTCGGCGGAGCGTCGGCGACCCGCCCGCCGGTGGCATGGCTGATGGCCTCCCGGTAGGTGCCGAAGCACTGCGCCTGGCCGCCCTGCGCGTTCACCACGCAGTGTCGGGTCGAGTCTCCGGCCGTCGTGGGTCGAGCGACGGCCGTGGCCGCGCCGGACAGGGACAGTGCGATCGCCGTCGCCGCGAGGACGGCTCCGATGCGCTTGAGGGAGCGTGCCATGGTTGATCAACTCCTGGGTCGAAGACCGGCGCCTTTCGGCCGGTGCACGGCAACCCTCTCAATCGGCTGCACGATTCTGGCATGATCTGATCACTGCTTTATCGTGACGCGCGCTGCCGCGTACCGGCACGTGACAGCTCAGGTGACACACCCGGGCGCGGGGTGACGCTTCGTCAACACCGGCGCCTCTCAAGGGGGGTGCCTCGGTATCGCCGGTGGGGGGACATGGAGTTCAGGATCCTGGGGTCCCTGGAGGTGTGCGCCGGGGCCGCTCCCGTACGGTTGGGCGGGCGCCGTCAGCGGAGTCTGCTGGCGATGCTCGTGGCGCACTCGAACCGGACCGTCCCGGTCGCCCGACTGGTCGACACGGTCTGGGACCAGGACCCTCCGGCCACGGCGGACCGCCAGATCCGCAACATGGTCGGCCTGCTGCGCCGCATGCTCGGCACGGGGGCGGCCTCCCCCATCGTGACCGACGGCGCGGGCTACCGGCTGGTGGCGGACGACGCCCGGGTGGACCACCGCCTGTTCGCCTCCCGGGTCGCGACGGCAGCGGACCTGGACGCGGCGCAGGCCGTCCCCCGGTTGCGCGAAGCCCTGGAGCTGTGGCGCGGCCCCGCGCTGGACGGGTTGCCCGGCCTGGTCTTCGCCGCTCTCGCGGCTGGCCTGGAGGAGCAGCGGATGGCCGTGCTGGAGCGGCTCTACGAACTGGAGCTGGAGGCGGGGCGGCACCGCGAGGTCGCCGCGGAACTGACCGGTCTGGTCGCCGATTTCCCGCTCCGTGACCGCCTGGTGCGGCAGCTGCTGACTGCCCTGCACCGCTCGGGCCGACACGGCGACGGGCTGGAGGCCTACCGGCGCCATGCCTCCCGACTCTCCGAGGACCTCGGGCTGGACCCGACACCTGAGGCCCAGGCCCTCCAACGGGCCCTCCTCCTCCCCTGTCCGGCACCGACACCCTCACCGGCGCCCACCGCCCGTCCGACACCGACCGCCCGTCCGGACCGGACCGCCCCGACCACCGGCGTCGCCCCTGCGGCGGCGCCGGCGGACCCGCGACCCGAGCAACTCCCTTCCGACCTCTCCGTGTTCGTCGGCCGCGCCCCCGAACTACTCATACTGGACCGGGTGCTGGCCACCGGGGAGCCCGGCGCCCGCCCAACGGCGGCACCGTGCGCCGTGATCACGGGTGCCGCCGGAGTCGGGAAGTCCGTGCTGGCGCTGCACTGGGCCCACCTCACGCGGGAGCGGTTCCCCGACGGACGGCTCTTCGCGGACCTGCGGGGCTGGTCCGCCGCCGGCCCCCGCTCCCCGCACGGGGTGCTGGCGGCGTTCCTGCGCGCGCTGGGCGTGACGGCCGAGTCCATACCGGCCCAGCTGGACGAGGCGTCCGCGCTCTACCGGTCGCTGCTGGCCGGGCGGCGGATGCTCGTCGTCCTCGACGACGCCGCCGGCCCGGAGCACGTCAGGCCACTGCTACCGGGTGGCAGCGGCTGCGCCGTCGTGATCACCAGCCGGGACCGTCTCACCGGACTCGTCGCCCGCGAGGGCGCCCACCGGGTCGCGCTCGACGGCTTCACCCCCGCCGAGGGGCAGGCGCTGCTCGCCCGCATCCTGGGCGCCGACACCGCCGGCACCGCCGACACCGCCGACACCGCCGAGGCGCAGCGGCAGGCCGGCGCCCGGCTGCTCGACGCCTGCGGGCACCTCCCGCTGGCGCTCGGCATCGCCGCGGCCCAGCTACGCGATCGGCCGCAGCGTGATCTCGTCGCCTTCGCCGACGAGTTGGCCTCCTCCACCGACCGCCTGGGCGCCCTGGAGGCCGACGGTGACGACCGATCCTCCCTGCGATCGGCCTTCGGCGTCTCCTACCAGGCGCTCGACCCCGCCGCCCGACGCCTGTTCCGCCGGCTCGGCCTGTTCCCGGGGGTGGACATCAGCGCCCCCGTCGCCGCGGCCCTGTCCGCGTACGCCGTCGACGCGTGCGAACGGCTCCTCGGCCGCCTGACCACCGCCCACCTGCTCGCCGAGCCCTCACGGGGCCGCTACCGCTTCCACGACCTGCTGAAGCTCTTCGCGGCCGAGCTGGGCGCCCGCGAGGAGAGCCCGGAGGAACAGCGGGAACTACACGAGCGCTGGCACGCGTGGTGCCTGCACCACGCGCACGCCGCTGCCCGGGTGCTGACCCCCGGGCGGCGGCGGGTCCCCCTCGGCCCGCCGCCCGACGGCCTGCGGGTGGCCGACCTCACCGGCCCCGAACAGGCCACCCGGTGGTGCGACGACCAGCGGGCGAACCTGCTCGCCACCGTCCGCCACGCTCACGAACGCGGGGACGACGAAACGGCCTGGAAACTGCCCGCGCTGCTGTGGAGCTACCTCCACCGCGCTTCGCCGCAGACCGAAGGGGTGGCCCTGGGCCGGACGGCCGTGGCCGCCGCCCGCCGCCTGGGCGACCTGAGCGCCCAGGCGCACGGCCTCAACGACCTGGGCCACGTCTGGGGCGCCCTGGGCGAACTCACCCTGTCCCGGCGGACATTCCAGCGGGCCAGGGTCCTCGCCCACAACGCCGGCGACCGGTGCGCCGAAGGCCGGGCCCTGGCCAACCTCGGCGCTTACCACTACTTCACGGGCCGCTACGCCGACGCCGGGGAGTACTACGAGCAGGCCCTCGACCTGCTGACGGCCGACGGCCCGGAGACCGATGACTGGACGGCCGACCTCTGCCGTACCAGCCTGGCCCCGACCTACCTGCTCCTGGGCCACTACCAGGAAGCATCGGACCACGCGAGCCGCGTGCTCGCCCGGCCCAGGGCCCAGCGGAACGGGCCGATGGACTGCTCTCTGCTCAACACCCTGGCGGCGGCGGAGCACGCCCTCGGGCGGCCGGAGGAGGCGGTCGGCCATTACGAACGATCCCTCGCCGTGAGCAGCCGCCTGACAGGCTATCCCGCCCAGCGGGCCCACGCCTTGGCGGGACTGGCCGCCGCCCACCGGGCACTGGGGCGCGAACAGCGCTCCCGTCAGGCCTGGGACGCCGCGTACGAGATCTACGCGGAGCTGCCGGCGCACCAGCTGACCTCGAACCTGCCGATCCTGGCCGCAATGGGTTTCACTCCGCCCGCCACGACCGACCGGCGGCGCTAGCCTCGGCCGACTGTCACGTGTCGGAACGACGTCGGAGCCGTGCCGTGGCCAGCACTCCCAGAACCACCAGCAAACCGCCGACCGCGATCCCGACGTGCTTCGCGCTCAGCAGGCGGTTACTCCTGCCTTCGGCCGCGGCGGAGCGCGGAGGAGGGGGGATGGTGGCCCCGGAGCTGGGGGTTTCCGACGCAGACTGGCCGTCTTGAGGACGGTCCGTCGCCTGGGGTGACGGGGAGCCGGACGGGTCGCTCCCGTCGGCGGCTCCACCCCCGTACAGAAGAGCGCCGTCACCGCGGTCGCCGTCACCACGCTCACCGCCGTCGTGCTTGTCGATGCAGTGGGTGGCCGGGAAGGAGAAGACTCGTTCGTGGCGGTCGAACGCCTTCACCACGAAGAGCGGGTGCTCCCTGAAGAAGTCACGAATCTGCCACTCGTACTGGTTGCTGGTCTGGGTGGGATAGTTCACGTCCAAATACGTTGAAGGAGCGAAGTTGTCCCATGGTGCTGCCGGCGACGAGGACGGGGATGACGTGGACCCCTGGAGAACGAGAGCCTCCGGCCCGTGCCGGCCGTTCTTCAGGATGATTCGGAAGCTCTGGTCGATGAGGATGACACGGCGGGCACTGTGGCAGTCACGCGGGGGATTGTGGTCGTGGTGTCCTCCCTCCCCCACGCCGTCCCCGTCCTGAATCCACAGGGAGCCGAACGCATGCCGTGCGGACGCCTGCGCGGCGACGTCCGCCGACGGGGACGCGAGGGCGATGACCGCGCCCGCCAGCGAGGCTGCGACCCGGGGACGGCGATTCATCCAACGACCTCCATGGGTGGCGAACACGCTGGACCGCCCGCTGGGCGACGCGTCCGAATCTCAGGAGAAGTTAAGAGGAGTCGACTCGTCACATCGTGAGCCTCCCTGGGGAGCCCTCCTTTTGTCACTCAGCCGCAGCAGTCGGTTGACGACCTGGTCAAGCGCTGGGCCGGGCGGGGCTCACGGAGTGCGGGCGGGGTGGGGTGGCAGGGGGAGGCGGAGGAGGAAGCGGGCGCCGGTGGGGGAATCGGCGAGGGTGAGGGTGCCGTGGTGGCGGGTTGCCAGGTCGCGGGCGATGGCGAGGCCGAGTCCGGCGCCGCCGGTGTCGCGGGTGCGGGCCTCGTCGAGGCGGGTGAAGGGGGCGAAGACGCGTTCACGGTCGGGGGCGGGGATGCCGGGGCCGTCGTCCAGGACTTCGAGGACGGCCCAGTGGCCGTCGGGGCCGGGGTCCTCGGTGAGGGTGACGGTGACGCGGTCGGCGGCGTGGCGCAGCGCGTTCTCCAGCAGGTTGCGGAGCAGGCGGTGGAGTTGGGCGGCGTTTCCGGGGACTTCCAGCGGGCGGTCGGCGTGGACGGTGATCCGGCTGGTGCCGTGCGGGAGTTCGGCGGCGACGTCGCGGGCGAGGTCGGTGAGTTCGACCCGGGTGTGGTGGGCCGGTGCGGCGACGGGCGGGCGGGCGAGCAGGAGCAGGTCGTCGGCGAGGTGCTGGAGGCGGACGGTGTCGGCGCGGGCGGCGCGGACGACGGTGGGCCAGTCGGTGCGGTCGGGGTGGGTGAGGGCGACCTCCAGGGAGGTGCGCAGTCCGGCGAGGGGACTGCGCAGTTCGTGGGAGGCGTCGGCGACGAAGCGGCGCTGGGCGGTGACGGCGTGGTCGAGCTTCTGGAGGGTCTGGTTGGTGGTGGTGGCGAGGTGGGCGATCTCGTCGGCGGTGGGCGGGACGGGGACGCGCCGGTCGAGGTGCTGGGCGGTGATGGAGGCCATCTGGGCGCGGATCGCCTCGACCCGGCGCATCGCCCGGGCGGTGACCGCCCAGGCGATGGCGGCCACCAGCAGGACGGCGAAGGGCCCGGCGACCAGCAGCAGCCGTTGGACGGACTCCTGGACGCGTTCGGCGTCCCAGGGCGGTACGACCAGGTAGGCGGTGACGGTGCGCTCGCCCCGGTCGGGTTCGCCGAAGCCGGACTGGATGGAGTAGCCGCTGATGCCGCCGGCGCTCTGCCCGTACAGGGGGAGGGTGTGGTGGGCCAGGCGGCTGGCGGTGGCGGTGGCCGGGGCGTCGAGTGTGAGGGTGCGGGAGACCTGCTCGTCTGCGGGCAGCGGCGTGAGCTGGGCGGCGACCTGGGCGCGGAAGGGTTCGAGGTCGGGGCTGACCTCCAGGAGCCGGCCGGAGTCCAGGACGAGGGCGTAGGTGCGGTCGCCGCCGAGCAGTCCGCTCGCCGGGACGTGGCCGGTGCGCATGTCTGCGACCGCCACGTCGAGGCGGGCCTGCGCGGCAGCCTTCGCGTCGTCCAACTGGGAGTCGTAGAGGCTGTGGCTGAGCCAGAACGCGCCCGCGGTGAAGGCGGCGGCCGCGGCCAGGCCGGCCGCCGCCGCGGAACGGGCCCGCAGCGAGCGCAGTGAGCGCAGCAGCCGGGGCAGCCGCGGCGGCCTAGCCACGGGAGTCCAGCCGGTAGCCGGTACCGCGCACGGTGAGGATGGAGTTCCGGCCGAACGGGACGTCGATCTTGCGGCGCAGGGCGCTGACGTACACCTCCACGATGTTCGGGTCGCCCTCGTAGCCGCTCTCCCAGACCTGGTCGAGGATGGTGGTCTTGGCGACGACCTCGCCGGGGCGTTCGGCCAGGCACTCCAGGACGGCGTACTCGCGGGGTGTGAGGGCGACCGGGGTGTCGGCACGACGGCAGGAGCGGTCGGCGGGGTCGAGGACCAGGTCGCCGACGGTCAGCGCGGGCGGGCGTTCGGCGCCGCCGCGGCGGACCAGGGCGCGCAGCCGGGCCACCAGGACCGGGTAGGAGAAGGGCTTGGCGAGGTAGTCGTCGGCGCCGGTGTCCAGGGCCTCGATCTCGTCGTACTCGCCGTCCTTGGCGGTGAGCATCAGGATCGGGGTGGTGACGCCTTCCTGGCGCAGTTGGGCGCAGACCCGGTAGCCGTTGAGGCCGGGGAGCATGACGTCCAGCAGGATCGCCCGGTAGTCGCCGGTGCGCGCGTACCAGAGGCCGGAGCGGCCGTCGTGGACGACGTCCACGGTGTAGCCCTCCGCTTCGAGCCCGTCCCGGAGAGCGTCGGCCATCCGGGTCTCGTCCTCCACCACCAGTACGCGCATGCGTCTCAGCATGTCACGGGGGGTGTCGCGGTTCCTGAAGGTGCTTTCAGGCTCTTTCAGCGGATCTTCAGAGGGCGGGTCGGACGCTTCGGGGGTCGCCCCACGTCCGCCCTACCGCGAGGTGAGCCCCCGTGACTCTGACCCTGACCCGCGCACCCCGCGCCACGGTCGAACCCCAGCTCCAGTCCCAGCCCCAGCTCCAGTCCCAGCCCCAGGCCCGGCCGGGCCGGACCGCCCTGCTGCCCTGGGCGCTCGCCGCCGCGCTGTTCGCCGCCTACAGCGCGCTGTCCGTCTCCCGCCACCTGCACCTGCGGACGTCCGGCTTCGACCTGGGGATCTTCGAGCAGGCCGTCCGCGGCTACGCCGAGGGCCGCGCGCCGGTCTCCGAGCTGAAGGGGCCGGGCTTCCACCTGCTCGGGGACCACTTCCACCCGATCCTGGCCACCCTCGCACCGCTCTACCGGGCGTTCCCCTCCCCGCTGACCCTGCTGGTCGCCCAGGCGGCGCTGCTCGCCGTGTCCGCCGTCCCGGTGACCAGGGTGGCGGCGCGGGCGGCCGGTCCGTGGGCGGGCGCGGGCATCGGCGTCGGGTACGGGCTGTCGGTCGGCCTGCAGCAGGCGGCGGCCTTCGACTTCCACGAAATCGCGTTCGCCGTACCGCTGTTGGCCTTCACCCTGGAGCGGCTGACGCTGCGGAGGTGGCGCGCGGCCGCGTGGTGCGCGCTGCCGTTGCTGCTCGTGAAGGAGGACCAGGCGGCGACGGTCGTGGCCGTCGGCTGCTACCTGTTCTGGCACGGCCGCCGCCGACTCGGCGCGGCCGTCGTCGCGCTCGCCGCCGCCACCGTGGCGCTGGTGGTGCTGGTCGTCATCCCGGCCCTCAACCCCGACGGCGTCTACACCTACCTGTCCAACGTGGACGGTCCGTCCGGCGACCCCGTGACCAGGCTGCTCCTGCCCGCCCAGAAGTGGGGGACCGTCGCCGTGCTGCTGGCCCCCACCGCGTTCCTGGCGCTGCGTTCGCCGCTGATCCTGCTCGCGCTCCCCACGCTCGCCTGGCGGTTCTGGTCCACCAACCCCGCCTACTGGGGGACGGGCTTCCACTACGGCGCCGTCCTGATGCCGATCATCTTCGTCGCCTTCGCCGACGCCCTGGCCCGGCTCCGCGCGCGGCACGGCCTGCGGCGGTGGACGGCCTGCGGCCTCGTGGCCGTCGGGCTCGCGGTGACGGCCGCCGCCCTGCCCTTCCGCCCCCTCGCCGAGCTGGCCCGGCCCGCCACCTGGCAGCGCGACGCGACGGCCGACGCCGTGCGCGGGGTGCTGCGGGTGATCCCGGACGGTGCGCAGGTGGCTGCCGCCAACGGCATCGCGCCCCAACTCACCGACCGCACCCGGGTTTTCCTCTTCCCGTACTACCCCGGAGGACCCGGCGCGAAGCCCGACTGGGTCGCGGCCCCCGACCACCCGCGGGACGGCCTCTTCCCCGCCCGCCGGGAGGCCGAAGCCCTTCGCGCCCTCCCCGCCGCCGGCTACCGTCCCGTCGCGAGCGCCGGCGGCGTCACCGTCTACCACCTCGGCGCGCGGGAATGACGGCCTCCTGCGGAAGCGTCGGCCACCGGGGTGCGGGCGAAGGACACGTGCGCTGCGGCAGGCACCAGGTAGCCGGCCCCGGCCACCCGGGCCGACTCCAGGCCGCCAGTGACGTAGTCGTTGTGCACGTGGGTCTCGGCACCGACCTGGCCGCTCAGGTCGCCGGTGCGGCGCGGTCTCCCGCCCCGTCGTCAGACGGCGAGGTGCCTGGTGCCGGGGTCGGTGGCGGCCTCGGGGGTTGCGCCGTGCTGCTCCTCGTCGGGGCGGGCCTCCCTGGGCAGGAGGAAGGTGATGGCGAGGAATGCCACCAGCAGGCACGCCTGGACGATCAGCGCGTGGTGGAAGCCGGTGGTGAAGTCGCCGGTCCTGACCTGGTCGAAGAAGACCGAGCCGAAGACGGCGACGCCGATGGAGCCGCCGACCGCCTGGACCGCGGTCAGGACTCCGGATGCGGAGCCGATCTCGTGGTCGTCGACGGCGGCGAGGATGAAGCTGAACAGGGCGGCGATCACCATGCCGGCGCCGATGCCCGCCACGACGGTGCCGGGAACGACGTCCCAGATGGAGAAGGTGGCGGTGTCGAGGCCGTCGAGTTCGAACCACAGCGCGGCCGCACCGGCGAGCTGGACCAGCGGTCCGATCTGGAGCACGCCACGGCCGATCCTGTTCACGAGGAAGGCGCCGCTGACGGCGCCGCCGATCGCGGTGCCCACCGCGAGGGGCAGGTTGCCCAGTCCCGCCTCACCTGCGGTGAAGTGCCTGCCGATCTGGAGGTAGAGGGTCAGGACGAGCTGGGTGCCGATCATCCCGCCGAAGAACAGGGCGATGCCGCCGAGCCCGACGGTGAAGGCGGGCTTGCGGAGCAGGGCGGGGGTCACCAGCGGTTCGCGGCCCGCGGCGGCCGTTCGGCGCTGCTGAAGGGCGAACAGGGCGAAGCCGATCACGGAGGCGGCCATGCTCAGCCAGGTCCACAGCGGCCAGCCGTCCTCCTGTCCCTGGTTCAGCGGCAGCACGAGCAGGGCACACGAGGCCACGATCAGGGCCGCGCCGGTGATGTCGACCCGTACCGTGCGGCTGCCCGCCCTGTCGGGGACGAACTTCGCGGCGACGATCAGGGCCGCGAGTCCGATGGGCAGGTTGATCAGGAACACCGATCGCCAGCCGAGGCGGAAGAAGTCGCCCTCGACGAGGAAGCCGCCCAGGACCGGACCGATGATGCCGCCCAGACCGAGGACGGGCCCGAAGATCGCGAAGACCTTGGTGAGCTCGGGGCCGGAGAAGTTCTCCCGCAGCAGGCCCAGGCCCTGGGGCAGCAGCAGCGCCCCGGCGGTGCCCTGCAGCAGGCGGAAGGCGATCAACGACTCGATGTTCGGCGCGAGCGCGCACAGCAGCGAGCTCGCGGTGAAGGCGGCCAGGCCGATCAGGAACATCCGGCGCCGGCCGTACCGGTCGCCGAGGCGGCCGCCGAGGACCAGGCCGGCGCCCAGGGTGAGGGCGTAGCCGCCGATGACCCATTGCAGTCCGACGGGGCCGGAGCCGAGGGATTCCTCCAGGTCCGGGCCGGCGACGTTGACGATCGAAGCGTCCAGGAGGTCCATGATCTCGGCCGTGATCATGACCGCCAGGATCAGCCACCGCCATCGGTAGGGCTCGGTGGTGGTGCCGAGGGTAGGGGCAGGGGCGGACACGAGCAGATACCTCCATGGTGAAGTAATTTCACAGTGAAGGTAAAATGATGGAGATAGGTTGTCAACCTGGAATGCCGATGTGACCGCGCGGCGGACGACAAGGGTGGAGGGTCCCGTGGAAGAGGCCAAGCGCGACAAGGCCGCGGAACAACGCGACATGGTCGCGGAACAGCGCGAGCGGCTGACTGAAGCGCTGAGGATCTACGGCACCCACTACACGGAGCTCGGCCGCCGCTTCGCCGCCTGGCTCGGCCTGCACTCCACCGACGCCACCGCGCTGCTCCAGATCACCGCCGCCGAGGAGCGCGGAACCCCCCTGTCACCGGCACGGCTCAGCGAACGGATCTCCCTGTCCACGGGAGCGACCACCGCACTCCTGAACCGCCTCGAAGCCGCGGGACACATCACCCGCGCCCGTGAACACACCGACCGGCGCATCGTCACCCTGCGCGGCGGCGGGCACATCCGGGAACGGGCGGAGGAGTTCTTCGACCCGGTCGCCCACCGCCTCGACGCCGCGATGTCGAACTACCCGCCCCGGCTCCTGGAGCAGTTCGAAGCATTCATGGCCGACCTGAACACCGCCTTGGACACCCACCTCGGGGAACAGGACTCGAAGGCGCCGCACTCCCCCGGCACGTCCGCCCCCGGCACGTCCGCCCCCGGTCGGGAATGATCCGGACGCTCAGCAGCAGGTGAGCGGTGCCGCGACGGCCCGGGCCGTCGGAGCCTCGGCGTCGGTGATCCGGCCGCGCAGCATCGCGTCCATGACTGCCATGTACCGCTGCGTCCGGGGGCCGCCGAGGAGGAAGGGGTTCGCGGCGCCGGGCGGCTGGTGGCGCAGTTGTTCGGCGCGTTCGAGGCCGTGGTCGTTCGGGTGGTTGGAGAGCTCGACCTCCACGTTCGCCCGGCGCATGACGGCCCGGAAGGCCTGGACGGACGCGAGGAAGGTGCGCAGTTCCTCCACCGTCGAGGGCGGGTTGAGGCCGCCCCACAGCATCGCGCTGTGGTGCCGGCGGCCGGCCCGGACGGGGATGACCGGCGAGACGGTGCCGGGGGTGTGGCCCGGGGTGTGGTGCAGCTCGATCGTCGTGCCGCCGAGCGTGAGCTGCTCGCCGTCCGCGATGTCGAGGTCCCGGGCGGGGGCGTCGGCCGGGCGGGTGCGGGCGAGGAGGTCCCAGTCGGCCGGGGACATGTGCACGCGGGCGCCGTAGCGGTCGGCGAGGGTTTGCGCGCCGCCGAAGTGGTCCGAATGGCCGTGGGTGAGGACGACGTGTTTGATCGCCGCCGGATCGGCTCCGACTGCGCGCAGCCCGGGAACGATGATGGCGTCGGCGTCGGCCGGGGAGGTGAGTGCGTCGATCAGCACGATGCCGTCGTCCGTCAGCACCGCCATCGCGGAGACCCAACCCGCGCTCAGGAGCACGAGGTTGTCGAACAGCTTGACGGGCGCAGGCGCGGGCAGTTGGGGAAGGTCGGAGCCGGGGGTCAGCGCCGTCACCAGGGCGCGCAGCACGGGGTCGTCGCCGGCGAGGCGGCGGGCGCGGTCGTAGTGCGGGCGGGAGGCGGACGGCGTACCCGCGGAGGTGGACGCCGGGGCCGAGGCGGAGGCCGGGGCCGAGGCGGAGGCCGGGGCCGAGGCGGCGATCGGCGCGGCTCCGGCGGCGATGCCCAGGGCGGCGAGCTGGGCGAAGCGGCGTCTGGTGAAGTCGGCGTCCGTGGCGGTCCGGCGGGTGGGGTGGATCACGGCGGTCGGGGCTCCTGGTGGTCGGCGCTCTTGGCGGTCAGGGCTCTTGGCGGTCAGGGCTCTTGGCGGTCAGGGCTCTTGGTGGTCGGGGCTCTTGGTGGTCGGGGGTGTTCAGCCGAGGGCGCCGACGACGGTCTTCGTGGCCTGGGCGATCAGCGCGTCGTCGGAGGTGGCGTCGGCCTTGCCGCGGTCGGACAGGACGACGATCACGACCGGGCTCCGGCCGCCGGAGGGCCATGCGACGGCGGCGTCGTTGCGGGTGCCGTAGCCGCCGTTGCCGGTCTTGTCGCCGACCTTCCAGTCGGTGGGCACGCCCGCGCGGATGTAGGGGGCGCCGGTGGTGTTGCCGACGAGCCAGTCGGTCAGCAGTCGGCGCCGGTCCTCCGCGAGGACGTCGCCGAGGGCGTAGCGGCGCAGGTCGGCGGCGAAGGCGCTGGGGGTGCTGGTGTCGCGGGTGTCGCCCGGGGTCGCCTCGTTGAGGGTGGGCTCGGTGCGGTCGACGCTGGTGGTCTGGTCCCCGAGGTCGCGCAGCGACTGCTGGACGGCCGCCGGGCCGCCGAGCTCGGCCATGACGAGGTTGGCTGCGGTGTTGTCGCTGTACTGGATCGCGGCGGCGGCCAGATCACGCACCTTCATGCCGGTGGCGACGTGCTGCGAGGTGATCGGCGCCCACGACAGCACGTCCTCCTGGCGGTACGCGACCACCTTGTCCAGCTCCGCGTCGGAGGCCTTGCGCAGGAGGGCGCCGGCGGCGAGCGACTTGATCGTGGACGCGAACGCGAACCGCTCGTCGGCCCGGTAGGCGATCTCCCGGCCGCTGCCGGTGTCCACCGCGTACACGCCGAGGCGGGCGCCGAACTGCTGCTCAAGCCCCTTGAAGGAAGCGCTCGTCGTATCTGCCGCAGGCATCGCGCTGGATGCCGCGGCGGGCGTGCCGGCACCCGCATGGCTACTGAGTCCCGCAGAGCCGCACCCGCTCAGCAGGGCGGCCGCGAGCAGGGCCACGGCAGGCAGCACGGTACGGGGGCGGCGGAGGGCAGTCGTCATCGGTGGTCTCCCAGGTGGTTCGTGTCGTCACCCTCAGCTAAACAGGCCGACGGGCCACCAGTCCAAGACCACTATGGTGAAGAGATCGATATAAGAATGCCTATGATTGCTGGCCATGGACCTGTTGGGGCACCTACGCCACTTCCGCGCTGTCGCCGAGGACCGGCACTTCGGCCGCGCCGCCGAGCGCCTGCGGATCGCCCAGCCCTCGCTCTCCCAGCGGATCAAGCGTCTGGAGCGCGAGCTCGGCGTGACCCTGTTCGACCGCGGCCCGCGCGGAGTCGAGCTCACCCCGGCGGGCCTGCTGCTGCTCGCGGAGGCGAAGGAGGTGCTGGAGAGCACCGCCCGCCTCCTCGCCACCGCCGCCGACCTGCGCACCGGCCGAGCGGGCACCCTGCGCGCGGCCGTGCCGCCCGAGCTGGGGCCGGCCGTCCTGGCCGCGCTGCTCACCGGCTTCGAGAGCGCCTCCCCCGGCACCCGGCTCGAACTGCGGGAACTGCCGGTCGCGGTCATGGCGCGCGAACTCGCCCAGCACACGGTGGACGTCGCCGTCGTCCGCCACCCGTGTCCGGCCGCCGGGCTGGCGTTCGGGCCGGTCCTGCACCAGCCGCTCGGCGTCCTGCTCGCCGCCGGGAGCCCGGACGCCGACCGCCCGGAGCTGGCCGTGGCCGAACTGACCGGCCGGCGCCTGGTGTTCTTCCCCCGCGCCACCGCCCCCGCGCTCTACGACGAGATGCTCACCACCCTGACCCGGCACGGCTGCACTCCCGAGGCCGTCGTCGACCCGCCCGGCCCGGACGTCGCGGGCGCACTCGTGCTCACCGGCAGCGCCGTCGCCCTGGTGCCACGCACCGCACCGCCACCGGGTACAGTCTGGCGTCCGCTGACCGGCACCCCGCTGGCCTGGCGCACCTCCACGGCCTGGCCGACCGGAAGCGGCGGGCCCGCCGTCCGGCTGTTCGCCGAAGCCGCCCACGAGGCGCTGACCGAACACGGCGGCCTCCTGCCCCAGCCGCCCAACCCCCCGCTCTTCCCCCGGCCCGCAATGGAGTTCCCGCTGTGACCAGCGACCGCGCCTTCGGCAACCGCGCATCCGGCGACCGCCCCGCCGGCGCCCGCACCGCGCGCGCCCGCATCGCCGCCGCCTTCGCCGACGCCGGCGTCAGCGGCCGGCTGCACGTCCGCGACCTCGACACCGGCACCGAGATCGCCCTCGACGCCGACACCCCGGTCAGCACCTCCAGCGTCCACAAACTCTGCCTCCTGGTCACGCTCTTCCGCGAGGCCGCCGCCGGACGGATCGACCTCACCCGGCAGGTGGACGTCCCCGCCGCCGGCCGCACCTCCGGAGGCACCGGCCTGGCCGCCATGCTCGACGCCGCCCGGCTCTCCCTGCGCGACCTCGCCTACCTGACCGTCGCCGTCAGCGACAACGCCGCCGCCGACGTCCTCTGGGACGAGATCGGCCTCGACACCGTCAACCGCACCATGGCCGACCTCGGCCTGACCCGCACCGTCGCCGTCCACAAGCTCCGCGACCTCATCGCCGCCCTCGCCGAGGACACCGGCCGCGACTCCCCCGTCGACCCCGCCGTCGTCGCCCGCCTCAGAGTCCTCGACCCCACCTTCACCAACCGCAGCACCGCCCGCGACATGACCACCCTGCTCGCCGCCCTCTGGCACGGCGACGCCTGCCCCGGCGAACACGGCGCCGCCCTCCGCCGCCTGCTCGGCCTCCAGGTCTGGCCGCACCGCCTCGCCTCCGGCTTCCCCTACGACGACGTCCGCGTCCACGGCAAGACCGGCACCCTCCCGACCCTGCGCCACGAGGTCGGCGTCGTCGAATACCCCGACGGCGGCCGCTACGCCCTCGCCATCTTCACCCGCGCCGCCGCCACCACCATCACCCTCCCCGCCGCCGACGCCGCCATCGGCACCACCGCCCGCCTCGCCGTCGACGCCCTACGGGCGATGGCGACCGGGAGGGGCGGCGGCCCGCAAGCAGATCAGCAGGTCCGGTGACCTGCGAGGTCACGCAACAAGCGCGGCTCGCGGTTCAACTCCCGGTGCCCTACTGAACGCTGTAGTTCAGAACGATGGTGGTGTCGTCGGCAGTGGTGTACTCCAGGGTGCCGTCGCCGGACTCCTCGGCGCCACCCACGACTCGCAGGCCCGGCCGCTGATCGATCCCTTCCTCCATCACCCCGACCCAAAGGTGCGAGAAGAAGCCCGGCTCGCAGCAGCCGAGATCATCGCCGTCGAATCGGAGGGCCTCAGCCACAACTCTTGACTATTGCTCCCTAGTCGCAGCCGGGGAACTCTCACGCCCTGTCGCGGCGCGGTCCTAGCCGGGTTAAACCACCTCTACCCTATTAACAACTGAACGTCCATCAGCTGGAGGATCTTGACATGAGCGTGAAGCAAGGTGATTGGGTGGCCGCGGCTGCGGACCAGGTGATCGCCGAGGGCAAACGCCGTGGCGGGGCTCCACTGGTGTGCGCGTCCGGGATCAGTCCGTCCGGCCCAGTGCATCTTGGGAACCTTCGCGAGATCATGGTGCCGCACTTTGTGGCGGACGAACTTCGGCGCCGGGGACTGGAGTGCCGCCATGTGCTGTCCTGGGACGACTACGACCGGCTCCGGAAGGTGCCGGCCGGTGTCCCCGCGAACTTCGCCGAACACATCGGCCGCCCGCTGACCGCAGTGCCCGACCCGTGTGGAGAACACGAGAGCTGGGCGGAGCACTTCAAGGCTCCGCTCCGCACGGCGCTGGCCAAGCTGGGTGTCGAGGTCGACGAGATCAGCCAGACGCAGATGTATACCTCTGGTGCCTACCGCGAGCAGATCGTTCACGCGATGCGCCACCGGCAGCAGATCGACGGCGTCCTCGGCCGGTACCGCACGAAGAAGGTCGTCGCCGAGGATGACGTGGAGCAGGACGAGGAGGACCTGGCCGCTACCAGTGCCGGAGGTTACTACCCCTACCGGCCCTACTGCGAGGTCTGCGACCGGGATTCCACCATGGTCACCGACTTCGACGACGCCAGCACGGAAATCCGGTACCGGTGCGAGTGTGGCCACGAAGGCGGCTTCGCCCTGTCCGGGACCGACAGCGGAAAGCTGGTCTGGAAAGTCGACTGGCCGATGCGCTGGGCGTTCGAGGGCGTGACCTTCGAGGCAGGCGGCGTCGACCATTCATCCCCCGGGTCGAGCTTCACCGTCGGCTCGCAGTTGGTGCGCGAGGTGTTCGACGGTCTCCCGCCGTCCTACCTCGGTTATTCCTTCGTCGGTATCAGCGGCATGGCGAAGATGAGCAGCTCGAAGGGCGGTGTGCCCACCCCGATCGACATCCTGGAAGTCGTGGAGCCCCCGGTGCTGCGGTGGCTCTACAACCGCCGTCAGCCGCGACAGTCGTTCCAGATCGCCCTGGACGGCGAGATTCTGCGGCTCTACGACGAGTGGGACGCGCTCGGACGCAAGGTAGAGGCGGGCACGGCCACGGATCTTGAGTCAGCGGTGCGGGCCCGTTCGGTCGGTCCGGCGGCCGGGTCTCTGCCGTCCACCCCGCATCCGCTGCCATTCCGCACGCTCGCGTCGGTGGCAGACGTGGCGGCCGGCGATCCGGAACAGACCCTGCGCATCCTGCGGGACTTCACCATCGAGGAACCGTTGGCGAGCTTGGAGGAGGCCCGGCCCAGGCTCGACCGCGCGCAGGCGTGGGTGACCACCTACGTTCCGGCCGAGGACCGTACCCAGGTGCGCACCGAGCCAGACCGGGAGCGGCTGGAGCAGCTGGCTCCGGCCCAGCGGGAGGCGTTGAAGCTGCTGTTGGACGGTCTGGACGAGCACTGGTCGCTCACCGGGCTGACCTCCCTGGTGTACGGGGTGCCGAAGATCCAGGCAGGGTTGCCGCTGGACGTCGCCGCGTCGCCGGAGCTGAAGTTGGCCCAGCGGGAGCTGTTCGTGCTGCTGTACGAGCTGCTGGTGGGCCGGGACACCGGCCCCCGGCTTCCCACCCTGCTGCTGGCGCTCGGGGCGGACCGAATTCGCTCCCTGCTGACCGTCGCGTAGCCGGGGGCGGCTGGCACCGGCCTCGTGGCTGAAGAGGTAGAGGGCCGGGACGGAGCCTGTTGCTCTGTCCCGGCCCTCGGTGTGCGGTCAGACTGCGGGCCGGAGTCCGGTGCGGGTGAGGACCTCGTCGGCGATCTCGGCGGCCGGACGGTGTTCGGTGTCGATGTGGTCGGCGAATCCGGGCTGCCCCAGGGCTTCGAGGCAGCGTTCGACCTGGTTGCCCTCCCAGCTGAGCGGTCCCCACTTGTCAGGGCCTTCGCCGCGTTCGCGCAGGCGTTCGCGGATGGTGGCGGCCGTGGCGAGCAGGGTGAAGTGCCGGACGTCGTGGCCGGCGTCGCGCAGGGGCTGGACGATCCGGTCGAAGACTTTGCGACGGGCGATGGTCATGGGGACGATGATCGGGCGCCCGTAGGCGCGGGCGGCGTGGTCGAGCATGCAGTGGGTGAGCGGCGGCCAGACCGGTTCCAGCTCGAACTCCTCGGTGCGCAGGGGTTCGGGGAGTTGGGTCCAGAGCATGTGGCCGATGGCCTCGGGGTTGATGACCAGGGCCTGGGGCAGGCGTTCGGCGAGCAGGCCGGTGGTGGTGCTCTTGCCGACGCCGAACGGGCCGTTGACGAAGACGATCACTCGGATGTGGTGCCTTTCGCTGGGTGGTCAGAAGAGTTCGACGTAGCGGTCCGGGTGGGCGCCGGCGTCGTAGCGCAGGACGAGCACGGTGTAGCGCTGGTGGGCGCGCAACGTGTTGGTGGCGTGCTTGATCTCGCGCAGGCGATCGGTCATGGCGGTGCGGACGGCGGGGTCGGTGTTGCCGCTCTGGGCGCAGGCTCGGTCGACGGTGGACTGGCAATAGTGCTCGATGGCGTCGTCGGGCTCGGGGGTGAGGGTGTGGTCGGCCTGGTGGAGGACGTCGAGGCCGGCGAAGAGAGCAAGGGCCTGGTGGCGGGTTTCCATGGGGCTGGTGATGCCGAAGACGTCGCGGCGGACGGCGGCGGCGTGGTCGGGCAGGAACTCGGGGGCCCAGAACGGTGCGGCGAGGACGTATCCGCCGTTGTCGAGGAAGCCGAGCAGCCGGTTCGCCATGGCGGGCGGGTCGGGGAAGAAGCCGAGGGCCGCGCCGACGGCGATGTGGCTGTAGGTGTGGTCAGGCTGGTAGGTGGTGCCGTCGGCCTGGTGGTAGGTGAGCTGGAGAGTGGGGTCAAGGAGGCGGTGGTTGTAGCGGGCGAGGTTGACCGAGTCGTGGCTGAGGTCGAAGCCGGTGGTGGTGCAGCCGGTGAGGCGGGCGAGTTCGCGCGAGGTGAAGCCGGTGGTGCAGGCGACGTCGAGGAGGCGGTGGTGCGGGCCGAGGCGGGAGTGCAGGGCCCAGGTGTTGAGCGTGGCGTGGGCGCCGGGCATCACGTTGGTCTGGTTGATCATGGCGACGAAGTCGGGGTAGCTGGCGGCCCGGACGGCTTCGGCGGACCTGGGTACCGTGGGCAGGGGCCAGGTGGGCGTGGTGGTCATGGAGTCCTCTCTGTGGCGCGCAGCGCGGGGGTTCGGCCCTGGGCCGGTACGGGGGTGGGGCGGAGGCCGGCCAGGCGGGTGATGCTCATGCCGAAACCGACGCACGGGGGAAGTCCGTTGTCGTACAGGTCGATGACCTGCTGGTAGGTGCGGTGGGCGGGGTGGCGGTCGGCCGCGAACTGCGCGGCGAAGGCGTCGGCCAGTCGGTGGGGGTCGCGTTCGTTGGCGGCGATCTCGGCGAGTTCGAGGCCGTCGGAGTAGAGCCAGATGCGCTGGGCGCGCCGACCGATGCCGGCGATCAGCGGTGAGGCCGGGCCGGGGATGTCGGTGATCGCGGTCAGGCCGCGCAGTTGCTGGCGGACGCTGTGGCGCCACAGGCGCCGGGCGAGGCGGTCGAGGTCGTCGGTGTGCTCGGCGGTGTACGGGGTGCGCTCGGCAGCCAAGGCCCGGACTGCGGTGGCGTCGGTCGAGTCGATGCCGGTGATCTCGTGGAAGGCGTCGTCGAAGCTCTGGTGGGTCAGCGGGGCGGTGAGGCCGGTGGTGGCGGTGACGAGGTCGGCGAGGTAGACGGTGGCCTGGTCGAGGGTGAGGTCGGCGGCGTACGCCTCCAGCATCACGAACTCGGCGGTAGGACGACCGCGTTGGCCCTCGTTGCGGAAACTCGGGCCGATCTCGTAGCAGCGGGCGGTGCCAACCGCGATGACGGCGAGCAGGTCGAGTTCGGTGGTGACGCGCAGGTACTGGCGGCGTCCGGCGGCGTACGCCCAGGTGGTGAACGGCCGTGCGGCGCCGCCGAAGTAGCCGTCGGTGAGGACGGGGCTGATCGTCTCGCGGAAGCCGCCCGCGGCGAGGTGCGCGCGCAGCGGGCCGAGGAGCGGGGTGAGGAGGGCGCTGCCAGGTAACGGCGGTGGGACTCCGGGCTCGTGGTGCTCCAGGTGGCGGACGAACAGGGTCGGGCGGCCGGTGCGGCTGGTGGCGCAGGTGCCCCGGACGGTGACGAGGTCGCCGGCGTGCAGGTCGGTGGCGATGGTGGGGTCGAAGGCGAACTGGGCGTCGTGGCGGTCCCAGGCGACGTCGGCGAAGGCGATGTGGCTGTGAGTGCGGACCGCGGTGATGCGCCCGGACAGGGTGAGGACTTGGCCGGGGGCCGGCCAGAGGTCCCAGTCGGCGAGTGGGAGCGGTTCGGGGTGGCGTTCGCGGGTGTGGGTGCGGCTTCGAGGGGCCGGGGCGAGCGGGTCATCGAGGGCGGTGAGGGTCAGCAGCAGGGTGACCGGGTCGTCGGTGCGGGGGTCGAGGAGCCATGTGGTGCGGCGGATCAGGTCGCGGTGCAGGTAGCCGTCGGTGTCGGGAAGCAGGTGCAGGAGGTGGAGGACCGCAGCGGCGCGCAGAGCGGTCAGACGGCAGGGGATGGTGGCGGTGAGCGCGTGGGTGGCGGCGGCCAACCGGGCAGGATCGGCGGGGCCGTGGGGCCAGGGCGGTCGGCCGGGTTCGGCGGCGGTCGCGAGGGTGTGGTGGAGGATGTCGAGTTCACGCGGGCCCCGGGCGGGCGGGCCGGCGTGGAGGGTGACGGCGGGGTGGGGGCCATGGCTGAGAAGGCGGGCGATGCCTGCCAGGAGTTCATCGGCGCCGTCGGCGGGGTGGGTGGTGAACAGCACGGCGGCGGCGCCGAGCAGTTCGGTGGGCGCGTCCCACGTCGTGGGTTCGGTGGAGCTGTGCGTGGCGACGATGGCATCGGCCAGGGTGGCGAGGCCGGTGGTGGTCATGTCGTCTCCGATTCGGTGGGGCCGGGGCGCCACCAGGCGACGGGCGGGTCACCAGGGTTGATTGCGGCGACGAACTTGGACGCCTCGGTGGTCCCTTGGGCAAGGTCGGAGTCGTAGGGGGTGCCGGCGGCGTGGTGGGCGTCGCGGATGCGCTCCCGGATGGCGGGCGCGATGACTGTGCCCTTGGGGGTGGCGTGCCGGTCGAAGGAGTGGACGGGCTGGAAGAGGAGGAAGGTGGAGTCCGAGCCGTGGGTGGAGCGGGGGGAGGTGTCGGGGTAGCAGGAGGCGAAGACGACGAGGAACCAGCGGATGTCGGCCAGCCACAACCACCAACCGTCGGCACCCGCGTGCGCGAGTTCGGCGGCCGGGTCGGCGCCTGTCGCGGCCAGTAGGCCGGTGACGGTTTTCCGGACGGTGGTGGCGACGGCGTCGAGGGTGGCGCCGAGACCGGGGTCGGTGAGCTGGAGGACCAGGCCGTCGAGTTCCTCGTCTTCGACGCGGCGCGCGAAGTCGGTCAGGACGGGCCCTGCCTCCAGGCCGGCCTCGTACGGTTCGGCCCCCGGGTAGGCGGGAGCGGCCTCGATGCGGGCCCGGGCGGCGAACGAGCATGCGGATCCGCGCCGGATGGGGGCGAAGCCGTCGTCAGCCACGGGTGGCCACCGCCCAGGCGTCGAGGTGGCTGCGCGAGGGCATCGGACCGTCCGCCCCCTGGTACTTGCCGCTGTACAGCTGGTCGATCTCACCGAAGGTCTCCCACCAGCTGACCTGCGCCACCAGCGTGCCGGGGTAGAGGACCGTGGGGAGGGTGGCGTACAGCTGCAGGGTGGAGCAGCCGTAGAAGCCGAGGTCGATGAGGTCAGCGGTGCAGTGGACGAACGTACCAAGGCGGGCGAACCCGGACTTGGCGTGCACGATGGGGACGAGCGCGTCGCTGCCGAAGCGCTCGACGGTGTGGCCCAGGACGAAGTCGCCGCGTTCGAGGAGGTACCCGGTCGACGGGATCTCGCGGTATTCGACCTTGGGCTCGCGCCTCGGGTCGAGGATGTCGTCCAGGTAGACACCCACGCGGCTGCCCAGCGTCAGGTCGTAGCTGTTGGTGGTGCAGCGACGGGGGTTGAACGGGTCGATCTTGATGCGGCCTTGTTCGACCTCTCGGGCGATCTGGGGTCCGGTGAGGATCACGATGGTGCTCCGATCAGCGGCTGGGACTCGCAGGCGTGGTTGAAGCGGGCGTAGGTCGCCGAGGTCGGCCGGATGAGCCCGGTGTTGCACCAGAAGGAGACCTGGCCGGCGACCATGCCGGGGTAGATCCGGATCGGCAGTGCCGCGACGATCTCCAGCGTCCAGCGGTGGCAGGACGTTGTGTGGCCGAGGTCAGCCGAGAGCTGGAGGAACAGCCCGCGGCGGCCGTTGCTGCTGCATCCGATCAGCCGCATCGCGAACAGGCTGCTGCCGATCTGCTCCTCGGTGTGCCCGAGGTACATCCGGTGCGGCTCCAGCACGTAGCCCTCGTCCGGCAGCTCCGTCTCCACAAACGTGCCGGTGCGGTCCTGGAAGACCTTCAGCCCGCGGCCCAGGTGGTAGTTGACGGAGTTGGGGTTGACCCCGGCCGGATCGTAAGGGGAGAAGACGATGTCACCCTGGGCGATGAACCGCCGGATGGCCTCGCCGGTCAGGATCACCGTTTCGCCCCCCGTTCGACCTGCACCGGCAGGAACGTCGCCGAGCGGATCACCTGCGATGCCTTCCAAGTCACCCCGTCCTCCACGTGAAGCTGACAGCCGCGCCGCAGGACGGAGCGCATCACGGCGGCCGCCTCCATGCGGGCCAGCGCGGCACCGAAGCAGGCGTGTGGGCCATGCCCGAAGCCGACGTGCGGGTTCGGGCGGCGGCCAGGCCGGAACTCCTGCGGTTCCTCGAACACCTCGGGGTCGCGGTTCGCCGATGCCTGGAGCAGCACAAGCCGTCGGCCCGCCGACACCGGAACTCCGAAGACCTCGCAGTCCTCGGCCGCCGTCCGGGCGGTGATCAGCGCCGGCCCGTCCAGGCGCAGAACCTCCTCGACGAACCCGGCGACGGACTCCGCCGACCCAGCCGCCGCTTCCGCCAGTTCCGGGTGATCCGCAATCGCGATGAGCAACGCGCCGATCAGCCCCGTCGTCGTCTCGTGGCCGCCGATCAGCAGGGCCATCAGGTTGGCCACCGCCTCCTCCAGCGTGAGGCGCTTCCCCTGCTCCTCCACCTCGACCAGGGCCGAGACGATGTCGTCGACCGCTCGGGCGCGGCGGTGCCCGATGAGGCCTGTGAAGTAGTCCCATAGGCCGGCCCAGGCGGCGGCGAGCCGATTCTCCTGGTCGCCGGTGAGGGCGGGTTCGGTGAGCAGGATGACGTCGTCGGACCACCTCTTGACGAGGCCCTGGTCGCTGTCCGGGATACCCAGCAGCGCGCAGATCGTGTGGACCGGCAGGGGTTCAGCGATACTGCGCACCGCGTCGCCGCCGCCGGCCGCCACGAACCGGGACACGAGCGCGTCCGCCGTCGCTGCGATCTGCGACTCCAGAGCGGCGATCCGCCGAGGTGCGAACGCCTTCGCCAGCAGGCCCCGCAACCGCAGGTGCTCCGGGGCATCCGCGTAGAGCACCCACGACGCGACCGGTTCGAGCACCGGGCGGAGCACCGGGCTGATCTCGTCCAGCAGGCCGGCGGCGGTCGGCGCGCACACGAAGCCCGGATGCCGCAGCAGGTGGCGGACCTCCCGATGACGCGGGAAGACGAGCCGCCCGCTGCCCAGGTCCGGACAATCGATGGCCCGAGCCCCCTCGGCCAAGGTCGCGAGCGCGGGCTCGCGCTCCGGGTCTGTGGAGAGTGCCGTCAAAACGATGCTCTGATCCATAAGTTGCCTCCCGTCCGCCCGGACGTCCGCGCAGGCCCGTCCTGGCCCGTCGCAGAGCGGACGGCTGTAGCGCCAGGTATCGGACCCGACGAGCGGCAATCGGGCTGTGGTGTAACGAGGTTCGATGGCCGACGGGGGCGCCTGCTCCGCGTTGGGTGGCGCTCGGTCCCGGTCCCGACCGTGAACCGATGATGACGCTCAGTCAGGTGAACGGCAAGAGGGTCGAAAAGGAATCTCTGTCCTTTTCGCTTAATCGGCATATGCGTGCTGCTGCCCAAGCGCTAGCCTTTCCTTGGAAAGGGGAGGTGTGCAGGTGGCCGTCGAGCCCACACCGCGGCGACGCCGACTCGGCATGGAGGTTCGACTCGCCCGGCTGCATCGCGGCTGGAGCGTTGAGGAGGCTGCCAACGAGCTGGGGTACAGCTCCGCGTCCACCATCTCGAAGATCGAGAACGGCACGCAGGGCATCAAGCTGCAACAACTGCCGCATTTTTTCGCCGTATTAGAGATCACAAGCCCTGTTGTCCAGGAAGCCTGGCGCGAGATGGTCAGGAACGCACGCGACCGCACCTGGCACCAGCAGTACCCAGGCGTCGCGGACGACCCCCTCGGCGACTACCTCGCCAACCTGGAGATCGCCGACGGCCTGTTCATCTGGTCCCCGGTGGCCGTCCACGGCCTACTCCAGGATGATGACTACGAGTTGGCCGTGATCATCGCCGGCCGTGCCTGGAAGAGCGACGCCGACATCCAGCGCTTCATCACCGTACGCCGGAACAGCCGCCGTGCCGCGCTCTCCCGCAAGACCCCGCTCCCAATCTGGGCGGTACTCACAGAGGCCCAACTGCGGCAGGAGGTTGGCGGCCGGGCAACGGTCCGCGCGCAGGTACTGCACCTGATCGAACTCGCCAGCACCCACCGGAACATCGTCATCCAAGTCATCCCGCTGTCGCACGGCGCACACGCCGGCTGTGACGGTCCGTTCATGGCCTGGACGTTCCCGACCGGCCACGATTCGGTCACCATCGAGGGCATGAAAACCGCCCTCCACCTCAACGACCCCGCAACGGTCGCGGACTACCGCACCACAAGCGATCACCTGAAGACGGACGCCCTTCCGCCGAGGGAATCGCTCGAACTTCTCGCTCAAATCGCCAAGGATCTCTCGTGACCCACGACGCCCACACCTCCTCTGCTGACTACAGCAGCATCATCTCCGCCGACGAGAAGAACCACCTCGATCCAACGTGGGTCAAGGACCAGCTGGAACGAGCGGAGTGGATGACGGCCAGCACCGGCGGAAGCAACTGCCTCGAAGTTGCATTCCTGGATCGCGGGATCGTCAGCTTCCGCGACTCCCTGAACCCGGACAAGGACCCGCTGATCCTGGCATGGGGTGAGTGGGCTGACTTCCTCGTCGGAGCGAAGGCCGGCCGGTTTGATCGCACCACAGCCCCCACCGCCTAACCTCGGGCCGCGTCGCCCGTCACGCAGCGCCGTCGCAGCTTGCCCTCGGACTGCCACGGAGTGAAACCATTATCAATGCCCGGTCTACGGGTAAGTCCATCCCTGCCGATGGGGACACAGCGGTCGTCCCCTTCGACAGGCCGAAGGGGACGAGATGGCGGCACGGCCCAACGCACTGCATCCGGAGCGTTCGCCTGAGGAGTGGCTGGGCAACGAGATCCGGCAGTGGCGCATGTTGCGCGGGTACGGACAGGACCAGCTGGGTGCGTTGGTGCACCTCAGCGGCGATTTGATCGGCAAGATGGAGCGCGGAGAACGCACCTGTCTACCGGAGCACGCCGAGGCGCTCGACGTCGCACTGGATACCGGCGGGGCGTTGACTCGCAGCCTGGTGCTGGTGCAGATGCGGTTGGATAAGCTGCGTGATGGGGACAGTTTTGCCGCCGAGGTCGCGCAGACTCCCCAACTGCCTCCGCCGGTCAGCACACTGGAACCCATGGGGCGACGCGCGTCCGTAGCCGCAGGCGGGCTGTTAGCCGAAGCCTTGACCCCGATCACCGCCTCAACCGTGCTCCCTCTGCTGGAGGCAGGGACGCCAGTGCGTCCGGGGGACGTGACCCATGTCCAGTCAGCTGCCGTGGCCCTGCGCGGTTCGGACAACCTGTACGGCGGAGGCGGCCTCGTGCGAGCAACCGCCATCGCACAGTTCCACTGGGCCCGCAGCCTGACGTCGGCGCCCTGCGACGAGGCGCTGCGAGCCAAGCTGCTCACCGCGGCCAGCCGCCTCGCCTCCGCCACCGGGGCCGTCCTGTTGGACGCCGGCGAACACGGCGACTCTCGCCGGTGCCTTCATTGGGCGACCGAGCTGGCGGAGGAAGTAGGAGACTGGTCCGCGAGAGCCGTCTCCTACAACCTGCGTTCCCGCCTGGCCAGTTGGTGCGAACGGCACGACGACGGCGTCACTTTGGCGGAGATGGGCCTGGTTCGATCTGACCGCCTCTCCGCGGCCGAGCGCGCCATGCTGCACAACGCGGCCGCCCGCGCGCACGCCAAAATGGGGAACCGCCAGGCCGCGCTCACAGCCATCGGGATGTCCGATGAGGAGTACACCCGACTCCGCACGGACCAGGAAGTGTCGTGGATGGCCTACTACGACAGTGCCCAGCACCACGGCGACACCGGCCACGCCGCCTACGACCTCGCGCTCGCCGGCTACCAGGTCGACGACGCAATCACCAGACTCAGGACTGCTGTTGACGGTCACGCGCAGTCCTTCGCCCGATCTCGTACGTTCAGCCGAACCAAGCTGGCAGGCCTGCTGCTGGCCATCGGCAACCCCGAGACCGCGCTGCCGGAAGCCGAGCTGGCCGTGGCCGAGGTCGCCCAGCTCCGTTCACAGCGGGCCGTACAGGATCTGCACGACCTGGCGGTCCTCGCCAGCCGGTACGGCCGGAACGCTGGCCTCCAGGGCTTGCGTGCCCAGATCGCCGCTACGGTGGACGGGTGACCACAGCCAGCAGCTCCCATGCCGTCCTGCTCAAGGCATGCGCCGGCGTCGGCCTGTCCGCCGAGGGCGCGGAGTTGATCCGGCTGGGCGAGAACGCGTTGTGGCGGCTCCGTGCGGGCCTCGTGGCCCGCGTCGCTAGGAGCGGCCAGTGGCCGGTGGCGGTGCGGGAGATCGCGGTGGCTCGCTGGCTCCACGAGAACGGCATGCCGGTCGTTCGGCCGGTGGAGGAACTGGCCGAGCCCATCGTCTGCGTCGACGGTCGCCCTGTCACCTTCTGGTACGAGCTGCCGCTCCACCGGCCGGGGACCGGCGTCGACATGGCGCCGCTCCTGCGCCAGCTGCACCAGCTGCCGGTGCCCGGGCACATCAACCTAGGTGTCCTCGACCCCCTTGTCCGGATCGCCGAACGGATAGACGAAGCAGTGACGCTCGAACCACAGCAGCGTGACTGGCTCCAGGGGCACCTCGCGGACCTCCAGGCTGCCTGGGACGAGATTCCTGATGAGGCTTCACACCGAGTGATCCACGGGGACGCCTGGGGCGGCAACACCGCGGTCGCCAAGACCACCACCTACCTCCTCGACTTCGAACGGACCTCCGTCGGCCCGCCCGAGTGGGACCTGGCGACGATAGCGACCGGCTTCACCTCGTTCGGCAGCGTGACCGCGAAGCAGTACGACGCCATCTGCACCACCTACGGCGCCGACGTCACCACCTGGCCGGGCTACCCGCTTCTGCGTAACCTCCGCGAGCTACGGGTCACCTGCTTCGCTCTCCAGCTCGCTACCGCAGACCCGACGCGGCACCGCGCTCAGGCGCACTACCGCCTCGCCTGTATCCAAGGACGCGAGGGCAACCGCCCGTGGGGCTGGACGGCCATCTGATCTCGCCGGGCGCGAGCCCGCGTCGCGCTCCGATCGTCCCCTGAACTCGCCGAGGGGCGTTACACCGGCTCGCGCCCGTACGGCCTTTCGAGGGCGCCGCCGTCACCCATGGGGACAGCCGACGCGTCCCCATCCACCCCCTCGCGCTCACACCACCTTCCTCGTCACTCTGGTCGTGTCCTGCCCGAACTCGGGTTTGGCGCGGGCTCCTTGCCTCGTCGCCAACCCGTGAATCGGCGCCTGCCGGGTCAGGCCCGTCCTGTCGGCCTCGATCCTCACCACCCGGAGGTTCACTGTGCTCCGCCCCCAGTTCCTGAACGACCTGGTCACCGGCACCGCCGGTGTCGTCGCCGCCATCCACGTCAGCCCCGAAGGCCTGGTGCTCGGCACCTCGCCCGGGATCGGCACCAGCGAGGCCGACCACTGGGCGGCGGTGATGGCAACCCTCAACGCCGCGAGCAGGCACAGCTCCGACATCATCGGTCGCCGCACCGGCGATTCCAGCCCCTGGGGCCACGCCGTGATCGAGGACCGCTTCGGCCGCACGCTGATTCTGGTCGGCGCCAGCGACGGCTCGATGCTCTCCGTGGTGTGCGCTACGACGGACAACAGCCACTTGGGAGAGATCGCCTTCCGCCTCGTCCAACTGGCGGACGACGGCCTCACCGTGACGGTCGCAGCATGAGCGGGACTTCGGCGGCGGTCACCTCCGAGACGGCGGCACGCCCCTTGCCGCTGCCCCCTGTCCTCTCGGCCGTCCACTTCCCCGACCCGCACAGTCCCGGCATGGCCGGGTTGACCTCCTACCTCGCCCGGCGGCACGCGAAGGTGACGGCCTCGCCGTCGCACGCTGGCCCTCGCCCAGAGCTGCTGCAGCGCCTCGAACGCGCTGGTCCCGAGCTGCGAACGGCGAACCCGGGCACGGCCTCGATGATCTGGGGCGGGGACAACGCTGCGGTCCGCGACGTGCTGGACCACGCCATTGGTCGTGGCCTTCCCGTCATGGGCTACGCGAGGGCGGTCGAGTTGGTGGCCGGCACGACACCGACCACCGTAGCCGTCGCGGGCAGCCGCTCCACGACCATGGCCGCCGCCGCGCTCACCCGTGCGCTCACCGGCCGCGATCCGGGGTGGATCCTCACCGAGGCGCCGGTGGGCGACTCCATCGGCCACGACGGTGACGGGGAGGTCTTGGTGGTGGACCTGTGCCCGGACAGCTCCTGCCATGAGGCCTCTCCACCTGGATGGCGCTGGCGCACCTTGGGCGAGGGCCTGAGTCCGACCGTCACGCTGGTGACTGCCGTGGACGCGGCACCACCGTGCTTCTGGAACCAGGCGGAGGCGATGGATCAGATGGAGGTCCTCGCCCGACGGAGCGCGGCAGTGGTGCTGTGGGCCACCCAGCCCGGCTGCCAGGAGCTCGCGGACCAGCTCCGCCGTCGGCCGGGGCCGAGGGTAGTGACCGTCGGCCGAGGTACTGATGTGGACGTGCAAGCCCTCGGGAGGCTCTGGACCGGGGAGGACCACCGAGTCACCGTTCGGGCCGGGGGCGAGCGCCACGCTTTCACCGCGCCGGTCGCCGGGACGAACTCCGCCATGGCCGTGACGGCGGCGTTCGCCGCAGGCTGGGCACTTGGCGTTCCCGGTGCCGAACTGATCGACGGGTTGGGTACGTTCACCGGCGTCGAACGGTCGCTGACCCGGCTCGGTTCGAAATGCGGCGTCGATGTCGTGGAGTCCAGGGCTGTGCACCCGAAGGAGATCGCCGCGGACCTCCAGGGTGCCCGGATGCTCACCGAGGGCGCGGTGGTCGCCGTGTACGAGCCTTCCGGCCACCTGCGGTCGAACGCCCTCGCAGGTCTGATCGCCGACGCCCTGACCGCCGCGGACCAGACCGTTCTGCTGCCTGTCCACTCGACGTTCCCCCGCCACCAGGACCACGCCGACGGGATCGAGACCATCCTCGGCGCCAGTTCCACGGGCTCGGTCATCCGCTACGAGTCCGGCCCTCACCAACCCGGCCCCGAGTCCTTGGTCACCTCCCTCGTTCAGAGCGGCGACCTGATCCTGACCATCGGCCCCCACGCCGCCCAGCGGATCGGCCCCGCGCTGATCGCCGCTCTCGACCGTCTGCGGTCCGCTCAGTAACCGCCTCCTCCAACCCCGTTCTCCCGGAGTTCCGCCATGCCTATTTCTCTTCCCATCAAGCCGGCCCTTTCCGACGTCGACGTCCTTCTCTTGCGACAGGTGGCCGGCGGCGGCCTGCACCCCGCGATCAGCCGCGCCACCGGGATCGATGAAGACGGCGTCGGAGCCGCCATCATCACGCTGCTGACCAAGATCGGCACGACGAGGCGTTTCCACGCCGCCGCCCTGGGCGCGAGCTGGGGGTTGGTGCGACGCGAGGACGCGCACGTGAGGAACCCCACTGGCAAGACGCTGCCGCCTCGCCACATGGAGATCCTGGCCGGCCTCGTCGCCGGGGAGGATGCGGTGGCCACGGCGAAGCGTTTGGGCCTGACCGGAAACACGGTTCGGACCTACACCCAGACCATCCTGACCACGCTCGGGGTCCGGAGCCGGGAGCAGGCGGCGGCGGTGGCTGTGCTCGACGACCTGGTGCCGTTGCGGGCCCTCGGCGACGGCTGGCCGGACATGAAGCTCAGCGAGGTTCCGCAACCGGCTGGGGCGCACTGATGCCGCGCGGCGCGAGGCGGCTCGCGGGTGTGCTCCTGGGGGCATCCCGCCTTCTGCTCGTGCTCGCGACCGGGGTGGCGACCGCAGCGGAGTTCCGCCACGGCCAGGCGGTGCTGCAGGGACCGACGGTCCTGCTGAGCGTGATCCTTGTCGGCGGCCTGGTCCTGGCGCTCGCAGACCCCCTCCTACCCGTCCCCATCGGAGACACGGGGGTGGACCGATGAAGGTCATCGGTCCGCCCACGACGTTGACCGCGCACCATGTCGCGGTTCTGGAGCTGGTCGGTGAGGGGATGAGGAACGCCGAGATCGCCAAGGCCTTGCAAGTAAGCGTCGAGACCGTCAAGCGGTACCTGTCCCAGTCGTACGACCGCCTGGGCGCGGCGGGCCGACTTCACGCCTTCGTACGGGCCTGGCAGTCCGGCCAGCTCACCCTCACCAGACCGGAGGGAGAGCCGCCGGTTCTGACGGGCGAGCAGGTGCTGGTCCTGCGCATATGGGCGGTCGGCGGGACCCGACTCGACATCGCCCGCGCGCTGGACGTCGCTGAGAGCGCGGCGGAGCGCTACGAGGAGAACGTGTTGAATGCCCTGGCCGTCCAGCAACGCGTCGTTGCCGTTCGACGGGCGCTTGCACACCAACTGATCGACCCCGCTGGCGACACCCTCGCCAGCCTCACCACACCCACGGCAGCTGTTTCGGGCCAGGGCCGCACCGATCCGCGAGAGAAAGGACCAGCGGGCCGTGTATCCATGCGCCGTACCGTCCGACCCGTAGGCGATGCCCCGCCCAATCCTGGGCATGGCTCCGGCCAGGTGCTCCAGCTCGGCGACACCCTGCGGTCCGTACACGGCCTCGTCGTCCATCTGGGGGTTCTGGCCGGGCTCCCATCAACTCCGCCTCTGCTGGAGGTCCTCGCCGGGGCAACGCCCCGAGAAGCCGCGCCGCCTGTCGTTCGTCTGGTGCACCAGGCGCTGGCCCTCGACATCCCGTGTGCCCTGGTGATGCCGCGTGCGGCCGCTGATCCGGTTGGCGCCGTCTCGGTGGTGGGCCTTGCCTGCGCCTGGTCGTCCGCCGTACGTCAGGGCACGGGTGACGGCACCGCCGCCTACGTGGCAGCCGCCCACCAACTCGGTGTGGCCATGGACGAGGTCTTGGTGGTGTGCACAGTCGATCAGGCCCCTGTGGCAGCAGCGGCCGGGCCCCGCCAGGTCCTGACCACCGCGACCGTCATCCCGAGGACGGAGCCCCGGCGTGCCCCGGTGCCCGAGATCACCGAGCGGGAGCGGCAGATCGCCGAACTGGCCGCTCAGGGGCTGACCGTCCCCGAGATCGCCCGGCGGTTCCACACCGGGGAGTACTTCGTCCAGTACAGCCTGGCCGACCTGCGCCGACGGTGGGCCGTGGTGGACGACGCCCACCTGGTCGCCCGGCTGATCTCGGCCTCGCTGATCGACCCCGGGCGGATCGACGCGCCTGAGCGTCTGCCCGAACTGGACCAGGCGGGGCGGGCCGTCCTCGCCCTGATCTGCACCGGCACGCTCAGCGCAGCCGGGGCGCGCGGTGTCGGTCTGAGCCTGCGGGAAGCCCGCGCCGCCGAGGCGCACGTGGTACGGGCGTTCTCCCCGCGTCGAAGCCGTACCCACGCCGCCGCCATCGCCCTGGCCACCGGCACCGTCACCCTGACCGAACCTCCCGCCGTCCCAGCCCACTTGGAACCGAAGTGTCCTCAACCCACACGCTGACCCCCGCCGTGCGCACCCGCCGCACCCGGCCCCGCCAGGCCATCGCCGTCGAGCGGGTTCTCCGGATAGAGGCCGAGGCGGTGGGCGTCGAGCAGGATCGACTTGAGCTTGTCGAAAGCGTTGGACTGAGTCGCCAGGCCAACGCCGTTGCGCTCCATGGTCTGAATGAAGGCGTCGACCACCTTGTGGTCGAAGGTCTCCATCCGGCGGCTGTGGAAGGCCGGGTAGAGGTGGTGCTCCAGCAGGGAGTCGAGGTGCCGCAGCGAAGCCGGGGCGAGCGAGCGCTGGCCGGCCTTCCACTCCTCGGTGTACGCCCCGAAGTTCATCGCGCCGTACTTGCGGTTGCGCTCGGCCTTGCTCTGGCTCCAGGGGTTCTCGCGCTTCGCCCGGTAGATCTCGGTGAGCCGGTCGATCGCCTTGTCCCGGGTGGCGAAGCCCGACTCCTCGGTCTGCCGCCCGGAGGCGTTGCGGAAGCGGATCACGTAGGTGTGCGGGCACTTCGGCCACCGCGACTGCGGGTGCTCACAGGTCTTGAAGAAGGTGCCCATGCCACGGGCCAGGGTCCTCGGTGCCATCGTGTGCGGTCTCCATCCCGTCCAATGCTGACGTTCTGCTGACCGCGGATGGCCCGCCACACCCCTGACCTGGGAAGAATCCCGGATCACGTGGTATGTGGAACTTCATCGGGCGGTCCCACGAGGACATCGTCCAGGCTCGCGACGAGTGGCATGCCGCCACCGACCGCTTCGGCGCCGTCCAGTGCTACCCGGGCAACCGCCGCCCCGCCCCGGAGGTCCCCGGCACCCTCCTCAAGCCCCGCGGCCGCACCCGCTGACCCGCGCGTTCGACGGGAACGGAGTCGCTGCGCGCCTTGGTTGCGGGACAACCCTCAGCGAGTTCGGCCACCTCACCGCCCGGCCGGTTCGTCCTCACGCCCCCGGCGGTCGGCCGGGGGCGTGAGGACGCCACCCCGCCCTCACCCGGCAACACCCGACACGTCATGCGCGAACTCGCCAGCCCCACCCCCCTCTCCCAGCCAGGTGCCCCCAACATCTGTCGCACGCGGTCGGCGGTCGGACCATCACCCCACGTCAGAGCAGCCGGTAGGCGATCTCGGTCGACGGCTCGTCCGCCCGGCCCCGGAACCACTCGCGACACACCAGAACAACACACCCCACGCCTCGCCGAAAGTCCGGATGGAAATGACCGAGAACAAGTAAGGTCGAGGTTTGTTCGATTGACCCTCACAAAGGCGGTCTGGATACTGATCGAGCACGACGCAACCGAAACTCGTTGCGAAGCGGACTCCGATTCGAAATTTCATCCGGCTGAGGAGAATCCATGATCTCGAAAGCGAAGAAGGTCGTGAGCTCGATGGCGATGGCCTTCGCCGCGGCGGCCACGCTCACCGTGGCCGTGCCGTCCGGCAACGCCTTCGCCATCGACCACGTCCAGTGTGACGGGAGCCGCAATGACTTCCTGAAGATCTGGTCGCACCTCGACGGCCGTGACAGCGTCGACTGCTACGCGAACGGGGGGACGATCGGCTTCGGCGGGTGGTGGATCGACCGGATCTCCACGGGGAACAACGACCTGGTCTACTCCGACGCCAACGGCGACTCGGTGAGGGTCAACCGCTGGACCGACATCACGTACCCGAACCGCCCGCCGAGGGTCAACTCCATCCAAATCCTCTGACGAACCGGCGGAGCGGGACCCGAACGGAAATTCGCCCGGCCGCATCACCGCAAGTCCCCGCAGCGATTTGATCGCCGTCGAATTTTCTGTGACGTGAATTCGCTCAATTCCGGTCCACCGGCGCCGGCCATGCCCCCCAAAAGGGGGGGAGCGAAGGAAAGGGGTGTGGCGGGGTCCCCCCCAAACACAACAACAGC
>NZ_JBHVWW010000001.1:189417-205771 GCF_042882025.1 Kitasatospora sp. NPDC058243
TTGACACTCTTGGGTTTTTGGGGGGGGGAATCCCCTCCACTTCTGCCCCCCCGCCCCCGCCCCCGCCCTCCAGGGGCTGGCCGGCGCCGGCATGTGGTGTCACGGCTGCCCGCCGAACCCCAACGGTCGCCGGAGTGTGCTCGCCCGCCCCGGCCGGGCACCACCGTCGGCCGCTGCCCCGGCGGGGCGGTCGCGGCGGGGGTCAGCGGGTGCTGAAGTCCGCGTTCCAGGAGGCGTTGCCGGTGCGGGCCAGGCCGACCTCGTTGTAGTCGCCGAGCATGATCCCCAGGTGGCCGGGCGACTTGATCCAGCCGTCGACGGCGGCGTCGATGTCGGTGGGGCCGTAGAAGGCGATCTCGCCGAATCCCCTCCCGGTGTAGCCGAGGCCCCGCGCGATGCTGCCCGAGTCGCAGAAGTGGCCGGAGACGCGACGCTGGTCCATCTGGTCGGCGTTGCACTTGGCGGCCTGGGAGAGCGTCTGGTTGAGGCGCACCGCCGGCTTGCCGTTCTGGGCGCGCACGGTGTTGAGCCGGTCCAGGAAGCGCTGCTCGACGGAGGTGCCCGGGCCCGGGCCCGGGCCGGTGCCCGACCCGATCAGGTCGAACCGCTGGGACATGCTGCCGTCGCAGTTCTCGACGGTGACCTCCCGGTCGAGGCCGTGGTAGGTCAGACAGCGGTTGTCGCGGGCGTTGTGGAGGTAGGTGCCGCCGCCGGCGGCGGGCTCCAGGGTCCACTGCTGGTTGTCGCCCGCCCACCAGTGGATGAACTGGGTGGACCGGCCGTCGTTGGTGTCCATCTCCAGCACCCGCTCGGTGCCGTTGACGTTGCGGGCGAAGTCGACCCGGTCGCCGGGCTTGTTGGAGATCCAGAACGAGGTGGAGGCGTTCTGGTAGTTGCGGGCGACGATCCGGGAGCCCTCGCCGTCGGAGCTGGCCAGCGAGTTGTGGTTCTGGTGGTCCTGGATCGTGATCATCTGCTCGACCACGGCGGCGTTCGCCGGCGCGGCGAGCAGCGTGATGCTGCTCGCGGATATCGCGGAGACGGCGAGCGCCAGGCCTGCCAGCCGGGTGCGGCGGCGGGTGCCGGTGCTCGGACGGAGGCGGAGGGTGGGAGTGGGGGTGGACGGATGGGACACGGGAATCTCCTGTTGTCGATGGACCGCGTGCGGATGAGACTGCGGAACGCGGTCAGGACACCAGGACTGGATTGACGATTGATCAGCAGCGTGTTGACGAACTGCCGTTCGCGGCCTCGGCGGGGAGCCGAGGCCGCGCGCAGGGTTCAGTTGGCCAGGCTGAAGTCGCCGCCGAGGGATGCGGCGATCTTGTCGACGCCGGTCAGCGCGGTGAGCGAGGTGACGGGGGTGCGGCTGTCGGTGGTGGTGCCGTTGCCGAGTTGGCCGGAGCCGTTGTTGCCCCAGGAGCGGACGGTGTTGTCGCCGAGCAGGGCGATGCTGTGTTCGCGGCCGCCGGCGATCAGCTGGACGCCGGTGAGGCCGGGGACCGGGACGGGGATGATCCGGTAGTCGGTGGTGCCGTCGCCGATCTGGCCGGAGGTGTTCTGGCCCCAGGCCTTGAGCTTGTTGTCGCTGTCGGTGACGGCAAGGCTGTGGTGGGCTCCGGCCGCGATCCCGGAGACCCCGCCGAGCCAGCTGCCCTGGGTGTCGACCGGGGTGAAGCGGTTGATGGTGGTGTTGTCGCCGAGCTGGCCGGTGGCGTTGTAGCCCCACGCCTTCACCGCGTTGCCACTGGTGGGCTTGCTGGAGCTGCTCGGCGGGCCGACCAGGGCCAGGTTGTGGGCGGCGCCGGCGGCGATCCGGGTCACACCGGTCAGGTTGTTCACCGGGGACGGCACGTTGCGGCTCGCCGAAGTGCCGTCGCCGAGCTGACCGTTGATGTTGTAGCCCCAGGCCCACACGGTGCCGTCCTCGCGCAGCGCCAGGCTGTGGTTGAGTCCGGCGGCGATCGCGATCACCTTGTCGAGTCCCTCGACCCGGACCGGGACGCTGCTGTCGACGTTGGTGCCGTTGCCGAGCTGGCCGTGGTTGTTGCGCCCCCAGGCGACCACGGTCCGGTCGGCGAGCAGTGCCAGGCTGTGCACTCCGCCCGCGGCGACGTCGGTGGCATCGGAGAGGTTGACGACCTGGCCGGGCGCGTTGTGGCTGAACACCGAGCCGTCGCCGAGCTGCCCCGACCCGTTGGCGCCCCACGTCTGCACCGTGCGGTCGGTCAGCAGGGCCAGCCCGAAACCTGTGGCGGCGCCGCTCCCCCCGGCGGCGATCTTCACCACCTCGGCGCTCGTCAGCCCCAGCACGGTGGTGGCCGTCGTACGGAAGTCCGTCCAGGTGCCGTCGCCGAGCTGACCTGCGCGGTTGTTGCCCCAGGACTTGAGCCGCTTCTCCTGCACTTCATCTCCTCATCGGGTGTGCTGCCATGCGGGAATTCGGCCGCGCCGGGCGCGGCCGCGGAGGCTGCCAAGAGGACCGGCGGCGTTGCCGCCCGACAGGCCGCTCCTGCCCGGCCCTCGCCGCAAGCTCTCGAACGCATCATCGGCGACGACCGATCAGAACTCGGGGCACCGATCTCGGCCTTCACTCGAACAGGTGATCTTCCGGCGTTTCCCGGCGCGCCGGGCCGTCTCGCACTGCGCACACGTGCCCCTTGGCGGTGCTCTTGACGACGACCCGACGGCCCGGCACCTGGTGGGTGCCGGGCCGTCGGGTGGGGTGTGGGGGCGCGGGTTACTTGGGCATCTCGTTCCAGAGCTGCTGGGCGCTCTTGCCGGTGAGCTGGACCCAGATCTGGTCGTTGTAGTTCGTGGTGTTCAGCAGGTGTGCCAGGTCGGGCTTGTTGTAGGCCTTCGAGACGTAGTCGATGAACCGGGCGGTGGCCTGGTAGCCGCTGTCGTAGTTGGAGTCCGGGCCGAAGTGCTGGGCGCCGGTGCCCGGCTGGAAGTTGTAGTCGCGCACCCAGTCCGCCAGGCCCTCGCCCAGCCACCACTTGCCGGAGAACGGGCTGTCCCAGACCGCGACGTGCACGGCCTCGTGCACCAGGAAGCCGGTGTCACCCTGGTTGCCGCGGGTGTAGCCGATGTTGACGTGGACCTCCTTGACGCCGTTGCTGGGGTTCACCGTGGTGAACGCGGGGTTGTCGGTCAGCTTCGGGTCGAAGATGATCTTGAAGTAGCTGGGGGCGGCGAAGGCTCCCTTGGTGATCAGGTTGGAGATCGTCGGGTAGTAGTCCGCGACGGTCCTCTTCTGCTGCTCCAGCCACGGCCCGAGGTCCGGGGCCTGCGAGTAGTCGAGGTCGATGCTCGGGCGGCCGGCGGTCGGCGGGGTGGTGGCGCCGTTGCGGTCGAGGTTCCAGGACTGCGCCAGGTCCCCCGCGTTGCAGGCGGCCACCTTGGCGTTCAGGTCCGCGCCACGGGCGAGGCAGAGGTTGCTGTCCGAGACGCTGTGCAGCAGCCAGGCCCGGCCGTTGCCCGCCGAGGCGCTCTCCAGCCACCACTTCTGGTTGTCCGTGCCGACGTAGTTCCAGGCACCGACGGTGTTCTTGACCCGGTCCCGGTCGACGGCGTTGTTGGTGCCGGGCACCTTGACCGACCAGGTGCCGTTGCCCTCGTCCCTGACCGTCCAGACCTGCTGGGCGGAGGACTCGTTCCAGTCGCGGACCACCACGTTGGAGGCGTTGTTGCGGCTGTCCCACTGCAGGGCGCCGCCCGCGTAACTGGAGATGCGGTAGTCGGCGCCGCTGGACGGGAGCGACTCGGCCGCGCTGGCGGTCCCGGCGCCGAAGGCCATCCCGGACACGACGGTCGCGGCGGACAGGACGACGGCGGCGGCCGTACGACGGGTGAACATCTCGGGGCTCTCCTCTCGGGCGGTTCCCCCCTGGAACCGGCCTGCGCTCATGCCACCGGGCCGCGGTAGACGCGGCGTCAACGCTCCCGTCAACGGGTGCGTTGACAGGCCGTCGACTCGGTGGTGTTCACCCGAGGGTCCAGGCCTCCTGCCAGATGGCTCCTCACTCGCGGACGCCCGCGCCCTCGACCGCCCGCCACCGGTGTCGCCCGCACCCGCCGCTCTATGCGAGCTCCCGGTCCGCCCCCGCGGCACGGAAGGCGGGATAGCCCGGTAGCGGAGCCGCATCCCACTCCCGGGCGGCCTTGCGCAGCAGTTGTCGCACGGTCTGCGCGAATGCCGGGAACTCCTCCAGCGTGCTCGCCACCTGCCAGCGGTGCCTGAGGACCTGGCGCCTGGTCGCCACGGGTCGACGCGTCTTGTGCATCGGTCCGTCCTCCACCGTGCGCGGCAGCAGGCGCACGGTCGCGTTCACCGTCCAGACCGTGACGGCCTGCCGCATCCCGGCCTGCCACACCGCATCCTCGGCCAACGCCGGGTACACCGCGACGACCTCCGCCCGGTAAGCCTCCTCGACCTTCCGTGAGATCCCCGCCCGCAAGGCGAAGACGCACCAGCAGGTGGAGAACGGCATCCGGCAGTACGCGGCCGTCAGAAACACCGACTGGTAGCACGCGGCCTCGAAGTCGAGCAGCCGCAGCCCCTGCGGCGTGAGCAGGTTGTTGTCAGGGCAGGTGTCGCCCGGGGTGAACGCCGGGTACTCCTCCCCGCCCGCCGTTCCGATGCGAGCGAGTTCCTCACACAGCCCGGCGGGAACCGCAACACCGGCCGCGTCGAGCACCGCGGGCAAGGCAGCCACACCCCGCGCGATCCACGGCTCGTCATCCCAGGCGGTCATCCCCGCGCCGTACCGGTCCCACAACTGCCTGAACTCGACTCGCCGATGCACCGACTTCGCAGCCAGCCGCCCGAGCTCGCGCGCCCAGGTCACCAGGCCTTCCCCGGCGGCCTTCGAGTCGCTTCCCAGCAGCACATCCGCCAGCGTCGGCGAATCACCGAGGTCCGCCATGACCAGCAGCGGCACCTTCGGGTCCACCCCCAGCACCTCGGGACCGGCAAGGCCGAACGAGAGCCCGGCCGCCTCCGCAGCGAAGCAGCGCCGAGCCTCCGGCTCGTCGGTGTAGGCCTTGACGATCACACTCTCCCCGGAACCGGTCCGGCAGCGCAGCACCCTGCTGCGCCGGCTTCCGCCCAAGTCGACGGGCTCGGACAGCTCCGTGTCCAACAGCTCTGCAGCGGCACGCAATATCCAATCCACCCGGGCATCCTGCCACCACGGCCGCGACCGTCGCGCACCGGTGAACGGTCCGTCCGATGCCCGCCAGGATCGCTCCGGCGCCGGCGGGGCGGTGGCATGCCGCGTACTGACTGTCGGATCCGTGCCAGGCCCGGCCAACGCGAGCCCCCGAGGGGCAATGCGACTCGCCGAAAGTCGGATGCTTTTCGTCCTCGGACTCTGGCACGCTCGGTGCGGCGCAGCCGAGTTGAGCAGTCGCCCCATACTGATGTTCCGTACGAGGAGGCATAGTTGACGCTGAGGAAGAAAGGGTCGCGCCTGATCACCATCGACGGGGTGGTGTACCGGTGGCGGGTACACGGTGGTGTCCGCTGCTGCATCGCGTGCACATGGGGCCGGTCCGATTTCGCGGTCCAGCGGGTCGACCGGACGGGCCCGGTGCTTCTGGCAGCCACGTCAGCGTTCCCCGTCGTGCCGTCCATCGTCGAGGCGGGAGTTCGCGCCGCGCTCGGTCAAGGATGGCAATCTACCGGGGCAGGGCCCGCTTTCCGCCTGCGGGAGCTGGTTTAGAGCGGAGGCGAAGCCCCGGTCTGCGGCATCGGATCGGCCACCGGCAGGTCGACACGACTCCGCGTAGCGCGACGCGCTCGACCACCCGACCGGGAGCGGCCCGTGCCGTGCGTCCCGGGAGCGGCTGCCGACCGGATGGCGACGGCGCCTGCTCCACCCGCCTGTCCGTGATCGGGTCCGACGGCAGGAGGCCCTGGCAGAGCACCTCAAGGGGTGGCAGTCTCGATGGCAGAATGACGGGATGGTGACGAATCAGCCGTGGGCAGGGCTTCACGGTGACCTGCTGGCGGCGAAGGCATTGGTGTACGACCCGAGCGGTTTGGCCTGTTCGCCCCCGGTGGCCGAACCGGAGAGCGCCGAATACGCGGCCTGCCGGTTCACCATCGACGGCCGCTCGGTCCGGTTCCGCGCGGCCAAGACCACCCCGACGAAGGTGGGCCAGTTCGTCACCGTGTGGTTGCGCTCCGAGGAGGGACCGATCCGGCCCTTCGACGCCGACGACGGGGTGGACCTCTTCGTCATCAGCTGCCGCGACGACAACGGCTTCGGGCAGTTCGTCCTCCCACGCGAGGTGCTGTGCGAGCGCGACATCGTCTCCCGCAACGGCTCCGGCGGGAAACGGGGGTTCCGCGTCTACCCGCCCTGGGTGACCACGACCAACCGGCAAGCGCGCAGCACGCAGGCCTGGCAGGTGAACCACTTCTTCCACATCGGCCAGAACGGGCCCGCCGACCTGACGCACGCCCGCACCCTCTACCACCCGTAGCCGCCCGCCGCCCGGTGCGCCTGCGCGTCTGTCGGGGTGACATCCGGGCGCGGCCCGCCCGGGGCGGCTGGCCGCGCTCTGGTACGACGGGTCTGATGTCCGCGCCGGCGGTGCGTTCCCCCCGTCCGCCGGCCGTCCCGGAGGAGAGATCGCCGTGCCCGTGCCCACCACCTTCGACCACCAGGCGAAGAACTACAGCGTCCCGCACGCCTACTGGCTGGCGAAGGCCTCCGAACTCGCCTACCAGGACGAGGCCGCCATCGAACAGCAGGCCCGCGACTGGGGCTTCGACCGGGTGCGTCACCACCAGACCCGGTTCACTCCGCCCTTCCCGCTGGAGGACACCCAGGCCTACACCATGGCCAGCGACCACATGATCGTCACGGCGTTCCGCGGCACCCAGCCGACCGAGATCCGCGACTGGCTCTCCGACTCCTCCACGCCGCCCTGGCCCGGCCCCGCCCGCACCGGCTACGTCCACTACGGCTTCGCCGAAGCGCTGGAGTCGGTCTTCCCTGACGTCCGGGACGCCCACGCCCAGCTGCGCACCAACGGCCAGACCGTGTGGTTCACCGGCCACAGCCTCGGCGGAGCCCTGGCCATGCTGGCCGGCGCCCGGTTGTACCTGGAGGACCCACGTCTCCAGGCCGACGGCATCGTCACGTTCGGGCAGCCCCGCACCTGTGACCGGCTGCTCGCCGCCGCCTGCAACGAGGGCTTCAAGGGGCGCCTGTACCGGTTCGTCAACAACAACGACATCGTGCCCCAGCTGCCGCCGGAGCCGGCCTACACCCACGTCGAGGCGCTGAAGTACATCGACTCCTCGGGCCGGCTCCACGACTCCATGGGCCTGGTCGCCGGGCTCGCCGACCGCGCCAAGGGCCTGACCGCCGACGCGTTCGCTCCGGCCACGGCCGGTGTGCGCGACCACGCGATGAAGCGTTACCTCGCGGCCCTGGAACAGAACCTCGCCTGACGGAGTCAGGCCCTGCGGGCGGGGCGGGCGCCGGTGGGTCCACGGCCGGCAGTCCGCGCCCGGCCGGCGGGCCCGGGCCGAGAGCCGAGTGAACCGATGGTACGAACAGCCTCCCCCCGGTAGCGATGCACACACGACCGTGTGTGGATGGTGACGGGCCGCCACACCACGGCCGTCCGATCCACCCTCACCACGCACCTCGAAGGATTCCACCCATGCGTACCGCGCACCGCATCCTGGCCGTCTCCGTCCTCAGCCTCCCGCTCGTCATCGGCGCGGCGACCACCGCCTCCGCCGCCGCGCCCGACAACATCCCCACCCTCAACTTCGACAGCGGCGCGTTCGCCGTCGGCCCGAACGGCAGCGCCCTCCAGGTCACCGACGCCCAGTTCGGCCCCTGCGGCTCCTCCTTCCTCACCGGCGCCGTCGCGGTCGGCCCGGGCGGCGTCGCGGGCAACGCCACCGAGACCGGCATCGGCATCGGCGGGCAGGGCTGACCCCACCCGCACCCGCACCACGGCTGCCCCGGGAGCACCTCGCCCCGGGGCAGCCGCCCATCCGAACCGGGACAGACCGTCCACCGCCTGGTGCGTGGTCACCGAGCGGCCCGGGCCGGGCAGGCAGGCTGGTGCCAGGTCGTCCGGACCACCTGGCCGCCGGGCAGCCTGTGCTCGCTGTTCCAGGTCCGGCAGCACCCGGCGGCAGGTCGACGCGGCCCGGACGGCACCGCGGACCCGACGGCCTGGCGGACGGGCACGGGCGCGAAGGCCGGCTTGCCGGGGCGGCCCCGGCGGCGCCTGGTGGAGGAAGTCGTCATGCCCGCCGTTCTGCCACCCCCGGCCCCCGTCCAACCCCGCCTCACCCGAACGGATGAGCAGCCCGGCCTGTCTACAGGTCCCGCACGAGGATCATGATCATCTGGGGCTGCTGGTTGACCTTGGCGAGGACGTTCTGACCGGCGTTCACGAGGATGTTGGCCTGGATGTACTGGGCGGTGGCCGCCGCGTAGTCGGTGTCCGTGATGCGGGAGCGCGCGGCGCCCAGGTCGGTCACCGTGGCGTTGAGGGTGTTGATGTCGGACTGGAACCGGTCCGGTGAGGAGCCGAGGTCCCCGCGCAGGGAGTTGAGCGTGTCGAGGGCGCCGGCGGCCGCGGCGAGAGGGTTGAGGTACACCTTGCCGTTGTTGAGCACGTCCACGGGCTCCGAGCGGTCCGGGTAGCCGGTGTACACGCCGTCCTTCAGCAGGGCGTAGTGGAGTGTGCCGTCGCTGTCGCCGATGTACGAGACCAGGGTTCCTGCTTCGGGTCGCGGCCACGGGACGTCCGCGGGGAGCGGTGTGCCTTCGGGCACGGTGGTCACGACCGTCCTGGTGACATCGAGGCCGGTCAGGCCCAGAGTCGAGGTGCTCATCCTCTGCATGTCGACGAGGACGACGTTGCCGTCCATCGGACCGATCTGAAAACTGTAGGACCGGTCCTTGCCCAGCACGTGGTTTCCGTTGAACTGGGTCTGCTGCCCGATCGTGTCGATCCCGCCGAGGCACTGCTGGATTTCCTGCTGGACGGCCTGGCGGTTGGCCTGGCTGTACGTGCCGTTGAGGGCCTCGGTCGCCAGCAGGCTGATGCGGTCGATGAGCTTCTCCACCTCGGCCAGCGCGCCTTCGGTGACCTGGGTGAGGGAGATGCCGTCGTTGGCGTTTCGGGCCGCCTGCCCGGAGTTGACGATGGTCAGGGTCATGTTCGAGGCGACGGCCATACCTGCGGCGTCGTCCGCGGCGGAGTTGATCCTGTACCCGGAGGACAGTTTCTTCGCGAGGTCGGTCTGGTTCGTGCCGTTGACCGCCAGGTAGCTGGCGGCGTAGAGCGACGCGGTGTTGGTGGCGGGGGACTCCATGTGGTCTTCCTTTGCGAGGGGGCCGGTCGGTCGGTGAGGCGGTGGGCGGGTCAGGCGGACGGGCCGGCGGCGGCGCCGGGGGCTTCCTGCGCCAGCACCATCCACAGGGCGAGCAGGTCGACCTCGCCGCCCGGGGAGATCGCGTCGACGAACTCGGGCAGGAAGGCGGCCAGGCCCTTCGCCGCCTCGCTCTCGCCCTGGCCCGTCGCCCGGGCGATCCGGATGACGGTGTCGTGCCCGAGGGCCCGGTCCAGGTCCTCGCCGGTGACCGGCTCGTTGGGGCCGTCGCCCAGCCAGGAGGCGGCCTGAGGGAGGCGGGCCGTCAACTCCTCGGTGTCGGCGGCGATCTGCCGGGCCGCGGCCAGCTGGTCCGGGGTCAGGTCCGCGATCCGGCCCACCGCCCTGAACAGCGCGATCTCCTCGGCCGGAATGGCGGCCACCAAGGGCGGGATCTCCTCGGCCAGGGCCGCCGCCGCCTCGGCCTCGCTCACCCCGGCGCGCTCCGCCAGGGCGGTCAGCACGCCGGACGGCAGGTGCGCGGCCACCTCCTCGCCACTGACGGACTCGTTGGCGCCCTCACCGGCCCAGGAGTCGAACTTGCCAGCGGTCTCCGGCGCCTTGGCCAGTGCCGCCAGCAGCGCGCCCAACACCGGCGCCGTGTCCGTCTTCTCGCTCATCGTGCCCCTCCGTGTTCGATCGATCTTGCGGGGGCGACGCTACTGAAGGTGGTCGGCGCGACACCAGGGGTGATTCCAGCCAGCAGATCCTGACGGATGACCGGATCGGAGCGGAGCACGCAGACGCCCGCGAATCCCGCTCCCGGCCCTGGATGAACCCTCGGCGGGCGAAACCCCCCTCGCGCCCGCCTCCTTTCGCCGTTCATTCAACGGCGAGTTCACGCGCCATCCGGCGCGGGCAACTGGCGGGGCATCGGACCTGTCGCGGGTTCACCGCCGGCACCGCAGCGAGATAAACGCCGCCAGGCCACCCGTTCATCGTTTGTCTACCACCTGCTGTCAACGTGCCCCGGTACAGCTGTGAAGTTTCAAGGAGTTTCCCAATGGCACACCCGGGCACGGCCACCTCACCGACCGAACGGCGAATACCGTGGCGACCACGATGGGCGTACACGGCGGTCGTGCCGCTGTTCGCCCTCCTGGCAGGGCTCATCGGCGCGTTCCCGATACCCGCGCACGCGGTGGGCCCCGTCGCTCCGCCGCAGGCCGTACCGGCGACCGTTCAGGAACACTCGGCCGCGACCTACAACAATCAGTACGGCACCAGATGGCGGGGGGAGATCTTCGATCTCGCTCAACGTGTTGACATTCTCGCGCTGCAGGAAATCCGGGACGCGGAGCCGGACGATCCGGACATCGTGCCCGAAGCATCGATCAACACGAACGGTTTCGAGGTCCAGAGGTACCGATGGGAGGTGTTTCCCGCCTGGACAGGCGGCACTCGCACCATCTACCGGGTCAGGACAGCCAACCGTGAAGAGCGCTCGCTGGCCCTCGTGGTGCCCCGGAGCATCGACAACGCTGCGGCGCCCGTGGTGAGAGTCATCCCACCTCAGCCGGGAAACAACGGCCAGGTGGCTATCGATGCCAAGCCCATCCTGGGCGTCAAGCTCGCGGACGGCACGTGGTACTACTCCATGCACGCCACCAACAGGGCGGGCATCAATGAGCAGAACAACGTGCCGGCCGCCATCCAGGCGGTCACGGCGACGGGCGACGCGAACTGGGCCCTGATGGGCGACTTCAACCGCGAGCCCGGGTCGCTGTCGATGGCGCAGGTGTACGGCGATGGTCGTCGGCTCGTCAGCTCCGGCATGATGACCTACCCCATGAAGCTCCCGACCTCCGAACTCGACTACATGATCGCCCGGGGGCTGCCGGCCGACCACCAGTACACGGCACGTCGCCTCAGCTACGTGGAGGAATCGGACCACTATCCGGTGATGTTCAGCAAGGACCCGCTGCGTCGCAAGGACGAGACCTGTCGGCCGATCCCCCCGATCCGGCCCCGCACGGCGGCCGCGTCCATGATCTCTCTCGCGGCGGCCGGCGTCCCGGCTGACGTCCCGGTCGGCGTCCCGGCCGACAGCGCGCCGCCGACGGCCTCCGCTTCCGCCGCCACAGCCCGGGAGCCGCAGCACGGGAAGGTCTCCGTCCTGACCTCCGGAGCCGCCGGCCTGGTCGCCGACGTGCCGGACGCCGCGCCCGCTCCGGGCAGCCCGGTACGGGCCGCCGCCCCCGACTGCTCCGCCGGGCAGAGCTGGGCGACCTGGCAGAAGTCGGACGACACCTGGGTGATCGAGACCGGCCGGACCAACGGCACCACCCCGGCCGGACAGGGCAGCGTGCTCAGCGTCCCCGCGTACGGTGACCGGCTGGCCGTGCGGCCGATCGAGAACGACGCGACGAGCGGCAAGCCCGACGGCAGCCCCGGCCAGCGCTGGCGCTTCGTCGCCGACGGCGCGGGCGGCTACCGCATCACCACGGCCACCGACGGCCGTTGCCTCACCCTGGACGGCACCGCGCTGACGGTGGCGCCGTGCGACGGCTCGGACCGGCAGGGCTGGCACCTGTCCGTGCCGTGCTCCGGCGTCGGCCACACCGTCCCCGGCTTCCCCGACCTGCCGTGGCCGACCGTCGCGGACCGCCCCGAGGTGACCTGGCCGTCGCTGCCCGGGCACCCGGCGATCCCGTGGCCGTCCGTCCCGGGCTTCCCGGGCGTCCCGATGCCCGGCCACCCCGACCTGCCTGAGCTGCGCTGGCCCGGCTTCCCCGCTCTGCCCACCACGGCGTGGCCCGCCATCTCCGGCCACCCCGAGGCGACCTGGCCGGCCGTCCCCGGCTCCCCGAGCATCCCGTGGCCCGCCATGCCGGGCCACCCCGGCGTCCCGTGGCCGGTGCTGCCGCTGCCCGGCAACGGCAACGACGACGGCAAGGCCCTGATCCCCGGGCTGCCGAGCGCCGCCGACCCGGCGATCCCGGGGCACCCGGACCTGGCCTGGCCCACCGTGCCGAGCTTCCCGCAGGTGAAGTGGCCCTCGGTGCCCGGCTCGCCGAACGTGCCGTGGCCGGGCCACCCCGACCTGCCGGACGCGCCGGGGACGGGCGGGCCCTCGCTTCCGGACGTCACCTGGCCGACGCTCCCGGGCAGCCCGCTCTGGCGCTGGCCGTCCGTCCCCGGGTTCCCCACCGTCCCGTGGCCCTCGCTGCCGGGGCTGCCGGACGTCCCGTGGCCCGCGACCACCGGCTTCCCGAACGACCCCGCCGCCTGGTCGAACCCGCCCAAGTCGCCGGAGGAGCCTCCCAAGTGCAAGCGGAAGGACCCGCCGGACGGCAACACCCCGGGCGGTGACAACGGTTCCACCGGCGGCCGTCCGCCGGTGCCCGCGCCTCCGGGAATCTCACTGCCCTGGTTCCCCGCGCTGCCCATGTTCCCGCCGATCTTCGGCGGCCCGTCGACTCCCAGCGGCCCCAACGGCGGCACTGGGCCCAACAGCGGTACCGGCCCCAACGGCGGCAGTGGCAACGATGCCGGCGCCGGCGCCTACCTCCAGCCGGGCACCGGGGACGCCCTCGTACCCGACGTCCGCGGCTCCAGCACCGTGGCGGGCAACGCCGTCCAGGCCTACGAGCCGAACGGCACCGATGCGCAGAAGTGGGTGTTCTGGGACCGCGGCAACGGGAACTGGTCGATCGAGACCCGGCTCACCTACAACCGCGCCTCCGCCGCCGAGCGCATGCTGCTGGCCCACGACACCGGCCGGCACGAGAGCGTGCTCGCACCGGCCGCCGCGGACGGGCAGCCCGGCCAGCTGTGGCAGTTCAAGGACGCCGGGGGCGGCTGGACGAACGTCGTCAGCGCGGCCGGCGGCTGCCTGACCCAGCGCGGCGCGCACGAGGTACTGGCCGTCCGCGACTGCGACGGCAGCGCGCAGCAGAAGTGGAAGCTCTCCGGCACCGTGCCGACGGCCGGGGGCGGCAACGGCAACAACGGCGGCAGCACGGGCGGCGGCAGCACGGGCGGTGGCAACACGGGCAGTGGCAGCACCGGCGGCCAGCCGCCGCTGGGCGCCGGTGGTACGCAGCCCGCGCACAACCGGACGGTGGTGCTGCAGTCGGGCAACGGCGGCCTGCTCGCGGACCTCGACGGCGCCAACACCGCCGCCGGGACGCGCATCAAGGCGCAGGGCCGCAACGGCAACGACGCGCAGAAGTGGACGCTGTGGCAGAAGCCGGACAGCCAGTGGCTGATCGAGACGAAGCTCGGCGGCGGCATGGTGATGGACCACAACCCCACCACCCACCGCACGCACCTCATCGGTGCGCAGGAGGGCAACGCCAACCAGCTGTGGCGGTTCGCCGACGCCGGGGGCGGCTGGTTCACGGTCGTCAGCGCCGCCGGCAACGGCTGCCTCACGGCGGCGGCCGACGGTGCGGAGCTGGCGATCCTCGGCTGTGACGGCACCAACGCCCAGAAGTGGCGCCTGACCGAGGCCGTCGACAACCCGTCGACCGGCGGCGGCAACGGTGGTACCGGTGGCAACAGCGGTGGCAGTGGTGGTGGCGGGAACTCCGGCGACGCGGCCGCGGTGCCGGTCTACTCGGCGCTGCCGTCCAAGTGCCTGGACGTCACCGCCGGCAACACCGCGAACAACACCCCGATCGACCTCTACGACTGCAACAACACCGCCTCACAGCAGTGGACCCCGACCGCGACCAGCGGCGGGCTCGTCCTGAAGGCGTTCGGCAAGTGCCTGGACGTCGCCGCCGGCAACACCGCCGGCGGCACCCGGGTGGGCCTGTACGACTGCAACGCCAGCGCGGCGCAGAACTGGCGCCAGGGCGCGGACTCCTCCCTGGTCAACCCGAACTCGGGCAAGTGCCTCGACGTCGTGGCGGGCAACTCCGCGAACGGCACCGCACTGCAGATCTGGGACTGCAACGCCAGCGACGCGCAGCGCTGGGGCCTGGGCACCGTCCCGCCGCGCGCCCCGCAGCGGCCCGCGCAGCAGCCCGGCACCACCCCGGTGGTGAGCCCCGGCGTCGGTTCGTCGCAGGTCGCCACCCTGCGCTCGGCGAACAACACCATGGTCGCGGACCTCGACGGCGCGAACACCGCCTCCGGCACCTCGATCAAGGCGCTCGGCGCGAACGGCAACAACGCGCAGCGCTGGGCGTTCTGGCCCACCGCGAACGGGCGCTGGATCATCGAGACGCTGCTGACCGACGGCAAGGCCGCGGCCGGCCAGGGCATGGTCATGGACCACGACCCGGGCACCCACCGCGCCCACCTGATCCGGACGATGGACGGCAACGCCAACCAGCACTGGGCGTTCCACGACGCCGGAGGCGGCTGGTTCTGGATCACCAGCGACGCCGACAACGGCTGCCTGACCGCCGACAACGCCGGTGAGCAGCTGGGCATCTGGGCCTGCGACGGCTCGGACCGCCAGCGCTGGCGGCTCGACAACATCCAGAACGGACCCACCCCTGGCGGCGGCTCCGGCGGAGGCGGCGGCGGTGGGAACACCGGCGGCTCGTCCGGCGGCGGCGGGAACAACGGCGGCTCGACGGGCGGAGGTTCGACCGGCGGCGGGAACGCCGGCAGCGGGGGAACCCCGCAGGCGCCCGGGGGCAGCGGGGTTCGCCACGGCGTCACCACCGTCCTGCGCTCCGGCAACAGCGGCCTGGTCGCGGACCTCGACGGCGCCAACACCGCCGGCGGCACCCGGATCAAGGCGCAGGGCCGCAACGGCAGCGCCGCACAGCAGTGGATGCTGTGGCAGAAGCCCAACAACCAGTGGCTGATCGAGACGAAGTTCGCCGGGGCGATGGTGATGGACCACAACCCCAGCACCCACCGCACCCACCTCACCAGCGCCCAGGAGGGCAACGCCAACCAGCTCTGGCGCTTCCAGGAGAGCCAGAACCTGCCCGGCTGGTACCGGATCGTCTCCGCGGCCGACAACGGCTGCCTCACCGCCGTCAACGGCAACGAGGACCTCGCCGTCTGGGCCTGCACCTCCTCCACCGCCCAGTGGTGGGAGCTCGACGACTCGACGTTCACCGGAGGCGGCGGGAACACCGGCGGCGGTGGTACCGGCGGAGGCGGAGGCGGGAACCCCGGAGGCGGGAACCCCGGAGGCGGGAACCCCGGAGGCGGAGGCGGAAGGGACCCGCGCTTCCCGGACGGCATGCAGCTCCCCCCGGTCTGCAACGGGCGGCAGTCCTCCGGTTCGTGGATGTGGCACGGGGACACCCTGTGCCCGGGGCAGAGCCTGGAGTCCAGGGCGGCGGAGCAATCCACCCGGCTCGTCATGCAGCAGGACGGCAACCTCGTCGCCTACTACACGCAGGGCGACGCCATCGGCGACCACACCTGGGCCGTATGGGAGTCGAAGACCGTGGGCTGCGGGGCCAAGGCCGTCATGCAGGACGACGGGAACCTCGTCGTCACCGCCGCCGACGGGCGGGTCTGCTGGGCATCGGGAACCAATGGCCGCAACGGCGCCTGGCTGATGGTCAGCCCCTTGGGTGACATCCAGATCCTGCAGGCCGGCGACGCCACCGGCGCCGCCATCGACGGGGCCCGCGCGGTGGCCGCCGCAGGGAAGGGCGACTTCCTGGAGGCCTTCATCTACGCGCTGCAGGCGATCATCAAGGGCGTCCCGAAGGTGCAGTGGCAGACGAACACCGGACACCCGCGCCTGGTACCGCCCAAGTGCGTCGTGACAGGAGGCCGGGTCATCCCCTGCACCTGACCTTCCTCCCACGGGTGGCCCGCGTGCGCGCGGCACCCGCCGGGTGCGTCCGGACTCGCCGGCCTCTCGGAAGCCGGCCCGGGGGGGTCCCCCCCCCCCCCCCGGTGGGGGAAAAAACCCCGGGCCCCCCCCCCCCCCGCCCCCCCCCCCCTTCCCCCCCCTCCCCCCCCCTTTCCCCCCCCCCCCCACCCCCCCCCCCCCCCCCCCCCGGGGGA
>NZ_JBHVWW010000001.1:205781-221292 GCF_042882025.1 Kitasatospora sp. NPDC058243
GGAGAAGTAGCACCACCAGACCGGGACGGCCACACCCTCGCGCAGGGGGACCACGCCCCCCCCCCCACCCCCCCCCCCCCTTCCGCCACCCCTCTTCCCCTTTCCCCCCCCCCCCCCCCGGGGGGCCCCCCCCACCGCCGTGTGCCCATCGCCACGTGACCACCGCCATGTGCCCGCCATGTGCCCGCCGTGTGCCCATCGCCGACGGCCTCGCCGGCCCGCTCCCGGAGGGGGCATGGCCAGGGGCGCGATTCAGCGGATCGGGGCGGCCCGCAGGGGGAAGTGGCAGGCGGCCAGGTGGTCGTCGGGGCCGAAGGCGGTCAACTGTGGCTCGACCTCCGCGCAGATCTGCTGCGCCGCCGCGCAGCGGGTGCGGAAGCGGCAGCCGGACGGCGGGTCGATCGCGGACGGGAGCTCCCCGGCGACGCCCCGGCTGCTCTTGGCCTTCTCCACCACCGGGTCGGCCACGGGGATGGTGTCCAGCAGGCCGCGGGTGTAGTGGTGCACCGGCCGGGCGTACACCGACGGCGCGGGGCCGATCTCCACCAGCTTGCCCAGGTACATCACGCCGATCCGGTCGGACAGGTACCGGACCACGGACAGGTCGTGCGAGATGAACAGGTACGACAGTCCGAGTTCGCCCTGAAGGTCGCTCATCAGGTTGAGCACCTGCGACTGGATCGACACGTCCAGGGCCGAGACGGGCTCGTCCGCGACGATGAGCTTGGGGCGCAGGGCCAGCGCGCGGGCCAGTCCGATGCGCTGGCGCTGGCCGCCGGAGAACTCGTGCGGGTAGCGGTCCAGGGCGGTGAGCGGCAGGCCGACCAGGTCGAAGATCTCCCTGATCCGCCGGTCGCGCTCGGCCTGGCCGTCGACCCGGTGGATGTCCAGCGGCTCGCGCATGATCGAGTGGACGGGCATCCGCGGGTTCATCGCCGCGTAGGAGTCCTGGAACATCAGCTGGACGTCCCGGCGCAGTCGGCGGCGCTCGGCCCGTGGCGCCAGGGCCAGGTCCCGGCCCTCGAACAGCAGGCTGCCGCTGGTGGGCCGCTCCAGGCCGACGATGAGCTTGCCGACGGTGGTCTTGCCGCAGCCGGACTCGCCGACCAGGCCGAGCGTCTCCCCCCGGCGGACCGTCAGGGAGATGTCGGCCACGGCGCTGACCGCGCCCACGGCCCGGCGCAGGATCAGGCCGCTGGTGACCGCGTACTGCTTGACCAGGTTCTCGATGCGCAGCAGCGGCTCGGCCGGCGCCTCCTCGGGCACCGCAGCGGCCCGCACCTCCGGGGCCCGTACGGCCGTCGCCGGGGAAGGTGCCACGGCCGCCGGGCGGCCGCCCTGCTCGGCCTCGCCGACCGGGAAGTAGCACGCGTAGCGGTGTTCCGGGGTCTCCCCGGACAGCGGCGGCTCCTGCGCGTGGCACTGCTCGGTGGCGTAGCGGCAGCGCGCGGCGAACCGGCAGCCGGGCGGCGGGGTGGTCAGGTCCGGCGGCAGGCCGGGGATCGAGTAGAGCCGGCCGCCGGACTCGGCGAAACGTTCCGGCAGCGATTCGAAGAGTGCCTCGGTGTACGGGTGGCGGGGGTGGGTGTAGAGCTCCTCGGTGCCGGTGGTCTCGACGACCTTCCCGGCGTACATGACGGCGATCCGGTCGGCCCGTCCGGCGATGACGCCGAGGTCGTGGGTGACCAGGATGACGGCCATGCCGAGCTGCTGCTTGAGGTGGTCGATGAGTTCGAGGATCTGCTTCTGGACGGTGACGTCGAGGGCGGTGGTCGGCTCGTCGGCGATGAGCAGTTTGGGCTCGTTGGCCAGGGCCATGGCGATCATGGCCCGTTGGCGCATCCCGCCGGACAGTTCGTGCGGGTAGACCAGGGCCCGCCGGGCCGGGCTGGGCATCCCCACCAGGGACAGCACCTCGACGGCGCGCTCGTGCGCCTCCTTCCGGGAGGCCCGGCGGTGGATGCGCACGGACTCGGAGATCTGCCGGCCGATGGTCATCGTCGGGTTGAGCGAGGTGGTCGGGTCCTGGAAGATCATCCCGATGTCGTTGCCGCGCACCCGGTCCATCTTCTCGGGGCCGAGCGCGAGCAGGTCGCGGCCGTCGAGCAGGACCCGGCCGTCGACGACGCTGCCGCCGTTGGGCAGCAGCTGCATGATCGACATGGCGGTCATGGTCTTGCCGCAGCCCGACTCGCCGACGATGCCGAGGGTCTCGCCCACGTCCACCGCGAGGTCGACGCCGTCCAGGGCGTGCACCACCGAGCGCTTCAGCCGGATCTCGGTGCGCAGGCCGGTCACTTCGAGGAGCGCCACTGCTGATCCTCCGTCGGGTTCACCGCTTCTGCAGCCGGGTTTCGAAGGCGTCGCGCAGGGCGTCGCCGATCACGTTGAAGCACAGGATGACCAGGATGATCACGGCGGCGGGCGGATAGATCATCCACCAGCAGCCCTGGCCGGCGAAGGTGGTGCCGACGTCGAGCATGCCCCCCAGGTCGTTGTTGGGGGCCTGGAGGCCCAGGCCGATGTAGCTGAGCGTGGACAGGGCGAAGACCGCGTCGGCGATCGAGAACGTGGTGTTGACGATCGTCGTCCCGATGGTGTTGGGCAGGATGTGCTTCAGCACGATCCGTCGGCCGCCCGCGCCCATCATCCGGGACGCGGCCACGTACTCGCGGACCTTGATCGCCAGGGCCTCGCCGCGGACCAGGCGGGTGATGCCGAACCAGGAGGTCAGGCCGACCTCCAGGATCAGCATGGTCTTGCTCTTCCCGTAGACGCTGCTGAGGTAGATCAGCAGGAAGATCAGCGGGAAGGACATGAAGGAGTCGATCACCCGCATCATCAACGCGTCGATCCAGCCGCCCAGGTAGCCCGCGACCGCGCCGTACAGCGCGCCGAGGACGGCGGCGATCAGACCGGCGGCGAGGCCGATCTCCAGGCTGGTCTGCCCGCCGACCATCACCTTGCCGAGCTCGTCGATGCCGTCGTTGTCCGTGCCGAGCGGGTGCCCGGCGCCCGGCGGCAGGGTGACGGCGGAGAGGTTCACCACCGAGGTGTCGGCGTGGTAGAACAGCGGGCCGAGGAAGCAGAAGGCGATGATCGCGACCAGGACGACGACGGCGACCAGGGCCAGCCTGTTCTCGGCGAAGACCTCCGCGCCGCGCCGGAGCATCGAGCGGGGCCGCCCGGCCGGCTCCCCGCCCGGGGCGGAGGCGGGCCGACCTTCCGTCGAATCGTGTGTCAGGGCCATCAGGTGAGCCTCACTCGTGGGTCCAGCACGGCGTAGCCGAGGTCGGCCAGCAGCGAGCCGACCACGGTGGTCACCGCGGTGAGCAGGGTGGCCGCCAGGGTGATGCCGTAGTCGTTCTGCAGCGCGGCACGGGTGGTCAGCAGGCCGATGCCCTGGATGTTGAAGACGTACTCGACGATCAGCGCGCCGCCGACCAGCGCGGGCAGCGAGAGGCCGACCAGGGTGACCATCGGGATCAGGGCGTTGCGCAGCACGTGGCCGTACAGGGTGCGGCGCCGGGAGGCGCCCTTGGCCTGGGCGGACCGTACGTAGTCCTGGGTGATCTGGTCCAGCACCCCGGAACGCATGTACCGGCTGTAGCCGGCCACGGTGGTGACGGTCAGGGTCAGGACGGGCAGGCAGACGGCCCCGGGGTGGGTCAGCGCGTCACCGAAGGTGGCCACCTGGTTCTGCACCGAGACCCAGTGCAGGTCGTCCTCGAACCACTGCTGGATCAGGAAGCCGATGAAGAACGTCGGCACGCCGTAGGCGACGAAGGAGAACACCGTGAAGGCGTGGTCCAGCACGCTGTTGCGGCGGGTCGCCTGGAGCAGGCCCGCCGGCACCGCGATCAGCAGCGCGAGCAGCAGCGAGGCGCCGACGATGTAGGCGGAGGCGCCGAGGGCGTTGAACAGCAGGTCGGAGATCGGGCGCTGCTGGATGTAGTCGAAGCCCAGGTTGCCGTGCAGCAGGCCGTCCAGCCAGGTCCAGTACTGCACGTAGACGGGGCGGTCCAGACCCATCTGCTGGGTCAGGTGGGCGATGTTGGCCGGGGTGGCGTGGGAGCCGAGGATCGCCCGGACCGGGCCGCCCGGCATGAGCTGCATCAGGCCGAAGGAGATGACGGTGACCATCAGCACCGTCAGGAGGGCCTGGAACAGCCGTCGGATCAGGTAGGCCGTCACCGCCGCCCCCCGAGGGGAGCAGCGGCGACGCCGTTACGGATGGCCGTCATTTCGTGTAGTACCAGTACTCCGGTTCGTAGCCCTGGAAGGGGTCACCGGCGTCGAGGTGCAGCTTCTTGGTGACCTCGCTGATCGCGAGCGTGTTGGGGGTGTAGATGACCGGCTGGACGCCCGCGATGTAGTCCTCGTAGGCGTACAGGTCGTTGACGTCGCTGCCGGTCGTGGTCCTGACGATCAGCTGGTCCAACTTCGGGTCGGAGAAGCTCCAGACGTTCGGCCCGGCTCCGGTGGCGAACAGCGCGTCGCCGGTCGGGTAGTAGTCGGGGGCGTAGACCCAGCCGCCGTAGAGCAGACCCTGCCACTGGCAGCCGGCCGGCTGGGCGGCGCTGCAGGCCACGCCCTCGTTGCCGATGGTGTTCTGGGTCTGGCTGACCATGGTGATGCCGATGCCCGCCTTGGCCGCGTCCGAGCGCATGTCCGCCGCCATGGTGTCCAGCGCGGCCTGGCCGGAGGGGTAGTCGAGCGTGAACGCGGCCTTGGTGCCCGCCGCGATGCCGGCGCCGCACTGGTTCGGGCCGGTGCCCGGGTCGGTGCAGGTGGCCGGGACGCTGTCGGTGTTCCAGCCGTGGCTGCTCAGCAGCTGTTTCGCGGCCGCCGGGTCGTAGGTGGCGCGCTCGGACTGGCTCTTGGGGGAGAGCGGGTTGCCGGCCGGGAGGCTGGGCACGGCGCCGGTGCTCGGGTAGCCCCAGCCCTTCCAGATGCCGTTGATGATGCCCTGCTGGTCGACGGTGTCCTGGACGGCCTTGGTGAAGTAGGGCTGCTTGAACAGCGGCCCTACGGCCGGGTTGGCGAAGTTGATCTGGTAGTACGAGATCTCGTCCAGGTAGGTCGGGGCCGGGATGTAGTAGCCCGCGCTGCTCAACGGGTTGCCCGCGTCCGGGTTCTTGGCGTTGAAGGTCGGGGAGTTCTCGGCCGGCAGGTAGCCGACGTCGATGGCGTTGGCGCCGCCGCTGCCGGCCTTCAGGTCCGCGTACTCGGTGGTGGCCGAGGTGTAGGGGACGAAGTCCACCTCGTCGAGGTGCGGCTTCTGCGGGCCCGAGTAGGCGGTGTTCGGCACGATCCCGTACGCGCCGGAGGTGCCGTTGTAGTTCTTGAGCTTCCACGGGCCGTCGACCACCGACCACAGTGGGCTGCCCGCGAAGTCGCCGCCCTTGGTCGACTGCGCGCTGAGGTAGGCGTAGTCGGCCGCGCAGTCCTTCGCGGCGGCGTCCGAGCCGAACGCGTCGCTCGCGCAACTGCCCTTCTGCCCCTGGCCGGTGAGGTCCCAGGCGAGCGGCATCGGGGTGATCTGGCTGAGCTCGTCGTCGGTGAACCAGGTCTGGTTGACCGGGGTGTTGAGGGTCAGCGTCAGGGTCTGTCCCGAGGCGGTCGCCGAAGCCACGTTGTCCGGGAAGTACTTGGCGCCGATCGCCGGGTTCGGCGGGGTGTAGTAGCCGCTGTTGGACGACTCGGCCTTGGCCATGTTGATCCAGAACAGCACGTCCTGGGCGTTGACGTCCTCACCGTTGGACCACTTCCACGGCTTGACCTGGACGGTGACGGTCGTGCCGTCCGCGCTCCAGGTGGGCGCCTCGCCGAGGGACACCTCCGGGTCGAGGGTGACCTTGTCGTTCAGGCCCCAGTAGTACAGGGGGCGGTAGAACAGCTCCTGGAACTGACTGGTGTTCACCGTGCTGACCTGGGACGGGGAGTCGAACGGCCAGATGGCGTCCGGGAAGGTGGAGGGCGCCTCGGCGACCCGCACCACACCCCCCTGCACCGCCGCTCCGGCCGGCCCCGGGTTGCCGCTGCCGCCGCCCCCACCACCGCCGCCACTGCAGGCCGCGGCGGTTGCCACGACCGTGACCAGCGCCACCACCTGCGCGAATCTGCGCGCTCCTGCGGACTTCGTCATCCTTGACTTGCCCCTCTCCCCCACGTGAACACCACGAGTTCTTTCCTTGCGCGACCTGACGGTTCGCCGACGCGGGCATGGCGATGCCGTGGCCGGGCGAGGTGAGCGGCTTTCCCGACGGCGGGAAGGCACCGGCGTCCGTGGGCTTCAGCCGCTTGCTGCGTGCTGGCCCTGCCCCGTCCGGTGCTATTAGTTAGACCGATTTTTCGAACAGAGAGAAGCCTTGGGGACGACTCGTGTTCGTCAAGTTTCCATCAAGGAAAGGATCTTGATGCTGCGTCGCGTGGTTCCGGCCGGGGGGACCGGCCGGAGTTCTTACCTGCCTTTGCCGTCGCTCTGCCGAACCGCTGACCGGCACCCGGCAGGGTCGTGCCCACACCGACCGCAGGACGTACGGAGGGCACCACGATGACGACGAACACGGCGACGAACACGGCGACGAGCTCGGCGACGAGCACGGCGACGAGCACGGCGGCAGAGACGACCGGCAGGGCGACGGACGCGACCGCGAGCCGGGCGAAGGAGCCGGCCCGCCGGAGCGGGCTGGCCGCCGCCGCGCTGGCGGTGCTGGCCGCAGTGCTGCCGGTCACCACCGCCTCGCCCGCGCAGGCCGCCCCCACCGGGGCGGCGGGCCGGCCCGCGTGGTGCCCGACCGTCCCCGGGCACCAGGTCGACTGCACGACCATGCGCCGCCCGCTGGTGGCGGACGAGCCGCGCCTGGGCGGCATCGGCGTGAGCTACGCGGTGGTGCGCCACAGCCGCCCCGGCCCGGCCCGGGGCACCATCGCGCTCAACCCCGGCGGCCCCGGCGAGACCCTCATCGACCGCGCCGACCAGGTGGCCGGGGCACTGCAGGGGGTGCTGGACGACTACGACCTGCTCCTGCTGGACCCGCGCGGCACCGGCCGCTCCGGCCGACTGCCCTGCGACGTCACCGAGGCCGACTACCGCTTCGCCCCGCGCCCCGCCCAGCGCGAGCTCGTCGCCGACTGCGCCGAGGAACTCGGCCCGCGCGCCCGCGGCTACACCAGCGCCGCCACCGCCGACGACCTCGATGCCGCCCGCGCGCGCCTGGGCGCCCCGAAGCTGGTCCTGTACGGCCTGTCGTACGGCACCTACCTGATGCCGGTCTACGCCGACCGCCACCCCCAGCGGGTCGAGTCGATGGTGCTGTCCGGCGCCTACCCGCTCGCCTTCGACTCCCTGGCCCGGCCCGGCGCCCGGCAGGTCTCCCTGACGCTGCGCCGGATCTGCGAGCGCAGCGGGGCCTGCGACCCGGAAGGCGCCGTCCGCGACCTCACCGCCGCCGCCGAGCGGCTGCGCACCCGCCCGCTGGTGCTGACCGCCTCCCTCGGCGGCAGGCCGCGCACCGTGGTCTTCAGCGAGGACAAGCTCGCCGACCTGATGTACGAGCCCGCCACCCGAGGCATCGGCCTGCACCCCGAGGAGCCCGGTCTGCTCGGCGCGCTGCCGGCCGCCCTGCACGCCCTCGCCACGGGCGACGAAGCACCGCTGACCGCCCTGGTGCGCGCCGAGGTCGAGCACACCGGCACCGAGGACCAGGCCTCCTTCCTGGCCGTCACCTGCAACGACTACGCCCGCGCCTGGGACCCGGACGCCCCGCCCGCCGAGCGCCGCCGCCAGTACCGGGCCGCGCTGGCCGCCGCCGACCCGGCCGACTTCGGGGCGTTCAGCGTCAAGGGCTGGACCGAGGGGCAGACCGACGGCGGCGACAACTGCCTGTCCTGGCCGCGCCGCGGCACCGCCGACCCGCAGCCGACCGACCTGAAGAACGTGCCCGACGTGCCCGTCCTGGTGCTCTCCGGGGACCTCGACACCAACACCCCCGAGGCCAACTCCCGCCTGTCCGCCGCCCAGTTCCGCCGCAGCGCCTTCGTCTCCGTGCCCAACAGCGGGCACGTCCCGGAGATGGAGTCCACCGGCTGCGCGGTGGGCATCTCCACCCACTTCATCCGCACCGGCGCGGTCGGCGACACCTCCTGCCTCACGCACATCCCCCCGCTCCCCGTCGTCCCGGTCCCCCGCTGACCCGCCGACCCACTGACCGGCCGCCCGACCCGCCGACCGACCGCCCCCGACCGGCATGACCACGCCCGCCACCAGCGAAGATGACACCATGACAGATCCCACCGCCGCCCGGCGCACCGTCCTGGTCGTCGAGGACGACCCCGGCGTCCGCAACACCCTCGACCACCTGCTGCGCTTCGAGGGCTACCGGGTACTCACCACCGCCGACGGACAGGAGGCCCTGGAGCTCCTGGAGCACCGGCGCCCCGACCTCGCCGTGGTGGACGTGGTCATGCCCCGCCTCGACGGCCTCGCGCTGTGCCGGATGCTGCGCCGGCGCGGCGACCGCCTGCCCGTCCTGGTCCTCACCGCCCGCCACCAGCTCGGCGACCGGGTCGCCGGGCTCGACGCCGGCGCCGACGACTACCTGGCCAAGCCCTTCGCCACCGAGGAACTCCTGGCCCGCATACGCGCCCTGCTCCGCCGCACCGAGCCGCTCGGCGGCGAGAGCGCCGAACTCGGCCTCGACGACCTCGCCCTGGACCCCGGCGCCCGCCAGGCCCACCGCGGCGGGCGCCGGCTCGACCTGACCAAGACCGAGTTCGACCTGCTGGAACTGCTCCTGCGCAACCAGGGCACCGTCCTGACCCGCCACCAGATCTACGAACGCATCTGGGGCTACGACTTCGACACCGACTCGCGCTCGCTCGACGTCTACATCGGCTACCTGCGCCGCAAGACCGAAGACGGCGGCGCGCCCCGGCTGATCCACACCGTGCGCAACGTCGGCTACACCGCCAGGACCGCCTGATGCTGCGCACCAGGATCGGCCTCGTGGTCCTCGCCTCCGTCCTCCTGGCCATCGCCGTACCCGTCACCGCCGCCTACCGCGGCGTCAGCACCCTGGTCGCCGACCAGCTCGACCGGAGCCTGGAGGACCGGGCCCACACCGTGCTCGCCGCCCTGGACCTCGACCGCCCCCCGCCCGCACGGCCCGACACCGTCGAACAGCTGCTGCTGCCCGACGGCACCACCCGGCCGCTGGGGGCCCCGGGCGGCCCGGCGCTGCCGGTCTCGGACCGGGCCCGGGAGGTGGCCCGTACCGCACAGGGCGCCCACCAGGAGGACGCCACCGTCGACGGCACCCCCTACGGCATCCTCACCAAGGCCCGCCCCGACGGGCAGGGCGCGGTGATGATCGGCCAGACCTACGCCGGGGCGCAGACCGTCGACGACGCGTTCCTGCGCCGCATCACCTGGACCAGCGCCGCGGCCGCGGCCGCCTCCGCACTGCTCAGCTGGCTCGTCCTCGGCCGGATCCTGCGCCCGGTGCGACGCCTGGCCCGCGCCGCCGAACACATCACCACCACCCGCGACCTGGCCACCCCACTACCCGCCGCCGGACGCGACGAGGTCGGCCGCCTCACCCGCGCCTTCGAGGCGATGGTCGGCGCCCTGCGCCGCTCCCGCGACCAGCAGCAGCGCCTGGTCCAGGACGCCAGCCACGAGCTGCGCACCCCGCTGACCTCGGTACGCGGCTGCGCCGAACTCCTCCAGCGCGCCCGCGGCCGGCTCGCCCCCGCGGACGAGGAGCAGATCCTCGCCACCCTGGTCACCGAAACCGTCGCACTCGACGAACTCGTCCGCGAGCTGGTCGAGTTGGCCACCGACCAGCAGACCGTGGAGGACCCGGAGCCGGTGGACCTGACGGCCGCCGCCGAGGACAGCGCCCGGCGCTTCCGGCGCCGCACCGGCCGCGAGATCACCGTCACCGCCGAACGGCCCGTGCCGGTGCAGGCCCGCCCGCGCGCGCTGCAGCGCTGCGTGGACAACCTGGTCGGCAACGCCGTCAAGTTCAGCCCGGACGGCACCCCGGTGGAGGTCCACGTCACCGGCACCCGCCTCGCCGTGCGCGACCACGGGCCCGGCATCGCCCCCGGCGACCGGCAGGCCGTCTTCGAGCGCTTCCACCGCGCCGCCGGCACCCAGTCGACCCCGGGCTCGGGGCTGGGCCTGGCCATCGTCCACGACCTCGTCGCCGCCGACCACGGCACCGTCTTCGCCACCGCCGCCCCCTCCGGCGGCGCCGAGGTCGGCTTCCACCTGCCGCCCGCACCGGAGGGCTGACGGCCCGCCCGGGTCCAGCACGTCCGCTCGGTGATCGGCGAGCCCCGGCTGAACGGCGTGGCCCCACGCGGGCGGGTCGGCGCGTCAGTCGGGCCGTTCGGCGTCGCGGGCGCAGCGGAAGCCGGCGTGGCCGCTGGAACTGTCGGGGGTGTTGGAGCTGCGGGCGGCGACGCGGTAGCGGTTGCAGTAGGACTTGTGGCACAGGTGGGAGCCGCCGCGGATGACCTTGGCGGTTCCGGTGGCGGGGCCGGTGGGGTTGGCCAAGGTCGGGGATGCGGGGTGATCGGTGGTCCACCAGTCGGCGCACCACTCCCACACGTTGCCGGACATGTTGTACAGGCCGAAGCCGTTCGGCGCGAAGGAGCCGGCGGGGGCGGTGGCGCGGTGGCCGTCCGCGGCCGTGTTCTTCGCCGGGAAGGTGCCGCGCCAGATGTTGCAGCGGTGGGTGCCGTCGGGATCGAGTTCGTCGCCCCACGGGTAGCGGGCCTGTTCGAGTCCGCCGCGGGCCGCGTACTCCCACTCCGCTTCGGTGGGCAGGCGCTTGCCGGCCCAGGAGGCGTAGGCGTGCGCGTCGTTCCAGGAGACGTGGACGACGGGGTGGTCGCCGCGGTCGGCGACCGTGCTGCCCGCGCCCTCGGGCCGGTCCCAGGCGGCTCCGGTGACCGCGCACCACCAGGGGGTCCGCTCCACCCGCGCGGCGGTGCGCCGCACGGCGGCCGGGAGGAACCCGGCGAAGACGTAGGACCAGCCCAGGCGTTCGGCGTCGGTACGGTAGCCGGTGTCGGCGGCGAACGCGGTGAACTGCTCGTTGGTGACGGCGCGGGCGTCGATGAGGAACGGGTCCAGCCGGACCTGCCGCACGGGTCCTTCGCCGTCGTCGGGGAAGCCTTCGGAGTCGTCGGTGCCCATCAGGAACTCGCCGCCGGGCAGGAGGACCATGCCGTCCGCGGGCCCGGCGGGACGCGGGGCCGCGAGGCGGAGCGGGCGGATCGCGCCGGGGCCTCGCGAGGGCGTGCAGCAGGGCGCCGAGGGCAGGTTCACAGGTTCCTCCGGGAGTGGGTTCAGCCGGGACTGGGTTCAGCCGGCCGTGCAAGGCGGGCCGGGGTCAGGCCAGGGCCGCCTGGCGCCTGAGGTCGAGCTCCCGCTGCACCCGCTCCACGTCTTTCGCGTAGGGCAGGTGGAGGAGCGTCAGGAAGGCGCCGTTGACGAGCATGAGGACCACCAGGACCGCCAGGAACACCGGGCGGAGTCCGACCGCCTGGCCGAGGAAACCGGCGCCCAGGCCGAAGGCGGCCCACGCGAGGGCTTCGAAGACCGAGACGTAGATCGTGAAGGCGGTGGCCCGCAGCTCGGGCGGGGTGACCGCCATGACCATCGGCCGGTTGAGGCTGGGATTGACGCCCTGGGCGACACCCATCAGGCAGAAGAGGAGGGCGTAGGCGCCGATGCCGCGGTAGTGGACCTGGGTGCCCAGGAAGGCGAGGACGGCGAAGGCGACCTGGGCGCCCTGGAGCGCGCCGGGAAGCCCGTGGCGGGGGCTGCGGCGGGTGGCCCAGTCGGCGAGGAAGCCGCCCAGCAGGGTGCCCAGCAGGTATCCGATGCCCAGCGGCATCAGGACGACGGCGGCTCGCTGGGTGGTGAAGCCGAACACGTCCACCAGGTAGACGACGGCGAACGAGGAGAGCAGCAGGTGTCCCGAGAGCAGCCGCGACACCAGGAGGATCGCGAAGCTGGGGATCTTGAACAGCGAGACGACGGTGGCCAGGTCGACCTTCGTCCGGGACTCGCGGGCGGCCCGGTCGAGGTCGGCGAGTTGCCGCTCGGCCGCGCCGCGGCCGGGGTCGCGGAAGCAGAGCAGCAGCACCACGCCGAAGAGGATGTTCAGGACGCCGACGCCCCACAGCCCCCAGCGCCAGCCGTCGCGGACTCCCGCCAGCTGCCCGATGAGCGGGCCGAGCACCGAACCGGCCAGTGCGAGCGCACCGTAGAGGGCACCGACGGCGCGGCCGCGCGACGCCGGGTCGAACAGGTCGCCGATGATCTCGGAGACCAGCGGCTGGGCGGCCGCGTAGCCGGCCGCGAGGACCGTGACGAAGACCAGCAGCTCGGTGAAGTTCCTGGAGAAGCCGGCGGCCACGCCCCACACCCCCCACAGGCCGGTGGACAGGACCAGGACGCTCTTGCGCGACCAGCGGCGTGCCGCCCACACCCACAGGGGGGCCGCGAGCACGCCGATCAGCTTGCCGGCGGCGGTCAGGACGCCGAGCGAGCCGAGGGTGAGGCCCAGCGCGTTCCTGATGACCGGGAACAGGCCGGTGACCAGGCCGGCCTCGGTGCCGTCGACCAGCATGGCGCCGCCGAGGACCGAGAGCTGGGCCCACCGGCCTCTGACCGGGGGCGGGCCGGTCCTCGTGGCGGGCCCGGAGGTGCCCTCGATAAGGTCGGACATGCGCGACTCCGCTCTTCGCATCGTTCGTCACAGGGGCAGTGCGGGGGAAAGGGGGCGTGCTCGCCGGTGACGGGGCTGCAACCCCGTCACCGGTACCTCGTGCGCCGGCTGGGTCGTGCGCCGGCGGGTCAGAGAGCGGCGAGCTCCTCGGCCACCCGGCGCAGGGCCGACACGTCGGTGAGGCCGCCGGCCAGGGCGGCGACGTCGATCAGCGGCGTCGGGCCGAGGAACTGCAGGAATTCGGAGTCGACGATGCCGGGCAGGTGCCTGCGCATGACCTCCACGGCGACCGGGTCGGAGATCAGGGCGAACACCGGGGTCCGCAGCGAGAAGCGTCCCGAGGGGTAGTCCTCCGGGCGGGGCAGCGGCTCGGCGGTCCGGTCGGCCTGCTCGCGCTGGGCGCGGACCAGCAGGTGCTCCGCGCCGACCGGGCCCTCGGCGGGCAGGCCGAGGCGCTCGTACTGGCTCGGCGGTGCGTCGCCCGCGCGCATCAGCTCCACCAGCAGGGTCGCCATCCGCAGCTCGGCCGTGTCGTCGACGAGGGGGGTGCGCTGCTCGGGGTCGCCCTCCAGGTCGAACAGCAGGGTGCCGTGCTGATAGGGGTTGATGAAGGTGCGGCCGGGGACGCGCAGGGTGCGCACGCCCTTGGTGAAGGTGAACGGCTCCGCCAGCTGGAGGTTCGCCAGCTCGGCCGGGGAGAACCGTCCGCGCATGTGGGTGGGCATCAGCGTGTGCTCCAGCAGCGGCGCGTTGTGCGCCGTGGCGGGGGCGCGCATGTAGACGTACCGGCCGTCGGTGACGTTGACGTGGCCGCCGTGGATTCCGAACAGGGCCGCTTCCCGTACCGGGGTGTCCTCGGCCACCGGCAGCGGGTGGCCCTGCACGTCCGCGGGGCGCTCGATGCCGAAGTACTCCAGCAGCGTCGGTGCGAGGTCGATCGTCTGCACCAGGGCCCGGCGCCGTTCCCCGGCCTTTCCGGCCCTCGGGTCCCACACGAACAGCGGCAGGTGGACCAGTTCGTTGTACCAGGGCTGGACGGTCTTGCCCCACCAGCCCTTCTCCCCCAGCAGCAGGCCGTGGTCGGTGTTGACGATCAGCAGGGTGTCGTCCCACAGGTCCTGCTCGTCCATCAGGTCCAGCACCCGCCCGAGGGAGTGGTCGCACATCGACAGCAGCGCCGCGTACTCCAGACGGGCGTGCTCGACCTGGCCGGGGGTCTCCACCACGCGCTTGTAGTCGGGCCAGTCGAAGTGCGGGCCTTCGTAGTCGTGCGGGTAGAGGTCCTTGAACCGCTGGTGGCTGAAGAACGGCTCGTGCGGGTCGAAGGTCTCGATCTGCACGAACCACCGGTCCGCGTCCCGGTTGGTGCGGACGAACTCCAGGCCCGCGTCGAAGGTCAGCGTCTGCGGGTGGCGGTCCTCGGTCGCCAGGTGCGGGCGGTTCACCCAGTCCTGCCGGTAGGACTCGAACCGGAGCTTCTTCAGGTCCTCGGGGATCTCCGGGTCGGCCACCTGGCCCTTCCACGGGTCGCCCTCCTGGCCGCGGAAGAACTCCCAGGTGTTGTACCGGCCGTGGTAGGTGGCGCCGCCGTCCTCCCAGTAGTGCGGGTGGTCGCTGACCAGGTGGGTGTACACCCCGTTCTGCTTGAGGAGTTCGGGCATGGAGTCGTCGAACGGCTCCAGCGGGCCCCAGCTGCGGTGCAGGAAGTTGTACCGGCCGGTGTGGATCTCGCGGCGGGCCGGCATGCACGGCATCGACCCCGCGTAGGCGTGGTCGAAGGTGACGGACCGCTCGGCCAGCCGCGCGAAGTTCGGCGCGTGCGTCCAGTCCCCGCCGTAGGGCGGCAGCATGTGCCGGTTGAGGCTGTCGAACATCACCATGATCGCCTTCATGCGGCGCTCCCCTCTCCGGCCGGTGGCGTCTTGTGCCCCGGCTGCCACTGTTCGAGACGCCGGAGCATGCGCTCCAGCCAGGCCACCCACGCGTCCATCGCGCCGGCGCCGTACTGGTGCAGTTCCTCGTAGACCCCGCGGGCCAGTTCCTGGTCCAGCTCGGGCAGCGGGTCCTCGAAGCGGACCGTGCGGTCGCGGGGCCGGTTGCGGGCGATCTGCTCGCGCCGGTGGTCCAGTTCGGTGCGGATCAGCCGGATCGCGGCCTCGCGGTCCAGGACCGCGGCGAAGGCGAAGCGGGAGAGGAAGTCCGCGTCCTGGAACCGGCTGGGCGGCTCGTACGGGGAGCGCACCCACTCCATCAGTGCCTCCCGCCCCACCGGCGTGAGCCGGTACACCTTCGCGTCGGGACGCCCCTCGCGCGGATCGACCTCGAACGCCACCCAGCCGTCCGCCACCATCCGCCCCAACAGGCGGTAGATCTGGCTGTGGTGGGCCCGCGAACGGAGGAACTGGCCCTCCGTCTCGACCCACTTGCGCAGGTCGTACCCGCTGAACGGCCGGCCGGCCAGCAGGGCGAGCAGGACGTACTCGAACTGCATCGAGCCCCCTATGTGCGGAATCACTTATGTGCTCAGTGTTCTATCCGCGCCATGGGGGCCGTCAACGCGGCGGGTGGCGAATTATCCGACCGTTCATATGAGTTCACGGTGATTCACAGTGCGCAGCACCTGCGCTGCCGGCGGGGATGCCCGGCGCGGTCGCGATGGAACCGGCTCCTCCCGGGAAAACGGGCGCCCCGTGGCGGTTCGGGCGAACCCCGAACCCACCCACGGGGAGGCACGCTTTGCTTTGCCGGACCCAGCACGG
>NZ_JBHVWW010000001.1:221302-241485 GCF_042882025.1 Kitasatospora sp. NPDC058243
CCTGTGGGTGGGGGGGGGGGGGGCGGGGGGGGGTGAGGGGGAACCGTTCCCCGAGGGGAAAAGTGGTCATCGGGGGGGGGTGGGGAAAACCCAAAACCCCCCCGGGGCCGGGCCATGCTTGTCGTCACCGGATCGGCACGGTCCCCGGCCTGCGTGTCCGGGGCGGCCGGGGACCGGCGCTCAGTTGAAGACCAGGACGTCGGTGCGCATCGGCAGCGGGCTGTTCCAGCCGATGTTGATCTTGAACGTCACCAGTCCGTTGCTGGGGGCGATGCTCGACACCTGGAAGGGCGCCGCACCGACGAACCGGTGCCCGTTCCCGTCGATCTCGGAGGCCGTGATGACGACCGTCGAGTCGATCCCGATGACGTTCCAGGCGATCTGGAGGTTGAACGTCCCGTTTCCCGGGGTCCACGTCCACCACCCCCGCCACACGGCGCCGACGTTGCCGCCGATCGCCGCGAGGCCCTGGTCCCGGTCGGCGGGCTGCGAACTGCTCGCGATCCGCGGCACCTCGATGGAGGAAGATTCGGCTGCGGCCATGACGGCTCCCCTCGCACCGGGAGAGCCCCCATGAGCCCCCCGAATACTTTGAGTGTCCGGCAATGTGCACAGCGTAACAATCACTCGTGCGAGTGAACCTCCGGCGCGCCTCCCCCGGGGCTTTCGTTACGGCCTCCGGTCGGGCGGTTCGATGGCGAGGGCGTGCCGGAAGATGTTGCACGGGTCCCAGTGGGCCTTGACCTGTTGCAGGCGGGGGTAGTTGTCCTTGTAGTAGAGGGTGTGCCACGGGGTGCCGGAGGTGTTCCACACCGGGTCGGCGAGGTCGGTGTCCGCATAGTTGATGTAGGAGCCGTCACTGACCTCGCCGGGGACGGGGACGCCTCCGGTGTCGCGGTACACCTCGCGGTAGAAGTCGCGGACCCAGGCCAGATGGGCCGCGTCGTCCGACTCGTCGGCCCAGACGGTGTAGTAGACGGCCTTCATGACCGAGTCGCGCTGGGCGACGGCGGTGGCGTAGGGGGGCACCGCGTTGACTTGGCCGCCGTAGCCGACGAGGAGCAGGCCGCACTCCGTACCGCCCGCGCCGTTCGTCAGATGCCGGTAGGCGGTGACGAGTTGGGTGTCGGTGAGGGAGCGGCGCAGGTAGCCGGCCTTGTCCTTGTAGCGCCGGGTGATCGAGTTGCCGGCCTCGCCCGTCCCCGGCCAGGTGCTGGTGGGCAGCCAGGGCATGGTGCCCCGGAGGGTGGCGGGTTCGGTGGCACCCACGTCGGCGGTCACCGCGCGCACGAAGTCGGTGAGCACCGCGTCGGAACCCGGAACGCCCGCGTCGATCTGCACGACCAGCTCAAGGGTGCCGGACTTGCGGTGTCCGGCAATGAGGACGGCGTACAGGTTCGCCGCGGGGGTGCCCGGTTCGCTGTTGCGCTCGTGCCACGTCCCGTAGTTGCGCAGCAGGGTGGTGAACGCCCGTTCCGTCATCTTCTCGTCCCAGGTCCAGGCGACCAGGCACCTCCGCAGCTCGCCCGGGGCACGCGGCAAAAGCGCCGCGGGGTCGCCGTGGGAGCGGGTGCCAGGGCCGGAAGTTTCGGGGTCGGGGGTGCCAGGGCCAGGGGTGTCACGGGAGCGGAGCCAGTAGCGGGTGACGACGCCGAAGTTGCCACCCCCGCCGCCGGTGTGGGCCCACCACAGGTCGTGGTTCGGATCGTCCGGGTCCCGGGTGGCGACCACCGCCCGGACGGTCCCGTCCCGGTCGGCCACCACCACCTCCACGGCGTACAGGTAGTCCACGACCGAGCCGTAGGCGCGGGACAGCGGACCGTACCCGCCGCCGGCCAGATGCCCGCCCGCGCCCACCTCGGGGCAGCCGCCGGCCGGGATCGTCACACCCCAGCCCTTGAACAGGGTCCGGTACACGCGTCCGAGGGTCGCCCCCGGCTGCACCGCGAACGCACCCATCGCGGGGTCGAAGCCGACGGCGTCCATCGGAGAGAGGTCCAGCAGGAGCTGCACCGCCGGGTCGCCGGTGAAGTTCTCGAAACAGTGGCCGCCGCTGCGCACGGCGATCCGGCGCCCGGAGCGGACGGCGTCGGCGACGGCCCGCACCACCTGCTCGGTGGAGCCGGCCAGGCGGATCTCCTCCGGCCGGCCGACGAAACGGTAGTTGTCGCCCCGCAGCAGGCTGTCGTAGCGGGAGTCATCGGGGCGGACCGTGACCGGCCCGAACGGCCGGCCCTCCGGCCCGCCCCCACCTCCCGCCGGACCCGGGCCCTGGTGGCCCGCCGCCTCGGCGGGCCCGACGGCCAGGCCGGCAACCGCACCGCCGACCGCCACCGCACCGGCCCGGGCGAGCAGGTGGCGACGCCCCAGCCGTTCGTCTGCCGACCCGTCCATCTCTTCCTCCGTTCACCACGACCATTCGTCAGCGCATGCTATCGGCGCCAACGCCATCCAAATATGCTGACCGTAGCGATAATTGACGCTGAATCAGGAGTGCCGATCATCGACACGCCCGACCCGCCCCCGGCGGACGTTCAGTGGGCGCCGCAGAAGACGGCGTCGAGGAACTTGTTGCCCGCCTCGTTCTGCGCCGTCTGCTCGGCGTCATCGCCCCGCGGGGTGTAGGAGAGCGCGACCTGGCGGTCGGCGGTGCCCCACAGCTGGGTGGTGAAGCCGAAGGTGCCACCGTTGTGGCCCAGCACGGTGGTGCAGGAGAGCTGCACCCGCGCCAGCCCCATCCCGTAGTCGATGTCGTGCGAGCCCGGCACGGTCTCAAACGTCGTGGTCATCTCGCGCTGCTCCGCCGGGCGCAGCAACTTCCCGTTCAGCAGGGCCTGCTGGAATCGGATCAGGTCATCGGTGGTGGAGATGATCTCTCCGGCGGCGCCCGCCCAGGAGGGGTTCTGGTCGGTGACGTCGATGTCGGTCTTCTTGACGTTCCCAGTGCCGGCGCCGTCCACGGTGGTCCAGTAGCTGTGGGCGTGCGGGCCGGGGATCGTGGTGGAGCGGCCGGGGACCGTGGTCTTCGTCATCCCGAGCGGACGCAGGATGCGCTGACCGACCTCCTGTCCGTAGGGGTGCCCGGTGACCTGCTCGATGATCAGACCGAGGATGTCGAAGTTGGTGTTGGAGTAGCCCCATTGGGTGCCGGGCGCGAAGTACGGGGCGTGGGAGACGGATGCGGCCACCAACTGACGCGCGGTGAACGTGCGGTTCAACCCGCCCTGGGCCAGCCACGTCCGGAAGACGGCCGGGTCGTTGAGGTTGGGAAAGACATCGGTGCCCTCGTTGGTGGCGTCGAACAGGCCCGTGCGCTGGTTGAGCAGCTGGCGGACGGTGATGTTCTGCCCGTTGGGGACCAGCCCCGGCAGGTGGCTCGACACCGAGTCCTCCAGGCCGAGCCGGTGCTCGCCGACCAGTTGCAGCACCGTGGTGGCGACGAACGTCTTGGTGACGCTGCCGATCCGGAACCGGCCGTCACCACGGACGGGCGCCTGACCGACCAGGTCGGTCACCCCCGTGGTGCCGCGCCACCGCTGGTCACCGTCACGCACCTCGGCGATCGCGGACACCGCCTTGGCGTCGGTCAGCCCGTTGAGGGCGAGTTGCAGCGGACCGCCACGCGGGCGGGCCGACGAAGCTGCGGAGTCCTCGGCCCCCGCCACGGCGGCGGAGGCGGGTGACGCGGACACCGCCAGGCAGAAGGCTGCGATCAGGGCACTGGTCAGACGACGAGACATGGTGCTTCCCTTCACTCGGGCGAACAGGAGTTCGCCACGAGCCAGCCTGTCAGCGCCGCCACCGGGGGATCATCACTCCGGATGAGGACCCGTCCATCCTTCAACAGGCTTACGAGATCGACACCTTAGGACACCAAAGAGGTACGTGAGGGGTCGTCCGGCGGTCGCATCCGGGGATGCGCCCGCACGCTCGGTCGAGTTATGGCCGGGGGGAGCCTCTGGTCTGGTGGCTCCCCCCGGCGTTCGGCACAAGGTCCCGTTCTACGGCCGGTCAGCCGGCGCTGACGACCTGGCCGCAGATGATCGTTCCGTTGAGCGTGACCGTCTGACCGAGGTCGTAGGTGGCGGCCACCTCCGTGTCCGTCAGCGTGACCGTCCAACTGTCGCCGGTCTTGGTCGCCTTGACGCCGGTCGCGTTGTTCTTCACGTAGCCGCCGACGTGGGCGGCCGTGCTGACCGGCATCATCCAGCCGGTGCCCGACTCGACGCCGGCGACGCTCGGGCCACCGGCGTTCTGGTCCGACGGCGCCTGGAAGGACGTCAGCTCACCCTTGATGACGGTGCAGGTGCTGTCTGCGGCCTTGATGGAGCCGGACTCCACGCCGCTGAAGGTCACGTCGGCGCTGCCCTTGCCAGCCTTCGCCGGCGGGCCGGTGGGGGCGCCCGCCGCTGCGGGCGCTGCCGCGTCAGTCGTCGCCGCACCCGCGGACGTCGAGACCGCGGCCCCCGGTGCGGTGGCGCTCTTGGCCGGGCTCGACGATCCGCATCCGGCGAGGGATATCAGCGTCGCGCCGGCTATGAGCCCGATGACGGCACGTCGTCGGTGGAGTTCGGTCCGTGACATGTTCTCGCCCCTGAATCTCGCGTGTGAGTATTTGACGATCACCGTGCAGAATGCGGTCGGCGGCTGTCCATCACAGGACGGAGGCCGGATGTCGGGCCGGTGTTCTGCGCGGTGATCTCCATGCCCGGCACCATAGCCTGACGGTCTGACAAAAAAGTGTTCGCACTCGGATTGGTGGACACCGGTCCGCCTGGCAGCAAAACGGCCGCCCCTGACCCGCCACACGGAAAACCGGATTCCTCCCCGGGCTGAAGGCCGGGACATCCTTCGACCATCCAGGTGAAGCGCCGCACGGGCGGAGGCAGGGGTCGCCCGGCCGGTGGGGTCAGCTGTCGACGTTCACCGCGGACCAGGTGGAGGCGACGGTGGTGGAGGCGGTGCTGTCGGGGCCGAAGAGGTCGGCGGCGGCCTGGAGGGTGGCGGCGCGGGCACCGGAGTGGTCGGTGGTGGAGATCATGTAGGTGGTCAGCGCGCGGTGTCGTTCATCTCGTACCCGAGCAGGGTGTGCATGGTGCCCAGGGGCACCGTGCCGTTGTACTGGCCCTGGCCGATGCCGGTGTGCACGGCCTCGTAGGCGTACAGTTGCCCGCCCGAGGCCGCCTCGGTCGGCACGTAGCGGCTCGCGGGGCTGTCCAGGAACGCGCACCACTCACGCAGGACCTGCTGGAGCGCGGAGTTGAACGCCGGAGTGCGCAGCAGGCTCTCGCCTGACCGACAGGTAAGGAAACACCACCTGCTGCCATGAAGCCCGAAAGGATGACGGCGATAACTCATCAGCTCAGCTGATGTGCGCGAGCCGAACGACTTCACCCCCCTGAGCCGGCGTGCTACCCGGTCAGCGCCGCGTGCAGTGGGGCCAGCAGGGAGAGGTCGTCGGTGGTGACGGTGAGGTGGGTGGCGCCGGCGGACCGCCAGGCGTCGGCGAGGGAGCGCCAGGTGTCCGGCCGGCCGGGGGCGGGGCGCAGGCGGGCCTCGATGCCGAAGGCGCTCCAGTCGCGGCCGGCTTCCGTCACCGCCGTCCGCAGTTCGGCGATGAGTGCGGCACCGCGGTCGACCCGGTTGGCGAGCAGGCCGGACATGGTGAAGCCGTCGGCGAGGGTGGCGATCCGGCGCAGTGAGCCGGGTCTTCCTCCGGTGCGCAGGGTGCCGCCGCCCATCCAGAGGGGTACGGGACGCGGCCGGGGGGTGAGGGTGACGCCGGAGAACGCGACGTGCTCGCCGGCGAAGTCCGCGTCCGGCCGCGTCCACAGCAGGCGCAGCGCATGGACCTGTTCCTCGAACAGTGCCGCACGGGTGCCCGGGGCGACGCCGAGGGCGGCGGACTCGGCGGCGTCGGATCCGATGGCGATGCCCAGCCGCAGTCGGTCGCCGCTGAGGTGGGCCAGTTGCGCGGTCTGCTTGGCGGCGAGCACCACCGGGCGGTGCGGCAGGATCGTCATCGCGGTCGCCAGCTCGATCCGGGTGGTGACGGCTGCCAGGAACGCCACCAGCGTCAGGCTCTCGTAGGCGGGAACGCCGGACACCAGGTGTTCGGGGACGGACAGGTGGTCGTACCCGAGGCTCTCCGCGGTCACCGCGAACGCGCGGAGTCCGGCGGGTGAGAGGGCCGTCGGGACGGTCCAGCCGAGGCGGAGGGTCATTTGCGGAAGGCCTCCGGGTCGGCGGTGGAGACGAACACCGCGCGCGGGCGTTCGGCGGGCAGCAGCTGGGAGTTGAGGAGGTGGCGTAGTGCCTTCTCCCCGCCGGGGAGGGTGCCGGTGACGGACAGGTGGACGTGGAGGACCTGCGTGCCGTCCTCGTTCACCACCTCGGGCACGCAGTGCACGACCCCCGGGATGGCGTGCGCGGCCTGCCGGACGGTGTTCAGTGAGACCTTCTCGCCGCGCAGGACCACGAAGTCCGACAGGCGTCCGTGGAAGGTCAGATAGCCGTCGTCGATCGAGAAGGCGTCCCCGGTGGCGATGGTCCGCGGCCCCAGCAGGACTCTGCCGCTGTGCTGCCCGACCCGGCGCAGCAGTACGGTGCCGGATTCGACCAGCAGTTCGCCCACGTCGCCCTGCACCCCGCGCAGTGACGCGCGCACTCCCGGCAGCGGGCGGCCGACCGAGCCGTACCGGTGCGCGGGCTCGGCGTGCGCAGCCAGGGTCGACACGCGTGGTCCGGCCTCGGTGAGCCCGTAGGTCAGGTACAGCTCCGCGGAGGGCCGCGCGGCCAGCAGTCGGGCCACCTCCGCAGGTGCGAGCCGGTCCCCGCCGACCGCCAGTGCCCGCAGGCCGCGTGGCACGAGCCCGGGGTCGGCCAGCAGTTGGCGGGCGATCGTCGGGGTCACGGCCGAGTGGGTGACCCCGCGCCCGGTGACCGCGTCGCGGTACCCGGCCGGCGAGAACGGCGGCCCGTCGAGCACCAGTCGCGCCTTGGTCACGTACGCGGCGAACGCCTGCGCCACGAGGGCGTAGGAGTAGTACAGCGGCAGGTTCACCAGCAGGGTGTCGGCCGGGGTGATGCCCGTGGCCCCGGCGTGCAGGCGGGCGTTGTGCAGGAGCGAGGCCACCCGGTGCACGCACGCGCTGAACATCCCGGAGGTGCCGGAGGTGGACAGCAGGATCTCGCCCGGCCGGTACGGGGTGGTGGGGTGCCCGGTCGGCACGGCGAACGCGCCGCCCACCGGCAGTTGCGGCCCCGCGCCGGCCAGCCGGGTGGTCACCACGACGCCGGCCCCGACATGCCCGGCCAGCGCGCGCACCCGCTGCCACGGCGTGCTCGGCGGCACGGCCAGCGGCACCAGGCCCAGCAGCAGCGACGAGAGCAGCACGCGCAGCAGTTCGACTCCGTTGGCGAGGCAGAGCACCACCGCGTCCCCCGGCGCCAGGCCCAGCCCGGCCAGGTCCGCCAGCACGTCGTCCACCCCGGCCGGAGCGCCGCCGCCCGTACTGGCCGGGATTGCCTCGACCCGGGTCAGGAAGTCGGCCACCTCGGACCGGGTGAGGCCGTTCACCGCTCGTCCCGGGCGCTGGTCAGGACCAGGCAGCGACACAACTGCCCTTCTCCCCCGGCGGGTTGCAGGCCGACCAGGAGCACGTGCCGGGCGTGGCCGTCCGCGAGCCAGCCGCCGATCACCGTGAACGCGACGGGGGTGACTCGGTCGGGGTGCGCCGCCAGCAGCAGGGACGGACCGCGCAACTCGTGACGCAGGGCGGGCAGCCCGGCCAGCACGCCCGGGTTCGCTCCGGCGAAGCGCAGCGGCGACACCCGGGACTTCGGCAGCGAGTCGGCGATGCGGCGCATCGTCCGTTCGCTCCCGGTCGCGCTCATGACCAGGATCCCGGTGTCGGCGGCGTCGTCGAGCACGGGTTCGGCGCAGTCCGCCAGTGCCCGGTCCACGGTCTCGGCGACCAGCCAGGCCGCCGGGTCGGCGTAGAAGGACGGTTTGTTCACCGCGTACTCGTCCGGGTCGTCGGCGACCACCGTCGCCGAGCCCAGCATCCGGGTGCCCGTCGGCACGTGTGTCACGCCCTCACCCCTTCGAACAGCAGGCACGTGTTGAACCCGCCGAACCCCAGCGTCAGGCTCAGTCCGGCGCCGGGGCCGACGGCTCGCGCCGATTCCGTGGCCAGCCGCAGCGGTGCCACCGGATCGCGCAGCCCGAGGACCGGTGGGACCTGCCGGTGGCGCAGGGCCAGGACCGTCGCCACGGCCTCGACGGCCCCGGTCGCGCCCAGGCTGTGGCCGAACGCCCCCTTGGTGGCGAACACCAACGGGCCGTCGGCTCCGAACAGTTCGAGCAGGCTGCGCGCCTCGACCTCGTCGTTGAGCGGTGTGCCGGTCCCGTGGGCGTTGACCACCGCGATGTCCGCGGGTGCCAGGCCCGCGGAGGCCAGGCAGCGTTCGACGGCGCGCAGCACGGCGCGCCCGGACGGGTCCGGCGCGGTGAGCCCGGCGGCGTCGTTGGCCGCACCGGCCCCGCGCAGCCGGGCGTGCACCCGGGCGCCGCGCTCCCGGGCGGAGTCGGGGTGTTCGACCACCACGAAGGCCGCGCCCTCGCCGAGCAGCATCCCGTCGCGCGCCCGGTCGAAGGCCCGCAGTCCGGTGGGGCTCATCGTGCCCAACGCGGAGTGCCCGAGCCTCTTGGCCTCGGTGACCACGTCCACCCCGCCCGCCACGCAGACCCGCCGCTCGCCCGAGCGCACCAGGGCGTGCGCGACGGCGATCGCGTCCGACCCGGCGGAACAGGCGGTCATGACGCAGACCGGGGTGCCCGGGTGCCCGATGCCCGCCGCCGCGTCGTCGGCCCAGGCGTGCAGCGTCGGCTCCGCCTCGTCCAGGCAGGCGCCGAAGCTGGTGCCCAGGACGAGGCCGACCTCGGGGTCGGTGGTGGACAGGCCGGCGTCCGCGAACGCGGCGGACAGCGTCCGCCCGGCGAGCGCGCGCTGGCGCTCGCCCGCCCCGGTCCCGTACGGCACCGACGCGATGACGGCGGCGGCGGTGTTGCGCAGGGGGTGCGGCGAGTGGACGGGCGCCAGCGCCGAGTCGCCCGCGCACAGCCGTTCCCACACCGCCTCCTGGTCCCGGCCCAGCGGGGTGTCCCAGGCCAGTCCGGTGATCACCGGGGTCACCACGGCCGGGCCGCCGCGGGGTCGACCTTCGTCCGGCTCATCGCGCCGCGGAACCCGGCGACGGAGCGGCCCTCCACGGTCACCACGGCGGAGAAGGCGAAGGTGGGGCCGGACAGCCGGTCCGCGCGGACGTCGAGCACGACCTGGTCGCCGGGCACGACCGGGGCGAGGAACCGGGACTTGACCGTGCCGACCAGGGTGACCTCGTCGTCGGCGAGCGGATCGCTGCTCAACTGGTAGAGCAGGACGCCGGACTGGGCGAAGGCCTGCATGGTGTGGCTGCCGGGCAGGATCAGCCCCGGGGTCAGGCCGCGCTCGGGCAGGTGCCCGGACAGCGCGCCCATCTCCGCCGAGACGGCGAACATGCTGCGCAGGAACACGCCGGGCTCATGGTCCAGAACCCGGTCGATGAACAGGCGGGGGTGGCGTCCGCGCACCAGGGCGGCGATGGCCGAGGTGCCCAGCGGACGTGCCTCGCGGACCGTGACGGGAGGGGGTGCCGTTTCGTTCGGGTGTCGCATCCGGGACGATTCCTCTCAGGGCCTGTCGCAGCGGTGCCGGTAGGGGCACCACGCGCCGGGTGTCGGGGGCGACGGCGGCGAAGACGAGGTCGCCGGCCACCAGCGGGGTGCGGGTGCCGTCCTGCTCCTCCCGCAGCAGACGTACCGCGAGGGCGAACCAGGCCGCGCCGACGTGGTCGACCCGGGTGTCCCCGATGATCACGTCGCGGTACACGGCGCTGTTGAGGTAGGTCACCCGCAGGTCGGCGACCACCAGGTCGACGTCGGCCGCGCCGAAGGCGGTCAGACCCGCGCCGTGCGCTTCGAGGTGTTCGGTGCCCGCGGTCTCCATCAGCGAGGTGTAGCGGGAGAAGTGCACGATCCCGGTCGCGTCGGTGTCGACGTGCTCGACCCGGGTGCGGAACCCCCCGCTCACCACAGGGCCCGGGCGCCTGCCGCCACCCGGTCCACGATCTCGTCGGCCTGCGTCCCGGTGGTGATCAGCGGCAGCACGATCCGCAGGGTGGGGTGGATGTAGCGCCGGCCGCCGGAGCGTCTGCCCGCGCCCGCCATGAACTCCGCGTACACGCCCGCTTCGATCAACTCCCGGCGCAGCGCGCCGATCCGGTCCGCGGCCGCGGCGGTCAGTTCCACGCCGAGCATGACCCCGCTCCCGCGGACCTCGGTGAACACGTCCGGGTGGCGGCCCACCAGGGCGTCGTCGAGATGCTTGGCCAGGTCCACGCCGACGTCGGCCGAGCGTCGCAGCAGCCCTTCGGTCTCGATGTGCTCGATGCCGTCGCGGATCACCGCGCAGTTCGGTGGCCGCAGGTCGGAGGTGGTCACGGCGCCGGAGGAGCGGACGGCCAGCTCCTTGCGGGCGATCACCATCGAGGTGGACACCGTGCCCATGCCCAGGAACTTGCCGATGACGGTGATGTCGGTGGGCACCGGCCCGTCCGCGTCGCGCATGGCGAACCAGCTGCCGGTCTTGGCGAACGTCAGCACCTCGTCGGCCACCAGCAGCACGCCGTCGGCCGCGCACCGCCGCGCGAGTTCGCGCAGGTATCCGGGCGGAGGCGCGAGGATGCCCGCGTCGCCCTGGATCGGTTCGACCACGACGGCCAGCAGCCGGTCGGCGGACTCGGCGAAGTACTCCGTCAGGGCGTCGAGGTCGCCGAACGGAATGTGGTGGACCCGGACTCCGTACGGGCCGGCGGTGTCCGCGCCGGGCAGCCCGGCCCGGTAGTACCTGCGGTTGAGCAGCTGCACCAGCCCACTGGTCCAGCCGTGCCAGGCGCCGTGGAAGGCCAGGATGGTGTCGCGCTGCTCCTTGCCCGGGCGGTGGCACAGCCGCCGGCCGTCGAAGCGGGACTCCAGCACCAGCCGCAGCGCCAACTCGTTGCCCTCCGAGCCGGAGTTGCGTCCGCTGACGTGGTACCGCCCCGCGGGGAAGTGGTCGGTCCACAGCCCGCCGGGGCCGAAGAGCCGGTCGAGGAGCTCCGCCCGTTCCAGCGAGCCCAGTTCGTCGGTGACGTTGCCGACTCCGGTGCTGCGCGCGAGCGCCGCTCGTACGACGGGGTGGTCGCCGCCCAGGGTGGCGCTGGCGTAGCCGCCGCTGGCGTCCAGCAACCGCAGCCGCCTGCCCCGGCGTTCCGGGCTCAGGTCGACCACGTCGAGGTGCAGGCCGCTGCCGCCCACGCAGGCGAACGGGAGCCGGGCCGACCCGTAGTGGTTGAGGTGCAGGTCCGTGCCGCGCAACAGCACACCGGTCCGGTCCCCGGCGTGGTCGTCACCGGCGACCGGGGCCGTGCTCACGCGGTGGCCGGGGGGCGGTCGGCCCCCGACAGCCGCTCGACCAGTGCCAGCACATCGCCGAGGGTGGACAACTCCCCCGCCGCGATGGCCTCGTCGGGGATGCTGATGTCGAACGCCTCTTCACACTGCACGCGCAGTTCCACGAAACCGAGCGAGTCCATGCCGTAATTCTCGCGCAGCCTGTCGTCGAGTCGCATCCGGTCGATCGGCACCTCCACCAGCACCTCGGAGTGCAGAATTCGCTTGATGGTCTGCAAAGGATTCACCAGAACTTCCCCTCTGGGTGGGTTCATTCGAACAGGCGGCGACCGGGTGTCCGGCGTGCGGAAAGGCGAGTGAGATCGCGGAAACGGTCGGGCCGAAAGCGGGCCGACGCCGATCGAAATACAAGGCGGCGCCGGCCATTCACGCTTTATCGAAGCTAGCCGAGGCCTTATCACCTGTCAATGGTCGACGATTTACCCGCCACGCACCTTCGAACACCGGATTCGACAATTCTTTTGCACATTAGTTCGACGGCGATTCGGCCATTTCCGAGCACACGGTCCGTACACCCGCGAAAACCGGCCCGCAACGCGCCTCCCGAGCGGGCCGCGATCGACAGCCGAGCGGCAGCTATGCACCTTTTGTGCAATTTGAGACGCATCTCCGTCTGGCGCATATGCTTCTTGTCCTGGTGAATCATCCCGAACTAGCCTGAGGTCGTCCCTTTGTCCGGATGGACACAGAGCGCGGGAACGGGAACGCCATCGGGCTCCCCGGTGGCAGCGTCAGGCCTCACCCCCGGCTTCCTCCCCGTTCACTGCGAGCGCACCATCCGATGGCGCTGACCACTTCTGTCGATAGCGCTGACCATTTCTGCTTCCTGCCGACCGAAGTCCGCCTCCTTGCGCGGCTGTCGGCAGACTCCTTCGAAGGAGCTTCGAAACGCCATGAAAGTCACCCCCGACGCCCTGCGCGGCGTCACCGTGTTCGTCGGCGGCCCGATCCAGCACGCCTTGGTGCCCGGCGGGATGGCGGCGCCGATCCACGATTTCCTGAGACTGACCATCGACCAGTCGCGGCAGGCCGGCGCCACCGTGCTGTCCGCGCACGTGGCCGAACGATTCGGTGCCGACACCGCTTCGTTCACCCCCGAGGAGGTGTCCGTGCGCGACTACGCATGGATGCGCGAATGCGATGTGTTCGTGCCGGTCCTGCCGGTGCTCGACGGCACCCTGCTGCGCACGGACGGCACGCACATCGAACTGGGGTGGGCCAGCGCGCTGGGCCGCCCCATCGTGGGCATCACCGACCAGCCCTTCTCCGAGTCGGCCAGCCACCTGCTCAAGGGACTCGCCCAGGTCGCCGCCGCAACGTTCCTGTCCGCCAAGGAGATCGCCAAGGACCCGGCGCTGCTGGTCGACGGCGTGCTCGCGGCGCTGGGCCGGACCAGGGCGGCGGCCTGACATGGAGGCCCCGACCCACCTGCTGGGGATGCACCTGGCCAATCCGGTCGTGGTCGGCTCCGGCCTGCTCACCGACCAGGAGCGCAACATCCGCAGGCTGCTGGACGCCGGCGCGGGCGCGGTGGTCACCAAGACCATCCACCCCAACCCGCCGATCGGCCTGGACGAGCGCCTCGTCAGGCTGCCCACCGGAATGATCAACAGCACCACCTACTCCAAACGGTCCGTCGAGCACTGGGTGCGCATCCTGCGCGACCTGACCAGGGACGGGCTGCCGGTCATCGCGTCGCTGCACGCCGACAGCCCGGCGGAACTCGCCGAGTTGGCGGCCCGCGTGGAGGCGACGGGCTGCCGGGCACTGGAACTGGGCATCTCCTGCCTCAACGAGGAGGACGGCCTCGACGACACCCCCGAGCGAGTGCACGCCTACACCGCAGCCACCCGCGCTGCGACGCGGGTGCCGTTCTCGGTCAAGCTGGCCAGCGGGGAGGGCCTGCACGCCCGGGCGTTCGCCGCCGCCCGGGCCGGCGCCGACGCGGTGACCATCAGCGACACCCTGCCCGCCGCCGCCGTGCACCCGGAGACCGGTGACCTCCAACTCGGCGGCGTGTTCGGCTACTCCGGACCGGGCATCAAGCCGCTCGTGCTGGCCTCCCTGTGGAAGCTGCGCCGAGCCGGGTTCACCCTTCCCGTGCTGGCCTCCGGCGGCGTGCAGTCGGGCCGGGACGTGCACGACTACCTGGCGGTCGGCGCGGTGGTGGCCCAGGTGTACACCGCGCTGCACACCGACATGTACCCCACGCTCACCCGGATCGTGGCCGAGACCACCGGAACGGACAACACCGGGACGGGGAACGTCAACGCCGGGATTACCAACGCCGGGAACACCGGCCGGGGCCTCGAACCCGCCACCGGCGCGAACCGATCCGGGCAGGTGCGGCCATGACCCCCCGCAGCGCCGGACCGCAGCTGTGCGACCTGAGCAGCGCCGACGTCCTGGCGGCCACCACCGGGCGGACCGTGGTGTGGCCGGTGGGAGCCACCGAACAGCACGGTCCGCACCTGCCGCTGTCCGTGGACACCGTGCTCGCCGAAGCGTTCGCCCGACAGATCGCCTACGAGCTGAACGCCCTGACCCTGCCGACGCAGTCCATCGCGGCGCGGTCGCTTCCGCAGAGCGGCGGCGGCCTGGCCTTCCCCGGCACCGTCTACGTGCGCGGTCGGTCCCTGCTGGCCTTCCTGGAGGACGCGCTGGAGTCGCTGTGCGCCCTGCCGTGGAGCCGACTGCTGGTCGTCAACGGCCACTTCGAGAACGAGCCGTTCCTCTTCGAGGCCCTCGACGAGGTGGGCCGACGGCCGGCGGCCGCGGGCAAGGAGTTCGTCGCGCTGAGCTGGTGGAGCCTGGTCGACACCGACTGGCTCGCCGGGCGGGTGCCGCTCTTCCCGGGGTGGCACGCCGAGCACGCGGGGATCACCGAGACCAGCCTGATGCTCTACCTCCGCCCGGAGCTGGTCTCGCCCGCACGGCCCGACCACGCCGACCCACCCCGCCCGGGGATCTACCTGCACCCCGCCGACGTGAGCCGCACGACCAACCAGGGCGTCCTGTCCAGCACTTCGGGCTCCACCGCCGCCCTGGGCAAGGAGCTCTTCTGGCACGTGGTCTCGGCCGCGGTCGACCTGGTGTCCCAGGGCGACGGACTTCTGCACGATCTGCACGAGGAGAAGCCGTGACCGTACCCACCCTCTGCGTGAGCAACGCCGTCGACACCCTGCGCGACTTCGCCGTCCGCGCCGACGACGTCGACGAACTGCTGTCGGAGTGCTACGCCCAGCAGGACCAGGCGCTGTTCTGGGGACCGCTGGACAAGATGCTCATCACCTACGAGCCGATCGGAGACCTGGACTGGCAGCGGAAGTTCCTGGAGATCGACGGTGTGGTGAACCTCAGCCCGGCGGGCCGCACCGGCTCGCTGTTCGCCGACATGCTCGCCGATCCCGAGCTGATGGCCGCCGTGGCCGCCCACGCCGGGCCGGGCCGCAGACTCCGGCTGATCCCGCACACCACCACCGCCGACCTGTGGCGGTTCACCGAAGCCCTGCGCACCCGGTACGACGTGGTGACCGAACTGCCGGAGAGCCCGCCGCAGCAGTCCCTGCGCGACCTGCTGGACACCAAGACCGGCCTGCGCGACCTGGCCACCGACCTCGGCATGACCGACGGACCCTGCCGCATCCCGCCCGGCACGCACTGCGCCGGGAAGCAGGACGTGCCGGCCGCCGTCCGGGACATGCTCGCGACCGGCACACCGTGCATCGTCAAGGCGGACCGCGGCGAGGCGAGCCTCGGCCTGCTGATCTTCCGGCCCGGCGACGACGACATCGCCGAACGCCTGGCCGGAAGCACGTTCTACGACGAGGACCCGGTGGTCGTCGAGGAGTTCCTCCACGGCGACATCACCTTCCCGTCCGTGGAGTACATGGTGCCGGCGGACGCCCCGCCCCACCTCTGCTACACGACCGACATGCTGTTCGAGGGCGCCACGCACCTGCGCGGCAACGTCACCGCGCGCGAACTGCGCCGCGCATGGTGGTACCGCCCGCTGACCGAGGGCGGACTCCGGCTGGCCGAGGAGATGCAACGGCGCGGCTACCGCGGGCGCTTCGGCATCGACGCGATCGCCCGCGACGGCGTCGTCTACCTGCACGACCTCAACGCCCGCCGTACCGGGTCGAGTCACGTGCACGAGTTCGGCGAGCACCTCATCGGCCCCGGCTACCTCGACACCCACGCGGTCGGCAACTACGACTTCTACGGCCTTCCGGCCGGGCTGTACCTGCCGGAAGTGCTGCGTCTGCTCGGACCGCTCGTGGCCTCACCCCGACACGCCGACCGGGGCGTGGTCCCGACCGAGCTGACGGACCTTCAAACTGGCAGACTGAGCTGCATGTTCTACGCGCCCAGCCTCGCCGAACTGCACGACCTGATCGACCGAGCCAGGACGGCTCTGGACCTCGGCCGGTGAGCAGCACGCTGCCCGTGGTCGGGACGGCCCGGCGCTGGCTGGTGCTGACCGTGGTGCTGCTGTGCTTCCTGCCCGCCGCCGTGGACGTCACCATCCTCACCATCACCGTCCCGACCCTCGCCCACGAACTGCAGGCCTCCCCGACCGAACTGCTGTGGGCGGTCGACGTCTACTCGCTCCTGATGGTCGGACTGGTGCTGGTCAGCGGGCCGTTGGGCGACCGGATCGGGCACAAGCGGCTGCTGCTGGCCGGGTTGGCCGTCTTCAGCGCCGCCTCGGCGCTGTGCGCGCTGGCACCCGGTCCGCCGGCCCTGATCGGCGCCCGGGCACTGCTGGCGATCGGCGCGTCGATGATCATCCCGGCCACGCTGGCGCTGATCCGGCAGACCTTCGGCGACGGCCGAGACCACGCGGTGGCCATCGGAGCGTGGAGCGCGGTCGCCGCCGGCGCCTCGGCACTGGGACCGGTGGCCGGCGGCTTCCTGCTCCAACACTTCTGGTGGGGCTCGATCTTCCTGGTCAACCTGCCGATCGTGGCACTGGCCGTGCCCGCCGTGGCACTGCTGCTGCGCAACGAGGTCGAGTCCGAACGGCAACCGTGGGAGGCCACCTCGCCCCTGCTCTCGATGGTGGGATTCCTGGGCTGCGCCTACGCCATCATCGCCTTCACCCACGACGGCGTCGGCATCCCGGAGGTGGTGCTGCCGGCGGCGGCGGGCCTGACCGCGCTGGTGCTGTTCGTGCGACGGCAGCAGCGGATGCCGCACCCGATGCTGGACCTGTCCCTGTTCCGGCTGCCCGGGCTGCGCGCCGGAGTGGTGGCCTCGGTACTGCCGGTGCTGGTGATGGTCGGCTTCGAACTCCAGCTGGTGCAGTACCTGCAGATCGCCAAGGGACTGTCGGCGGAGGCCGCCGCGCTGTACCTGATCCCGATGCCGTTGGCCGCGACGGTGGCGGGGCCGGTGGGCGGACTGCTCCTCTCCCGCCTGGGACAACCGCGCGCGGGCGTACCCGCCGGCCTGCTGCTCGCGGCGACCGGATACGTGCTGGCCGCCTCCGGCACGGTGGTCCCGCTCGGGCTGGCCCTGATCGGGTTCGGCCACGGCCTGGTCCAGATGGTCGCCTCGAACCTGATCATGACCACCGCGCCGTCCTCCCAGGCAGGCGCGGCGGCGGGCATCGAGTCCGTCGCCTACGAGGCCGGCGCCGGCCTGGGGATCGCCGTCTTCGGCACGGTCACCACGGTGGCCTACCGACTGCTCCTCCCCCCGGGCACGTCATCGTCCCCACTGGACGCGGGCGCCTCCCCGGAAACCGCCCAGGCCTTCACCGACGCCTTCCACACCACCACCTGGCTGGCTGCCGCCCTCACCCTGGCCACGATCCTCCTGGCCACCCCGACGAGAACGTCGACGCGATCCGTCGCATCCAACGCAGCCGGCGCAGCCGCAGACGCCTCGACTCCCTCGGCCCCGCCGGGTCCGGGGACGAGCAGCACACCGAGCAGGAGACAGCCGAACGAACGGACCTGACTGCGCGGACGGGGGTCCTCCACGACTGTCCGGCGAGGCGGCGCAGAAGCGGGGCGGCGCAGGGCCCGTGTGCACGGCGGCCCCGCCGGGATGATCCTGAAGAGCAGGGGCAGCAACACACGAGGCGGCGATGGACACCACACACGCAGCACCGGGAGAGACCGAGGCCTGGGTCGTGGCGCAGCCGGGGCCGGTGGGTACGGCACGCCCGGGGCCGCTGGTGTGGGAGCGGCGGCCGCTGTCCGCGCCCGGACCGCAGGAGATCCTGGTGGAAGTGGAGGCGTGCGGGGTGTGCCGTACGGACCTGCACCTGGCCGAGGGGGACCTCGCTCCCCGGATGGCGCGGTGCTCGCCGGGGCACGAAGTGGTCGGGCGCGTGCGCGCGGCCGGTCCCGCGGTCGAGGAGTTCACCGTCGGGGACCGCGCCGGGGTGGCCTGGCTGGCCCGGACCTGCGGCAGCTGCGGGTACTGCCGGACCGGGCGGGAGAACCTCTGCCCGGATTCCCGCTACACCGGCTGGGACCGGCACGGCGGCTACGCCCGCCACGTGGTCGCGGACGCCCGTTTCGCCCACCGCCTGCCCGAAGGGCCGCCCGCCGAGGAGCTCGCCCCGCTGCTGTGCGCCGGGATCATCGGCTACCGGGCGCTGGAGCGGGCCGAGCTGCCATCGGGCGGGCTCCTGGGCATCTACGGCTTCGGCGCGTCCGCGCACCTGACCGCCCAGCTCGCCCTCGCCCGGGGCGCCCGGGTGGCCGCGTTCACCCGGGGTGCGGAGGCCCGACGGCTGGCGCTGGAGCTCGGCGCCGAGTTCGCCGGCGACTCGTACGACCCGCCCCCCGAACCGCTGGACGCCGCCGTCCTCTTCGCCCCGGTCGGCGAACTGGTGCCGGTCGCCCTCGCGGCGCTGGACCGGGGCGGCACGCTCGCGGTGGCCGGCATCCACCTCAGCGACATCCCGCCACTGAACTACCAGCGGCACCTGTTCCAGGAGCGCACGCTGCGCAGCGTCACCGCCAACACCCGGGCCGACGGACAGGCCTACCTGGCCGAGGCCACCCGGACCCGCCCGGTGGTCCACGTGCGCCGCTACCCGCTGCGGCACGCCGACGCGGCCCTCGGCGACCTCGCCGCGGGCCGCGTGACCGGAGTCGCGGTCCTCGTCCCGGAGTAGCCGAAGGCGGGCCGGGCCCCGACGACCGTGGCGCCCGGTGGCTGGTGGGGTCGCCGGGATCGTCTGCACCCACCGAAAAGCCCAGGCCGGGGACCCAACCCCGACCTGGGCTTCGGTGTCTTCGGTGCGCTGTCAGCGGCGGGCGGTCATCGAGATCCGGGCGAGGACGGCGGCCGCCTGCGCCGGGTCGGCGCGGAGCCAGGCGGCCAGGTGCTCCCGGACGGCCTCGGCGACGCAGGCACGGACAGGCCCGTTGCCCAGTCTGTCGCGGGTGCACCCCTCGAACTCGGGGCGATCGAGCTTCACCGACACGACCGCCGTCAGGCCCGCGCCGAGCTGGGCGGGGGTGAAGTCGGGGTCGGACGGCATCAGCAGCTGCTGCTCGCGGGCGTAGGCGTTGACCGCAACCGCCAGACCGTCTCGGAACCCGAGCTCGTGCGTGCCGCCGCCGGTGGTCGGCCGGCCACGCCGCGTGCGTCGAGCGGGACCCCATCCTCGCCTTCGGCCACCTCCGGCTCCTCGATCTGCGCCCGGAGCACGTCGACGCCTGGGTCACCGCCCAGCTGGAGGCCAACCGCGGGCGCATCACCGTCTACCGGGCCGTGTCCACGCTGCGCAACGCGCTGAACGCCGCGGTGCGTTCGTGGGGGCTGCGCTACAACCCGGCCAAGCACTCCGTGCCGGCCAGGCCCCGCGCCGCCGAACGCATCTGCTGGACCCCCGAACAGGCAGCCACCTTCCTGCAGCACGGTGCAGAGCAGTACGCGGACCAGCTGACCGATCTGTTCGAGGTCATGCTCGGCACTGGTATGCGCCGCGGCGAGGCCCTGGCCCTGCACTGGTCGGACGTCCACCTCATGGACCGCAAGCTCTACGTCCGCTGGACCCTCGCCGCCATCGACAACGGCACGATCCACCTCCGCGAACCCAAGACCGAGGCCAGCCGCGCCTGGATCAGCCTCTCCCCCCAGAGTCATGGCTGCCCTCCACCGCCAGGCCGCCCTCCAGATGGCCGCCTATTCCGACGGCCGGCTCGAAGGCCTCGTCTTCGCCCGCCCGGGCGGAACACCGCTGCGGCCCCGGTGGGTCCTCGACCAGCTCCGCAAACGCACCGGCGACCTCGACCTGCCGAACACCGGCCTGCACGACCTGCGGCACACCGCGGCCAGCATCATGATCGCTGAAGGCATCCCTCTGGCGATCGTCTCCAAGACCCTGCGCCACACCACCCTGGCGACCACCATCAACCTCTACGGCCACCTCTTCAAGGACTCCGCCGACCAGGCCGTCAACGCCCTCGCCCGAGCACTCGATCAAGCCCAGGCAGGCCGGCTCCGGGCCGTCCCCCGTGGCGACGACGACCTGCCACTCGCCGCATAGCCGCCCGGTCGGTCGGTCACCCGACCTGCCGGGCCGGACCGCAAGTGCCCCGTCGCCATTCCTGCCCGGTTGCGCGGGAGGGGGGAGGAGGGACACAAAACGGCTCCCTCC
>NZ_JBHVWW010000001.1:241495-247776 GCF_042882025.1 Kitasatospora sp. NPDC058243
AAAACAAAACTCCCCCCGCCCCCCCTCTTTCTGGGTCGCGGGGGGGGGAGGGGAAGAAACACACCCTCCCCCCCCCCCCCTTCCGGTGCGGGCTCGGCCGTTCAGCGGCGGAAGCCGCGGCGGGGGTCGCGGGCCGTGACGTTCCCGAACGGTTCGAACCAGGCCTGCGCGCGCAGGTCACCCACACCGAGCTGCCGGTTGGCGTCGCCGTCGGGGTCCTCGATGCCGTCGAAGCGGGAGCTGTAGAGCATGAGGACGTCGGTGTCCTGGAAGAACATGTCCGTGCAGGCGCCGAAGTCGTAGTCGTCGCGGTGGACCGGCAGTGTGCTGTGCGTACCGTGCCCGGTGCTGTCGGAGTCGTCCCCCAGCTCGTCGGCGCTGTCGCCCGCGTCGGCGATGGCGAGGTGCAGGGCGATTTCCTCGGCAGTGCAGGTCGGCCGCGGCCAGTGACCGCGTTCGAGGTCGTCGGCGAGGTCGTCGGCGGCGCGGGCGAAGCGGCGCCGCCACTGGAGGTCGGTAGCGAAGGTCAGCTTCGGCAGCCGCGGGAACACCCCCCAATCGCCCTCGTGCTTGTCCGGGACGAGGCGCCCGTCACCGAGTTCCTCGGCGTCCTCGTACGCCTCGTCGGCCAGCAGCGACAGCGCGGTGTGGAGGAGATCGGCCGTGCGGGGAGTCAGCTGCCACAAGCAACTCTCCTCCTCACACTCCGGGTCCTCGCAGTGCGGATCCTCCACAGGGAACAGCGCCGCGAAATCGGGAAGTTCCTCCCCGAAGCTGTGCTCAGGGGACTCCCCCGCCTTGGCGGCACGCGGGCCGGGACCGAAGTCCGCCACGACCGGCTCCACACTCCACTCGGCGACCTCGTCGCCCTTGTTCCGCCGCAGCAGAGAGATATGGCTGCGTTCGGTCAGGGCGTCCGCCCCGTCGACGTCGGCAGGCGGGTCCGCGAGCCACATGACCGCGCCGACCACGTCGTGCGGGTCGTCATCGTCGAGCTGGTCGGCCGGCATCGGCTCCCAACCCTGCTCGCCCGCGGCGTCCAGCAGGGCCTGCCGGTCGTGGACGTGGAACTCGCGGAGCGAAATGATCCGTACGACCTGGCCCGGAAGGTCACGCAGCCGCGCCTTACCCCGCGCGGGGCCGCCAGGTGCCGGGGCCTCGTCGTTGTCGCCGCCCTCGCTGTCCGCGCCGTCGTCCTGGCCCGGGTCCTCATGCGCGGATCCTTCGGGCCAGGCGATGAGCGTTCCAGCGGCGACCGGCCAGGTGCCGGAGAGCACGTGGGCCACGGCCTGCCGGAGTGAGGACGCCGGAGCGTCCGGCAACTGCCCGCACAGCCCGTCCACGGACTCGGTGTGCAGGACACCGGCCGCCCGCCTCAGGGTCCGGCGCAGCAGTTCGGCCGCGCGGTGGGCGAGTTCGGGGTCACGGCAGGTGAGGACAGCCTGGAGCGAGTCGGGGCCGTCGTCGTGGGAGAGGAGCGCGAGGACGCGGCTCTTGCTGGGGGTGTGTTCGCACAGGAAGTCGCGGGGTGAGGCGGCGAGTTGGTGCTCGGGCATGCGGGGAACTCCGGTGCGGTGAGGCACGCCGCAGGCACGCGGCGTGGTAGATGGTGGAGTTCCGCTGGTGGGCGCGTTGCTGACGCACCTCCGGACGGTAAAGAAGACAATCGGCCGAGGCTGGTTCCGCCGATGCTGTCGGCGGCCCGGACCTGGTCCTGCCGGACACCGTACCCGAGCCGCCGAGGAGTTGTCCCCCACGGCTACTGTGCCGCTGACGGCACAGTAGCCCCGGGCGGCCGTGGCCCCAGGGATTCCCTGGCGCGTGGCCACCTGCGGACGGCAGCGGAGCGACAACGGCACGGGTGTCAGTGGGACCCGCTAGCGTGCCAGCATGCCGTCAACTACCGCCTCTGTCCGCCGTGTCCCGCTCGGCCGCACCTTCACTCCGGAGATTCCGCTCGGCCCTGCCGGGAACATCACCCTCGCCTGCTACGCCGCGGCGTCCGGCAAGGGCAAGCTCCATGGCGACGAAGCCTGCGGCACGCTGCGGTCGGCGCCCTCCGTCCGCAGCGCCAAGATCCCGCTGGGCGAGGCTGTGGGACGGCTGTGCCGGACCTGCCGCTGACCTCTTCCCACCGACAGTCCGATCCTCAGGCTCCTGGCGGCGGTCATCGACATCGGCACCCTCAAGATCTGGCTCGACCGCGAACCCGACTCGGAGGAGGAGAAAGCGGAGGAAGAAGGTGCCGCCCTCGCCCTGGCCATCGGCGAGTACCCCCCGAGCAATATGGGTGAGCCGTCGGACGAGACGGACGGCGAAGCCGAGGAACAGGAAGAGGACTTCGACGACGAGGCGTGGGAACGCCACTCCCGCGCCCGGGAGACGCGGCGCCACCGCCATGAGCACTGGCGCCGCCTGCACACCTACCTGATCAGGAGCAACAAGGCCCTCCAGGCGTTCCCCGTCCTGCAGCCCTGGGCCGAGCCGTTGCAGGCCCGGCTCGCCGAAGTCCTCGAGGAAGAGCGCCGCGCGTTCGCGGCCTTGGTGCAGCCGGTCCCGCTGGTGCAGGCCGCGGCGGTCAGACTGCTCCCGGAGCCGGAGTTCACACCGGGCCAGGAGTTCGCGGGTCTCGGCGCCGATGCGGCCAAGGTGGTGCAACGTGCCTGGCGCGCCTGGAAGCACCGGGCGTCCTGGTCGTGGCGCCGCCTGGAGGACAACGACTTCGCGGTGTCCTCCGTGGTGCGCGACGCGTTCGGCCGCCGCCGCAAGGGCCGACCGGAGACCGAGGCCGCGTTCGACGAGCTCGTCACGGGCTGGATTCGCGAAGTCCGCCGACAGGCCGCCCTGCACGGCGAAGCCCCGCGGCAGTTGCTCGCCGTCAAGATCCCCACGGTCGAGAAGGAGCCGTACGAGGAACGGGCGCACGATCCGCTGACTCAGTGGGAAACGGCCGTCATCGCCACCTACCAGGTCGCGGCCGACTGGCCGGCCGGCACGGTGGCACTGCTCGTCCCGCATCTCGTCGGCGAGCACCTCGTCGCAGGAGCCACCGGCGCCATGCCGGTCACCCGACTCGCGGTGCCGGACTCCGCACTTCCCGTTCACGCGTTGCTCCAGGCCTGGCAACCGGAGGCCGACGACGAGGAATGAGCAGTGCCCCAGGCATAGCAGGTGGCATGGCTGTGCCCGGCAGGCCCGGCCTCTCGTCGGCCGCCCGCTGTCCTCGGTCCGGCAGGCCTCCGCGCCGACCGGAAGCCGGAGCCCGGAACACGCAGGGCCGCTGCGCTGTCAGCAGTCCCGCTCCGGGAGCACGCGCAGGGCGAGGACGGATCCGTCCGGGTGGATGGAGACGGGGCCGTCCCAGTCGTCGTCCCAGGTGGCGGTCGGCCACGAGGAGCGGCGGGCGTGGGCCTCCTCGCGGTAGTGGGTGAGGCGGCGCTCGACGAGGTGCTCGAAGAGGTCCTCGGCCACGCCCGAGAAGGCCTCCACCCGGGTGCGGTTGAGGCGCAGGACATGGTCGGTGCCGACGAACGGGACGCCGAGGAGTTCGTGGTCCGCGTCCTGGACGCTGCCGATCGCGGCATGCGAGATGCCCTCGTTGATGGTCGGGTCTCCCAGGGGAATCGCACTCCCGGGCGACCCGACCGTCAGGGTGGCGCAGGCCCGGGCGCGGAGAGGCCGGCGGCTGGTGAGGATGAGTGGGAAGCCGTGCCATCGGGGCCCGGCGGTCCATGGTCGGAAAGGGGTTGTGCTGTGCACGGAACAGCGGATTCTGTGGCACGAGGCGGGCGGCGGGAGCGCCGTGGCCACGGCGGGAGAGGTGTGCTGGCGGTGACCGGGGCACTGGCCCTTGGCTGCGCTTGCCTGTGCGGGTCGGCGGTGGCCACCGTGCCTGCCGCAGGAGGCGCACAGCTGAGTGCCTCCGGTGAGCAGGCGTTCACCGCGTCGGGGACTTTCACTGTGCCCGCAGGTGTCACGCAGGTGCAGGTGTTCGGTTGGGGTGGGGGCGGGCGTGGTGGTCCGGGCGCCGGAGGTGCCGGGGGCAGCGGCGGCGGGGGAGGCGGTGACCCCGAGCCGCTCGGGTCGCTGATGGGTGGCGGTGGCGGTGGCGGTGGTGGCGGCGGAGGAGGGGGCGGCGGCGGGGGTGGCGGTACCTCCGGGTCCTACGCGACGTGCACGTTCACCGTGACCGGGGGGACCGTGCTGAGGATCGTCGTCGGTTCGTCGTCGGGCGAGGGTGCGCCCGGGACCGGCGGCGGGAGCGGTGCCGGTGGTCTGGCCGGGACGCTGCTCACGAGCGGGTTGCCCGGCTTGTCCGGCGGCGGGGGCGGCAATGCCAAGACGTCGAGCGTCAGTGGTGGAGGTTCGACCGTTGTCCTGGTAGGCAGGGGCGCATATATGGCGGCAACTGCGGGCCAGCCGGGCGGCCTGACCACGGGGTCGTCGGAGGCCGGGGGTGGCACCAGTGGTGGAGGGGGTGGCGGGGGCGAGAACGGTAAAACGGGCCAGAGCGGTGGCGCTGGCGGGTCGGGCGGGCAGGCGGGATCGGGCGGATCCGGCGGTGCCCCCGGTAGCAGTGGCGGGTCACGTGGGGGTCTGTGCGCTGGTGGGACCGGCCTGACGACCGCCAAGGGGACGGCCGCGGCCGGCGGGAGCGTCGGCGGGGCGGGTCTGCCGGGTGTGACCGGTGGCCAGGGAAGCTCCACCGGGGTGGGCGGTGCGGGTGGGTCCGGCGGCCGGGGCGGCGCCGGCGGCACCGGAGGCTCGGGCGGTGCGGCACCGGCCGGGGCGGTCACCCCGCCCGCCGGCGTCGCGATGGGCGGCACCGGAGGCAACGGCGGTGAGGGCGGCACGGGTGGCCAGGGCGGCCGGGGCGGCACCCGTGGGGAGACTGGCAACAGCTCCGGCGTGGATGGTTCCCCGGGTGCCTCCGGCCAGCCTGGGAGCCCGGGTGGCAGTGGCTATGTCCTGATCATGTGGTAGCGGAGACGCCGTTTCTGCGCAGGTGGTGGTGGGACAGGACGCGTCCACCGCGGGGATGGCGGCAGGCCTGGCGGTGGTGGCCTGGGCAGTGCCCGGTGCGGCGATGACGGCGGCCTGTCGGGCGTTGCGGTGTGGCCAGGGCCGGGCGGGGATTACCCCGAGCCGACTCCTGGAGTCGCGGCGGGGCGCCCCTCCTCGCACTGTGGGTGCATGAGCGACAACCAATGTGTGACGCGTGGTGGGCCTCGTCCGAAAGCCGGCCGGTCCCGCGCGGTATGTGCCACGGTCGGCGCGATGAGCCTGGCGGGCGCGTTCGTGCTCCCGGTCGGCCTGGCCGTCCCCGCCTCCGCGATCTCCTCCACCACCCAGACCTTCACCGCCGACGGCACCTTCACCGTCCCGGCCGGGGTCACCAGCATCGCCACGATCCTCATCTCGGCAGGTGGTGGCGGATCCGGTGGCGGGGGTGGCGGCAGCGGCCTCTACAACAGGCTCGGCGGGGGCGGCGGTGGAGGTGGGGGCGGCGGGGGTGGCGGTGCCCGGGTGGCGTGCACCCTGACCGTCACCCCCGGCCAGGTCCTGACCCTCACCGTCGGTACCGGCGGCCAGGACGGTGCCGCCGGCGCCGCCGGACTCGGCGACTTCCTCGATCCCAACGGCGGCCCCGGCGGTGACGGCGGCAAAGGCGGCCGGTCCGCCCTCGCCATCAGCGGGAGCACCCAGGCTTCTGCCGCCGGCGGCGGCGGGGCCAGCGGCGGCTTTGGCGGGACCGGTCCCCTGCCCCTGGGGCCTGGCGGCCTTCTAGCGCCAGGAATCGGCGGCAACGAGGGCAACGGCGGCTACGGCGGCGGCCTGTTCGGCGGCTCCACCTGTCAGGGCAGCCAGTTCAGCGACAGCGTCGGAGACGAAGGCGACGAGGGCGGGCGCGGCAGCAACGGTGGCACACCTGCCGGCGGCCCCGGCGGTAGTGGTGCTACCGGTGGCGCGGCGGCGCCCCCGGTACCGGCCACCTGCCCGATCGGCACCGGCAGCGGCGGCAGCGGCGGCCCCGGCGGAAACGGTGGCGGCAACGGCGGCAACGGCAACCTCGAACCACCGGGAAGCCCCGGCACCGCCGGCACCGCAGGCAGCAACGGCTGCATCACCCTCACCTACTGACGGGCGCCGGCGCCGAACAGCAACCGTGAAGCGCCGGCCACGTTGTCGTCCCCCCACGCGGAAAGAGCCGGACGTCTTGGTGCTTACTCCCATGCCCCAGACGAGGCGAAATGACGTGATCTGCCCTCCAGCACCGGAAC
>NZ_JBHVWW010000001.1:247786-250461 GCF_042882025.1 Kitasatospora sp. NPDC058243
ACCCCCGGAAATGTCCGCACACGGACCGTAGAGACCGCAGGCCCTCCCGGTGCTACCATAGCCAAAAAACAACCGTGAACCGCATCCCCTGTTACCCTCCCAGCACGCGGACGGCGCCGGCTGTCGGGGTACTGACTCACGTGCCCAGGCAGGTGCGAAGTGACGTGCTCGGCCGTCAGGCACTGGACCAAGGGTGAAGTCGCCTGCGGGCGAAGCTCCAGCAGTCCGACGCCGTGGAGCGCCACCTTGCCCGCGCCACATACGGGGACCGCCCGAACATCCACGTCCCCCCACGAGATGCGTCGGCTGATCGACGAGTGCGAGTGGCTGGCCGTCTTCCTCCTACCCGCGTACGCGCCGGAGTTGAACGTGGTCGCGCACCTCCGGGCGCACGTGCAGTACAGCCTGGCCCCACGTCGCGCCCGGCCGACGCGAAGCTCTCCTGCGTAACCGACTCGAACGTCTGCGGTACCGCTCCGCGATCCTCGACGGTTTCCTCGCGGCCGTCGGCCTCGCTCTCGGCCTTCCACGGCCCTCACCCTGAAGCGCCGAAGCCGGCAGTGCTGCTTGAGAACGGTGTCAGAAGGTGAGGGTGATGCAGCCGTTGCCACCTGCGGTGCCTGCCGTGCCGGGGCCGCCGGTCCTGAGGACGGGGGCGGGGTGGTTCTGGCCGGCGCCTCCGCCTCCACCAGCCCCGTCTCCGCCACCAGTGAACGTCTCACCAAAGGAGTTGCCGTAGGTCACCTGTGCGAACGCCGCACCGACGTCGTTCAGGCCTTCCCGAACGGAGAGGCTCTCCTACGGCTGGCCGCTGCCGTGCTCTTCGAGTTGCACGACGAGTGGATCGCCTTCTCCCGCAGCCACCTGCCCGAAGGAAGCAGGGACCAGCTCTACCCCGACAAGCTCCCCAAAAGCGCCCCCGCGCTTCCCAGCACCACCAACGCGACGCTTGGTTGATCGGCTACACCACAACGAGGGCACAACCGCCGTCTTCGAGGACCAGCGGGCAGCCGGGGCGGCGGGGCGGCCAGGACTGGCCGGTGATCGGGAATCAGCTCCGGCCAGGGGCGGCCGTGCGGGTCGGTGCCGCTGGTCGTCTCGTGTGCGGCCCCTTCCCCGCCGTTCGCCGCATCGCGCCGCCAGGCGCCACCTGATTGGCCTGCACTGCTGTCAAGCCAAAGGTGATCTGTGCACGATTTACTTGCGTCGGTGAGGCCATCGGTCTGGCACAAGGCCTGAGGTGTCCGGGGCACTCGCCGCCAGGCCGAAGCAGCCTCACCGAAGGAGAACATCCGTGAGTACACCGTTCGCTCCCACTGGCCCGGGCAGACCGCGGCGGATGCCCGCCGTGTCCTCGGCCTTCGTGGTCCTGGCCGCCATGGCGGGCGCCCTCGCCACGCCGTCTCCCGCTGGCGCGGCCTACGCCCAGGCCCGGCAGACCGTCTCTCAGCCGACGCAGCCGAGCAATCAGATGGCGTTCACCGGGAACGGAGAGTTCACGGTTCCGGCGGGGGTGACGTCAGTGACCGTGTACCTGTGGGGCGGTGGCGGGCCGGGTGCGGCCAGTAGCGGTGGTGGCGGCGGGGCCGGTGGCGGGGGTGGCGGCGGCTCGAATCTGGCGATCCCCGACACGCTGGGAGGGGGCGGTGGCGGCGGTGGGGCTGGAGGCGGCGGCGGCGGTGGTGGCGGCGGCGGTGGTGGCGGCGGCTATGTCGCCTGCACGCTTCCCGCCACCCCCGGGTTCACGTTGGAGGTCAAATTCTCCACGAGCCCCGAGTCGCGTCCGGGGGGCGGCGGGGCCGGGGGCGGTGGTGGCGACGGCGGAATCGTGCTCACCAACGGCGGGTCAGGGGCCGCCGGACGCGAAGGAGGCCGGGCCACGTACGGACCCAGGCACGGCACGGATGTGGACGTGTTTGATCCGCTCACCGGTGACGGGGCGCAGGCGAACGGCGGGGGCGCTGAGGGCACCCCGGCTGGGGCAGGCCCGGCCGGAGGCGCCGGCAGCGGGGGTGACGGCGGGGGGACCGGGGACACGAACCCCGGGGGTGCGGGCGGCACGCCGGGCGGGACGTCCACCGGGGGTGCCGCGGACACCCGCAGCTCATCGGGCTACTGCGACGGTACCAACGGGACAGCCCTGTCCGGCAGCCTCGGATCCGCGGGGCAGGGCGGCGGCGCGGGCGGTGCGGGTGTCACCGGCCGCCAGGGCGGGCGCGGTGGTCATTCCGGCCGGGGCGAGGCCGGTGGCCGGGGCGGGGCAGGAGGCGCGGGAGGTGCCGGAGGCGCCGGGGCCGTCGGCGCGCTGACCCCGCCCGCCGGGACCGGTGTCGGCGGCACGGGTGGCAACGGTGGCAACGGAGGCAGCGGAGGCCAGGGCGGCAACGGCGCCGGCGGTATCGGCGGAGGATCCAACGGATCCAGCGGTGCCAACGGGGCCACCGGGGCGGCCGGTGCCGCAGGCGGCCCCGCCTACGCGCTGATCACCTGGTGAGTGTCGGGCCGGAGTGATCACGCTGCTTCCCACCGCCCTGTCGGCGCCGCTCCGGCCGTCCTGGGTGAACCAGCGCAGGCGTGGGGGGGGGGGGGTGAGGGTGTGGGGGGTGGGGGAGGGGGGGAGAAAAGTGCAGGCGAGGTGTGGGGGGGGGGTGGGGGGGAGGGGGGGGGGGAGGGGG
>NZ_JBHVWW010000001.1:250471-327997 GCF_042882025.1 Kitasatospora sp. NPDC058243
GCCGTGTTCGGTGGCAGACCCGGCACACGCCTGTCAGCACGTCGGCTCGGCCCGGCGTTCGGCCTCGGTGGCCTGGAAACGGTAGGGACCGTGAAGACGGTCAGCAGCCCCAAGAGCGCTGTCGGGTTCGTCATCCTGCCCAGTCGCTGGGTCGTGGAGCGAGTGGATCATGCACGCCCGCCGCCACGCCAGGGACCACGAAAGGCTGATCCAGCACGTTGAATCCTTGATCACATCGGCGGCGATCACGCGGATGACCCGGTGCCTTACCCGCAAGCAGCCCAGCCGGACGACCCGCCTGACGCCGACCCGGGCGAAGGAAGCGGCGTGATCACTCCAGCCCGGTGGCCACCGGGCTGATCATGACCGCGCACGGCAGTGGCTCCAGGGTCGTCAATCCGCCCGCTTGTGGACCGGCGGCCCTCCCCGGCAACTGGGGAGGCGCACGTCGTGACGGGCATCCAGGGGGCGGCCCGGCGTCGTGGAGCCGCGCGGATCGGACACCGTTTGCGGGCGCGACTGCGGCGGTTAGTGCGTATGCGCGGCATCAGTAGCGGCACGAACGAGCCTGTTGAACGCTGAGGCGGGGCTGATTCGTGCCGGCTGGCGCGGGTTCTCCCCGGCATCTTCTCCCCTTCATGAAAGGACGTTGACGTGACTGAACGAGGTACAGGACCGGCGCGGTTGCGGCGGGCGGCGGTGGGCACCCCGATGGTGCTGGGTGCACTGGTGATGCTGGCGGGTGCCTTCCCGGCCCCGGCCGCCGCCTCTGAGGAGCCGGCGCGGGCGGTGAAGGTCTCCGGGCAGAAGGAGTTCACCACGCCGGGCAACACCGGTTTCTACGTCCCGGCAGGGGTGACGTCGCTGACGGTCTACGTGCTGGCGGGTGGTGGCCCGGGGGGTGTCGCCGCCGGTGGTGGGGGCGGTGGCGGCGGCGGCGGTGGCGGGAGCTTCACGCTGGGGCCCGCCGGTGGTGGCGGTGGTGGAGGCGGAGCCGGTGGCGCGGGTGGTGGCGCGGGTGGTGGCGGCGGCAGTGGCTCATTCGTGTCCTGCACGCTCACCGTGAAGCCGGGAGAACCGGTCTACGTCACCGTCGGCAGGCCGGGAAGCATCCTCAGCGGGGGAACCGGCGGCGGTGCGGGGTCCGGTGGCAGGGCGGACAGCCTGTTCGAGCCCGGCCGCGACGGTTCTCCGGGCGGGGCGGGAACCAGAGACTTCACCAACAACAACAACGGCGGGCAGTCGGTGGTCTACGCCGCGACGAGCAAGGGGAGGGCGCAGGCCTTCGGCGGTGCTGTGGGCGGCTCCGGTGGTGGAGGTGCGGGCGGCGGCGAGGGCCTGCGCGGTGAGCGGGCCGAACTCAGCACCGGCGGCGTCGGCGGGGCCGGCGGCACGCCGGCAGCGGGAGGCAGCGGCGGCGGCGGAGCAGCCGGCGGCCTCGCCTCAGCCTGCACGGGGGCCGATCCCGTCCTGCTCTCGGGGAACACGGGAAACCAGGGCGGCGCCGGGGCCTCCAGCATTTCGGCCAGAGCGGGCGGCACCGGCAGCGGCGGCAGGGTGGGCGACGGCGGCCAGCCGACCACCGGTGGAACCGGTGGCACGGGCGGGTCGGGCGGCGCGGCCCCCACGCCCCCGGCCTCCCTGCCGGTCACCCTGCCCCCGGGCGCCGGACAGGGCGGAACCGGAGCAACCGGCGGCGCGGGAGGCGCCGGGGGTGCGGGAGGCCACGGTGGTGCTCCCGACCCCAGCCCCGGCAGCCAGGCCGGCACCGCGGGCACCGCCGGCACCGCTCCCGCAGCCAGTGGCAACGGCGGCCCCGGCTACATCCTGGTCACCTGGTGACAGGCCACACGACCGTGTAGGTGTTGGTGTGGCCGCCGGCCGCCCCAACACCGTCTCCAGCTGCCGTCCGGTCCGCTCTCCGGGATCGGGCTGACAGGCAGCCGCGAGAGGAGTGCAGATGGCGAGAGCCGGCCCGACGGTGGCAGGAACACCATCACGGGGTATTGCCTGTGCCCGCCCCGGCCACCGGACCAGAGCCTCGTCGCAGAGGCCGGGGAGAGCCCGCGCGCCGGGGTCAGAAGTGGGTGGCGATGAAGGTGACGCCGCCGGTGGTGCTGGTGACGCCCTGCCCGTCCACGCAGCCCAGGGGGTTGTCGGGGATCAGTTCCAGGGTGACCTCGATGCTGTCGCCGGCGAACTTGCCGGAGGTGAAGGTACCGGTGGCCACCGCGACCGGGGCGGCCAGGCCCCCGCCGACGTCGATGGTGGAGGAGACGGTGAAGGTGCTGGTGTCCTTGCCGTCCCAGAGCGCGTTGCCGGAGGCGGTGAACGATCCGACCAGGCAGCTGAGGCTGCCCGCCCCGGTACCGCTGAAGCTGACGGTGTGAACGGAGAGGTCGCTGAAGACACAGGAGGTGGAGCTACCGGTGAAGGAGAGGCCGATCTGCTGGGTCTGATCGGTGATCCCCGGGGTGTAGGAGACGGCGTTCGTGCCTGTCAGGCAGCTCGCGTCCAGCACGGCGGCGGAAGCCTGCGGAGCGGCCGGAAGCCACACACCGGCGGTGATCACCGTGACGGCCAGGGCACGGACGGCCAGGCGGCGCAGAAACGGGATACGTGACATGCGGAGGATCCTTGTCTGTGATGGGGGCGGGCTCTTGGCCCGTTGGGTAGGACGGGCCCAGGGCCCGTCCCGGAACTGTTCGACTGGCTGTGTCGCTCGCTCCGTGAGCCGGAGCAGGTGCCGTGGGCCCGTCAGGTGGCCCTTGGCGGGCGCCCGTGCGTACCCGACGAAGCTGCCGTCGGGTACGGGGCGTGCGGGGGTCGCCGGCGTCGTTCGGTGGTCGACCTCTGGGGGCGTACAGGAATGTAGCTGGTCGGAGTCGGGGCATCCGCGGAGCTCTGACACTGCTTCTCACGTACGGTCCGGGGCCGGTGCGGCCGCGCGAGCCGTGCGCATCGCTGTTGCGCGTCAACGGGTCGACCACCCGGCACCGGGCGGTGACCGTCCGGCATCCGGCTGCCGGGACGGCGTCGAGCACCGTCCCGGCTCATCCTGTGCGGCCGAACGGCTAGAACGACCAGTGGACGATCGCGTACCCCGGGCTTCCCCCCTCGCCTGGGGCATTGCCGTTGTAGGAGCTGGAAGTGCCGCCCGCTCCACCGGTCGCCGCGTCGCCCGGGTTGGAACTTCCGATGTTCGCGGGCAGACCGCCCGTGCCGCCCGGTGATTCGACGTCGGGGAAGCTCACTGGGGCCGTGCTGCTGCCTCCGCCACCACCGGGGCGTACGAAGCCGCCCCCGCCCAGAGCCGTCTCGGCGGGCGCGGTACCGCCGCCCCCTGCGCCACCGCCGGCGTAACCGGGGTTCGGGTTTGGCGCGCCGCCCGCACCGCCGCCCGCGGCGGTCGCCAGCACCGTCGATCCGATCGCGACGGCGCTATTGGTGCCGGCCGTGCCCGCGGTACCGAGCGCGCCGACCGCACCACCAGCACCGCCCGCACCGCCGCCACCGATAGTGATGGTGACCTCCTGCAAGGGGAGCACGTCGATCGCGCCATGGACGTATCCACCGGCTCCACCGCCGCCACCCCCGATCCTGTAGGTGGCAGACGAGGCGCCCGCACCGCCGCCTCCTCCTCCCCAGATGTCGATCGTCAGACCGGTCACACCGACAGGGACGGTAAGGGTGGCGCTCTGGGTGAACTCGCGCACACCGGTAGTGGCGTGGGCGGGGGCGGTGCCGGTGGCGACGGTGGTGGCGCAGACGGCCAGCACGGTGGCACAGGCGGCCATCGGGGCTCTGCTCCACCGGCGTCGTGCCGGGGCCGGGACGGATATCATCGAGGTGTTCCTCCGTATCGCTTCGCGGCCGCACACCACCGGGCTACCGGGCCGGGGCAGGTGGCGCCCAGCCGGCCGGGGCGATGGCGGACTGTCAGACCTCTGTGGGAAGTGCACGCACCATCTTTCGCGTGCCCGAGGAAACGCGCAGTCGGTGCTACGCCGAACGGCCCGGCCCGCGACACCGGCCCGCCCCTCCCGGCAGACAGCCGGACGCGTACTTCCACAGGGCAGGTCTCTTCAGCCCCGTTCCCGACGGACTGGCCCGGCACCGCGGCCGCTCCGGGTTCCCGCCGGTCCCAGGAGGCTGTGCTGCGTGGTGCGCCAGGGGTGATCCACCGGGGTCGTCCAAGTCCGGTCGCACCAAAGGCCGGTTCCCGGCCGGCCGGGCGCGGCGTCCGGACCGCCGGCGCCGTCCCGGAGGTCGCGGGTATCCCCGCCCGGCTGCTCGGCTATCGTCCCGTCCGCCTCCACTCCGAACACGTCGAAACGGTCCGCCGGTTGAACGGGCGGACCGTCACGAAAGATCGGGCCTACGTCATCACGGAACAGTCACTCCGAGAAGTTCAAGGAAATTAGCGGCAGAGGACGACGGTTCCAGGTCAGCGCTTTCACCGGGCTGGAGGGTGGCCTGCGTGGTTCGGACGGAGCGGGCTCCACCGGTATTCCGGGAGGACAGGGACAGCGTCACCGGCTCTGTGCTGAGCGCGCTGTTCGTGCAGTGCAGCAAGGTCGTCCCGTCGGGGATCGCTTCCGTCTCCTCTTCGTCCAGGGGGGTGAGGACGGCCAGGTTGTCGCCGGTCATCTGACCGCCGGCGCCGCGGTCGACACAACTGACCACGGCTTCTCCCGGCGCCAGCGAGCGGGGGGCGGCACCGGCAGCAGGAGCGAGCAGGACGATGGAACCGGCGGCTGCCACACCGACCACGGTGAGCTTCACATTCACACGCATGCAGAAAGTCCTTCGATCGCAACGACAGGCCACGACTTGCAGCGCACACCGCGGCCGGGCCCGCTGCACCACCCATCGCACACCGCCCCAGGGCACCGCGCGCCCCGTGCTGCTCCATCCGGTTCGCGCAGTCGCCGGTGGCGTGCCGGAAGCGGGGGAGCCGGTGGCCGGAGGGAACCCGAGGCGACCTCTCGCCATCCGCGACGAGCCCAGTGCGCGGGGCGTGCGGCGTCTTCCTCCGGATCCCGGTGGCTTCGCGACGGCCCGCCGGATTCCCTCGTACTCCAGCGCATGGGCCGGATCCGCGGCCTCCACGGAGGCGCCACCGCCGAGAGCGTCTCGGACACCGGCGGCCTCACCGGGACCGGCCCGGAGCTGTGCCCGATCGGGGACGGCACCGTCTCAGGAGCCGGCGGCCCGTCACTCTCACCCCGACCTCACGGTGACCGGACGCCCGACGCGGCCGGCCGCCGCCCGGTGCCGGCGGCCGTCCGCCAGCTCACCTGCGAGTACCGGGTGCCGCTTGGCCGCATCGTCACGGACCGTGAAGCATCAGGTGCACAAGTCGCGCCGCTCTGTAGCGGGGCCAATACGATGCGTGCAGGAGGTGGTGATTGTGAACAGGGCAACGACGAGGTCGCGGCCGGCTGTCAAGGCGTTCGTGCTCGCTGCGGCGAGTGCGCTCGCCTGCTCCATGGTCACGGGAGCCGCCGCGCGGCCGGCCGGTGCCGTTGCCGCGACCGGGGTCCGGGCGCCCGGCGCGCAGGTGGCATTCTGGGCGGGCCAGGACGTGCAGCCCTGTGTGGCGGCGGATCCGCTGACCTGTCCACGGGACCTCAGCGCGTTCACCGACACGGTGTGGAACACGCTGGCGACCGGCAACAGCCCGCTCTACCTCGACCTGATCTACGGCTCGGACTTCGGCCCCGCGCTGCCGGGGGAGAACCAGCGCACCGACGGACTCGCTCTCGTCCGGCAGGCCAACGCCCGGGGTGTCCCGGTCAGTGCCTGGATCACCATGCCGTTGTCGGAGGGCACCTTCGACACCTCGCAGAACGCCGCCCTCGTCCGGGACGCCGTCGAGGCCTTCCACAACTGGTCGACGGCGAACAGCCTGCAGTTCACCCAGGCCGTGCTGGATCTGGAGTCCCCGATCGGCGACCAGGCGGTGGCCCAGGCGCTGACCGGCGGTGACCTGACCGGCTTCGACGCCCTGCTGACCGCCGACAGCCTCAACCCCGCCACACAGTGCGCCGCGATCCGCACCTATGCCGACACCATCGCCTGGGCGCACCAGAACGGCATGCGGATCGCGGGCTCGCCGGTGCCCTACGCGCTGGACGACCTCGAGAACGCCAGCATCGCGCTGCAGGCCGCGCTCAACATCACGGCGTTCCCGCCCCCGGGATACGACCAGTACTTCGTGCAGGCCTACCGCGCCTTCGGCATCGACCTGGGATCGGGCTACGTGGCGTCCTACTTCACCGACATGCAGAACCGCTTCGGCGCCGCAGGACAGGTCTCCATCGGCAACACCGGGGTCCCGCCGTACAACAACCTGAACACCGTGGTCGACGACGTCAGGATGCTCGCCGGGCTCGGCGCCTCCACGATCCCGGTCTTCGACCTGGAAAGCACCGTGCAGGCCTTCGGCGCCGACGGCGTGCAGTCCGTCATCCAAGCGGGACACGACCCGATGACCGGCAGCCAACTCACCGCGGCCACCAAGATGACCACAACCGGCACCGCGGCACGCGCTCTCTACCGCACCCTCGACGCGGCCGCCACCACCGCAACCCCCCTCCTCACCGGGCAACAGCCCAACCCCTACCCGGGGGCCTGCACGTAGACCGGCACCGCCACCGTCGGAGGCAGTCGAGACGGGGCACCGCCGTCACGAGGGCCAGGACGGCCGGGCCGTGCGGCGACCCGGACAGGTGGTCAGCTGTGGTCGTCTGCCTGGCGGTGCGGTGAGTGCCTGACACTGTCGGGGATTCCCCGACAGCGTCAGGCACTCACACTCACGGCGCATCGCCCGGCGCGTCCCGCTTGCCGGCCCTTGGGTGCCGGGACGGCTTTGAGCACCGCGCCGGCTCGGCCTGGTCGGGCGGCTAGAACGACCAGTGGATGAGCGCGTATCCCGAGGCTCCCTCCTCGCCGGGCGAGTTGCCACCAAAACTGGAGTTGCCGCCCTGCCCACCGGTCGCCGCGTCGCCCGGGTTGGAGCTGCCGGTGTTCGCGGGCTGGCCGCCCCCGCCCCCCGGAGAGTTGCTGCTGGGGTAGCTGGCGGTGACCGCGTTGCCTCCACCACCACCGGGACGCACGAAGCCACCGCCGCCCAGGGCCGTCTCGGCGGGTGCGGTGCCGCTTCCCCCCGCGCCGCCGAAGGCGATCGCGCCGCCGATGTTTCCGTTCGACGGGCTGCCACCGCCGCCGCCTCGGGCGGTGGCCAGTACTGTCGTTCCGATCGCGATGGTGGTGCTGGTGCCGCTGGAGCCCGCGGTGTTGGCCGCGCCGCCCGCACCGCCGGCGCCGATGGTGATGGTGACCTGTTCCAGGGGGAGCACGTCGATCGCGCCGTGGACGTATCCGCCGGCTCCCCCGCCCCCACCACCGGTCACGGGCGCGGCGCCGCCGGCGCCGCCGCCACCACCACCCCAGGCGTCGATCAGCAGGCCGGTGGCACCGGCGGGGACGGTGAAGGTGGCGCTCTGGGTGAACTCGCGCACACCGGTGGTGGCGTGGGCGGGGGCGGTTCCGGTGGCGACGGTGGTGGCACAGACGGCCAGCACGGTGGCACAGGCAGCCATCGAGGCTCTGCTCCACCTGCGCCGTGCCGGGGCCGGGACGGATGTCATCGAGGTGTTCCTCCGTATCGCTTCGTGTCCGGGCGCCACCGGATCGCCAGCACACTGACAGGTCGCTCCCGTCGCGGCCGGATGATTCGGCGGCGCACCCTCAGACTTCGTGGGGATAGTGCACGCACCATTCCTCGCTCTCGAAGGGACCCACGCCGAGTACTACACCGGACGGGCCAACTACCTGTTCCGGTAGCGGGCGGAGCGCTTGCCAACGCCGCCGTCGCCAGTGCACTGGACCAGTGCGGTCGAGCCGACATGCCCGCCCGGAACGTGCTCCCGCTGATCGGGGGCCCTGCGGAGCCCGCCATCGTGGCCGGTGGCCAGGCTGCCACCCCCCTCATCAGGCATGACGAGCCCGGACGCACGTCACACGATCGTCGTAGCCGGCGTCTGCGAACTTCCGATCCGCGCGCCCTCCGCCGGTGGCACGTCCGTTCGGGTGGAAAGCGGAACGCCCCCGGCAGCCGGCTGCCAGCCTCCGGCCGTCTCTGTGCGAGCCTCAGCCTCAGTGGCACGGCGGATGGTGACGAACCATGCATCGCGCGTCCCGCCGCCCTCTTCACGAGGTTCCAGGCGAGGCCGTCCGAAGACGCCGAAGGCCGGTGGCCAGACCACGGCGGACCTCAGCCCCGCATGTGCATCCCGATCATCCCCGGACCAGAAAGGCCGAGCCATGATGCCCGCCTCCCGATCAGCTCTGTCCGTGGCCGCCGCTCTCACGGTGTTGTGCACCGCTGCGGCGCCGGCCGCCGATGCCGCACCCGCGGCGGCCACGGAGACCCTCACGTGCACGGTGAACGCCGCCGTCGCCTTCAGCCCGCCGCTGTCGGCCCAGGCCCCGCCGACCACCGTGACCATCGGGGGAACCGCGGGCACCTGCCTGGACTCGCAGACCGGCGACAGCACCATCGTCAGTGGAACCGTCAGCGCCACCCTCAAGTTCACCGCGCTCAGCTGCAACCCCGCGACACCCGCCGTACTCGCCCAGGGCTCCACGGCCGCCTTCACCTGGAACCTGAAAGACGGCGGCCAGGCCACCAGCACGCTCACCGGCATCGCCATCACCCAGGTCGACGGAGCCGGCACCCTCACCGCCACCGTCACCGACGGCTCGACACGCCTGGCCAGCGAGAAACTGACCGCCTTGCTGAACATCGACAGCGACCAGCCCATCCTGGACAACTGCATCGACGTCCTCCTCGGAACCGGCACGCCCATCACCAACTCCACCCTCACCGCCGAGACCGCCTTCGCCTGACAATGAGGATTGACCATGGCATCGCCCGGAGGTCTGACCCTTCGCCTGACTGACCCTTCGGTTGTCCTTGTGGGGAATCGTCGGCCGACCGGGCGACCGTCCGGCGCGTGGCCGGTCGGGCTTGCGTGACTTCGTAGTCAGCCGTTCACCTGCGGATGACGCCTCGCGGGCGTGAAAATCGGTCTGGGGGCTGTCCGCCGACACCGCACGATCTTTGGGCTGTTGAGCCCGCATAGGAGTCTGGTGAGGGGGCCGCCCGAGGGACCACGCACTGTCGTCTCGAGCACGCCGTTCAGCTTCTCCGCCTCCCTCTGGCCTACCGGACAGCCCCGTCCCAGAACTGCGTACGAGGGGAGGATGACCGTGGAGGAGACGAGGGAGGACCTGGCCGACGGGGCGGTGGCCCGGGTCGCGGCGATCGACATCGCCAAGGCGTCCGGGGTGGTGTGCATGCGGCTGCCGCACGAGGAGCGCGAAGGTCGGCGGGTCCAGGAGGTCTGGACGGTGGCGTCGACGACCAACGCGGTCCTGGAGCTCGGCGACCGGCTGCGGATCCACGGCGTTCAGCGGGTGGTGACGGAGGCGACCGACAGCTACTGGAAGACCTTCTTCTACCTGCTGGAGGCCCGGGGCTTGAAGTACTGGCTGGTCAACGCCCGCGAGGTGAAGAACGTCCCAGGGCGCCCGAAGACCGACCGGTTGGACGCCGTGTGGCTGGCCAAGCTCGCCGAGCGCGGCATGGTCCGCGCCTCGAACGACGAGGCCACGCCAAGGCGCTGGTCGCCGTCGCCCGCTCGATCCTCGTCATAGCCTGGCACCTCATCAACGACCCCGACGCCCGCTACCAGGACCACGGCGCGGACTGGCACCAACGCCACCTGAACACCGCCCGCAAGACCCGAGACCTCGTCCCGCCAGCTCCAAGCCCTCGGCCACCAGGTCACCCTCGCACCCACAGCCTGACCGACCTGCTCACGCGCTCGTCCGTTCCGCTCACGCGCAACGGACGCTGCCGCCTGCCCGGCTGAGGCTCGATTTTCCGTTCAGCATCCCCGCCTGGCAGAGCGACGGGCTCCCGGCTTCCCGAGGCACGAGTAGCTCTCGCTGCTGACCTACCGTCTTTGACAGGCAGGTCAGATTCCCTCCAAGAGCGGGGGTTCCGGAGGCCTGGGCCAGGCGGGGCTTCCCGTCCCGGCGGCGCGGGTAACTGCCCGGCGAGACGACCTGCATCACGTTCTGCTCGGGAGGCGGTACGGTGCGGGAAGCCGACGGTCTCGTCGGCGCGCCCGGCCAGGTCGGCGGTATGCCGACCGCCGCCGACGAAGGCGGCAACGGCAACACGGGCTGCGGAGGGGCCGGCAGATACGGCGGCAACGGCACCATGAGCAGCCAGGCCTCCGGGCAACCCGGCACCACCGGTACGGCAGGTAGCCCCGGAGCCCAAGGCGGCCCCGGCTACGTCCTGCTCACCTGGTGACAATACCAAGGCCAGCCATGCCCTCGGCCGTCTCCCGGTCCCGCCCGCCCAACCCCGCGGACGGGACCACAGCTGGAACAGCAGGTACCGCAACGCGTCCTTGAGTATCAGTCTCCGCCAGGTTGTCAGGCAAGGATCCGGCGGACCCCTTTCCCGGCCGGGACCTGCCCCACTGCGCACGCCCAGCAGCGAAAGACGGTGCGTGCCCACGGGCTGTCGATCGGACACCAGGGCCGTACAGCGGGGAGGACTTCCACTCGGCGGCGGAGCCAGGGGGCAGGAAGCGCGCATCCCTCCGGCTACCCGACCCGGTGGACCTTCGCAGTCGCAGCCTTCCTGGTCGGAGCACCAGAGACGGGTGGCGGTGAAGGTGACGCCGGCGGTGGTGCTGGTGACGCCTTGTCCGTTGACACAGCCCAGAGGGCTGTCGGGGATGAGTTCCAGGGTGACGGCGATGCTGTCGCCGGCGAGCTTGCCGGAGGTGAAAGTGCCGGTGGCCACCGCGACCGGGGCGACCGGGCCCCGCCGACGTCGATGGTGGAGGAGACGGTGAAGGTGCTGGTGTCCTTGCTGTCGTCGATCGCGGGCCGGAGGCGGTGGATGATCCGACCAGGCAGCTGGGAGCGCCCGCCCCGGTGCCGCTGAAGCTGACGGTGTGAACGGAGAGGCCGTTGAAGAGGCAGGTGGTGGAGTTGCCGGTGAAGGAGAGGTCGATCTGTTGGGCCTGATCGGTGACCCCGGGTGTAGGCGACGGTGTTCGCGCCGGTCGGGCAAAGGGCGCGCCCCTCAAGCCCCCAGGCCAACACCCAAGCCATAGCCTAGGGTGACAGTTAAGTGACCATATGTGCTGATCGTTTGGTCGGCATGCCACCCTGTGCACGGTTCAAGAATGGAGACCGCCGATGCCCTACCCCCCGCTCCGATACGTAGCCGTGGCCGCGGTTCTCACCCTGGCGCCGCTCATGGGCGCCACCACCGCCCACGCCGCAGCCGTTCGCCTGACCGCCCCCGCCTGCCAGAGCGACATCGCCACCGCACAAGTCGATATCGCCGCCGCAGAAGCCGCCAACACCGCCGGCGACGCGGGCACCGCTCTCACCGACGACAACAAGGTCACGGCGGACCTCACCGCTGCGGCAGGGGACTGCGCGAACGAACCCTTCCCGGTCCCGCAGGAAATCGCCGTCGCCCAAACCCTGAACGCCACCGTCACAGCATTGGACAATGTCGGCAACACCCGCGCCGCCGGCAGATCCCTCGCGATCCTCAAGAGCTTCGTCAACGACATCTTCGAACGATGACGAAAAGACCCCAGACCGGCAGCGGACCCGCCGTTCCCTCTCGCCCAACGAGGCCATGGCCCCCGGAAGACGACGCACCGGCCCGGTGAAGACCACAGCCCCACGCCATACCGGGCAACAGGCCATCCGGCAGCCACAGAGGAACGCCCCGGGTCGGGCGCCAGGACCACGACAGCACCGGACGGCTACTCACCAGCGGTACTACAGGTGCGGGGTGCCACTCTCGTGACAGCAGCCTCGGCTGCGCGCCCCCGCGCAAACCCCCGGCCCGGTCGAGAAAGCCGCCCAGCAGGCAGGTCGGCGGTGGTCTCGGCGACGGTCGAACGCGGGTTCTGGATCACTTTCCGTGCCAGAGCCACGGAGGGTCACCGGAGCCGCGATCATGAACTCGTCGATACCCAGGACGCGCGGCACCGCGCGCGCCGGATCCGGCAGGGCGCCTATCAGCCGCAGGAGCGTGGAACGGCTCACCGGGACCGCGAAGGTCTCGGCCAGACGGGAGCCGGCCTGGCCGGCCAGGGCCAGGGCGAGCTGCTGCAGCGCGGTCTGCAGACCCTGGCTCCGCCGCCCGTGACGGAAGGTCAGCCCCGCCGCCTGCTCGACGAACGTGGCCCGGGGCAAGCTCGTTCACGGCAGCGGAACCGGCGGACCCGTAACTCGACCACCACCCGACGCCCGCCCGCCGCACTGTCGTCCAACCGCCGCACGTAGCTGCTGTGCACCCGGGCGGGACGGTGGCGGCGCCCGGCCACGGGCGGGCGCCGCCGGCGACGGTTCGTGCCGTTCCTGTCGGCAGGGGATGCCGCGTACGAGGGGGGCGCCGTCCGCCCGTGTGATTGGCAGGCGTCGATCAAGCCCCGCTCCCGGTGGCGGCGCCCGACACGGGCGCACACGCCGAACCTCGATCGGCACCACGCGGTCAGGTGCCGATCGGATCCCCCACCGGCGGACCGTCAACGGAAAGTCGTCCACCCGTGGACGGCGACGCTGCCGCGCACCGCCGAGCTGCAGGGCCACGCCCCCAGCGGGCCCACGCAGGTTCGGGCCGAGGGGCCGGGCGGCTGCCGGCGGCGCGGCGGCCTGCGACGACCCGGCCCGGCCCTGCCCTGCCCGAACTCCCCGCCCGCTCTGCGACGAACTGCCGATCCGCCCGCCGGCGGGCGCTGGGCCCGCACGCCTCAGGATGCAGGACCGGCCGCCTGCTGGTGGGCCGTGCACGAGTTGTCGGTGATGTGCTTGTGGCCGTTCCCGTTGGACGGGAGGTCGAGGTCCAGCCCGTCGGCGAGCAGTTCGGGCGCGGTGACGCCCACCGGGACGAGGCCGATCAACGACTGCGCGGTGAGGTTCTTGCCGAGATTCTGGCCGAGGCACCCGAGGTTCGGACTCACGTTCACATCGTTGAGGGCGTTGACCGGGATCAGCCCGAACGGGCCGACCTCGCCGGCGCGGCTGCCGGAGTGCCGGGACTGCCCTTCGTCGGCCGGCAGGGCAGAGGCGGCGGCAGTGGTGCCGATCTGCGCGGTGAGCGCGAAGCCGAAAGCGGCGAGTGCGGCAATGGCGCGGGAGCGCATGGAGACCTCCTGAACGCGGGGGGCCCTCCCCCGCTGCAGGCATGGTCGGCGCTGCTCCACTGCCGGGCACGGCGTGTCACCCGGCGGAGGGCAGGTCGACCTGAGCCGTACGGCCCCTCACCGCCGACGGCTCCGGCCGGACGACGGGTCAGCTGCTGCGCAGGGGTGAGCAGCGGGCTACCTCAACGTCAACGACCTCAGGACCAAGCCAGGCCGGCAAGCGCTCCGGCGCGTCGGCACCCAGGCCGGCGAGGCAGCCCTCCACCGCGGCAGCGTCGAGGGTGAGGTAGGCCGACGTCAGATCCGCGGCCCGCCACAAGGCGGCGGGCGTCTCCCGGTCCCCGACATCCGTCACACCCCCGGTTCCACCGGCCGGCCCCAGCACCGGCAGGACCTTCTGCCGAATGCACCCCACGAGACCAACACCGACCGACACCGGAGCCCGGCCCGGACCGGTGTCCGCGTCGATGGGCACTTTCGGGCCAGGACAGAACGCGGCCCTTCCTCGACCCAAGCCGGCCGAAGGCGAGGGCCCCTCGTCGTGAGTGGCGGTCACCAGGCCTGGTTGACATGGCCCTTGAGGGGCCAGTCGGTGGGCGGGATCGGAGCCTGGCCAAAGGCGTCGCGGACGGCTTCGTCCAGGGCACAGGCGCCGCACACCCGGATGTGGCCGTCGTGGGTAACCCGCGAGGCGGCACCGCGGGCGCCGGTGCGGGGGGCGCCGGTGGTGTCGGGGTCGAGGAGCGGGGCCCGCTCGACGGCGAGCAGCGGTGTTCCCGGACGTGGAGCGCCGGGAACGGGCCAGGTCGCGCCGGGCGGGCCCCGGGAGGCCCGACCGCGCATCGACCGCCCGCGTACCGGCGGGCCGTCGCCCCGACCGAGGCACCGCCGCCGGGCCCCGCAGCGTCCTCGCTCATCGGTCGTGCGGGTGAACCTGCGGCCCCGTACGTGTCCCGTGCCTCCTGCGACGTTTCCGGTATGGGAGAACCGTGCGTGGCCGTCCTGTCCGGAGGGCCCGAGCAGGCCGCCGGACGGGCCGGTGCGGGCACCCGCCAGGCCCGGCCGCCCACGGCCCGACTCCCGCAACCCCCTCCACGACCGAAGGTGAACCCCCGTGCCCCGTACCGCCCGCCCCAACCGGACGGCACTCGCCCTCGCCGCCCTCGCCCTGGCCCTGGCCTGCGGACCCGCCACCGCCCACGCCGCCCCCGCGGAGGAGGACGTCGTCTTCGACTGCTTCACCATGGTCGAGGACGACGGCCTCGCCGAGGCGTCCGCCTGCCTGGACGGCCCCGCCGACTACACCGGCCCCGCCACCGTCCACTCCTTCTACACCGGCCAGAGCTGGACCTGCGAAAGCGTCCAGAGCACCGTGGCCGCCGACCAGGACGACCCCGAGATCACCGACATCACCACGTCGGGCTGCACCCCGCTGCCCGCCGGACCCGCCGCCGTCGACCCCGGCGAGGACGACAACCCCGGCGACGACGGCGCCCAGCACGCCACCACCTGAGCACACCGGGCCCGGCCGCGGAAACCCCCGCACCCGCACCGAAATCCGCACCCCGCACACACCAGGAGACACCCGTGTTCGCCCCGCCCCGCCTGTCCGCCCTTCTCGGCGCCGCCGCCGCAGCCGCGCTGCTCGCCGCCCCGGCCGCCTCCCCTGCGGCCGCCTCCCCTGCGGCCGCCGCCACCCAGCCGCGGGCCGCCTACCCCGACCAGGTCAAGGCCGGCATGTACTGCTCGAAGTGGCTCCAGAAGTACGGCCCGCAGAAGCGCACCTACGTCGAGATCCGCACCTGTCTCAAGGTCCGCGACAACGGCACCTGGGGCCTGATCACCGACACCCGGAAGAGCATGTCCAAGGACTATGCCGGCATCTGGTACGCGGCCTCCCGGGACGAGGTGGCGACTTGGAACGTCGAAGGGCGCGTGACCTGGTACGCCGGCGGCACCAACCCCTCCGTGGATTACCACCAGGGCCTGCGCCAGGAGAAGGGGTCCGGCTGGCAGGAGAGCATGTTCACGGAGCAGCTGCGCTGCGGCGGCACCACCGTGGACCGCAACTTCGGTCAGCTCGGCCCCTCCTACAGCGACGCCATCCGCTCCGTCACGAGCTTCAACATCGAGACCGACTGCCGCTGACACCACCGGCGACCCGGGCCCGGACACACCCGCCCCGCAGGTACCGCGGGCAGGCCGTGTCCGGGCCACAGCCGCACAGCCCTTCTCCGAACCGGACGCCCCGGCACGCACCGCCAGCCACCGGCCCGGCCGCCACCGTGACACCCCACACGCCCTGAGGACCAGGGTGGTGCCCCAGATGTCGCCGGTGCAGAAGTGCCATGTTCCGTCCGGCCGCCGGACGCACTGAGCCTCCGGCCGCGCCGGGGAAGCCACGTACGGGATGTACGCGCTCCTGGCAGCCCGACCTCGCCGTAGCTTGCCGTCGCATCCGCCACGGCCATACCCCTGTGCGGGGAATTGATCTTGTGGCATCCGGGAACGGCCACGCCGCAGCCTGGAGACAGCCGCAGGTCAGCGGATTGTGTCGGTTGGCCGCTCAGCCGTCAGATTCCACACCCGAAGGGCTTCCCTACTCCCTGTCGGCCGCGGCCCCGGCGGCGTACGTGTGGACCGGGTGCCCGGCCCCGCGGCTGCTCTGGATCTTCTGTCGGTGCATGTTCGCGTGTCGCTCGGCGGGGACTCGTCCGGAGTTTCCCGGGCATGGTTTCCTGGCCGAGGCAGCGAGCCGACGGCGACACGGGAGGCCAGGTGGCGGGTCCGGGCGGGTTCCCCTCGCGGGGGGTGTGGCGGCGGCCGGCATTCCGGTGGGTGGACGTGCTGGTGGTCGTGGCACTGGTCGCGTTCCTGTACGGCCTGCTGCGGCTCGCCCCGTCGCTGAACGCGCCGTTCCTGCCCAGCACGGCTCCTGACACGGTGTCGACGGACCCGGCGAACCTGCCGTACTACGCGGTGCGCTCGCTGGTACGGATGTTCGCGGCGCTGGTGGCGTCGGTGGTGTTCACCTTCGTGTACGCCACCGCCGCGGCGCGGCTCCGGCGGGCGGACAAAGTGCTGCTGCCAGTGCTGGACATCCTGCAGTCCGTGCCGGTGCTGGGCTTCCTGTCGGTGACGGTGACCGCGTTCATCGCCCTGTTCCCCGGTTCGATCCTGGGCCTGGAGTGCGCCTCGATCTTCGCGATCTTCACCGCGATGGCCTGGAACATGACCTTCGCCTTCTACTACTCCCTCGTCTCCCAGCCCAAGGAGCTGGACGAGGCCGCGCGGGTGATGCGGCTGACGAAGTGGCAGCGGTTCTGGCAGCTCGACGTGCCCTCCGGGATGATCCCGCTGGTGTGGAACGGCATGATGAGCTTCGGCGGCGCCTGGTTCTTCCTCGCCGCCTCCGAGACCATCAGCGTCCTCAACCACCGCTACGCGCTGCCCGGCATGGGGTCCTACGCCGCGGCGGCCATCGCCGCCGGCGACCTGGGTCAGGTCGGCATCGCGATCGCCGTGATGGTGGTCATGGTGATGGGCGTGAACGTGCTGTTCTGGCGGCCCATGGTCGCGTGGTCGGAGCGGTTCCGGGTGGAGGAGTCGGAAGCCGCCGAGCGCCCCCGCAGTCTGGTGCTCGATCTGTTGCGCCGCTCGAGCGTCCCCGAACGGCTCGGCCGCCCGTTGCTGCCGATCGGCCGCGCGCTGGAGCGGGCGAGCCGGCCGTTCGGGCTGGCCGAGCACCCGATCGGCGGGTCGGCGGCGCGCGAGCGGACGGGGGACGTGTTCTTCGCCGGTGCGGTCAGCGTGCTGGTGCTCTTCGGGGCGTGGAAGGCGTTCGCCTACGTCAGATCCACCGTGGGGCTCGCGGAGTTCGGACACGCGCTGGCCCTGGGAGCGGCGACCTTCAGCCGGGTGATCGTCCTGATCGCGTTCGCGACGGTGGTGTGGGTGCCGATCGGCGTGTGGATCGGCATGAACCCGCGGGTGACCCGCTTCGCCCAGCCCGTGGTGCAGGTCCTGGCGAGCTTCCCGGCGAACTTCGTCTTCCCGTTCGCCACCGCCGCGTTCGTCGCGCTGGGCATCTCGCTGAACGTCGGCGCGATCCTGCTGATGGCGCTGGGCGCGCAGTGGTACATCCTGTTCAACGTGATCGCCGGCGCCTCGGCCATCCCCACCGACCTGCGCGAGGCGATGACCACCTTCCACGTCGGCGGGAGACTGAAGTGGCGCACCTTCATCCTGCCCGCGATCTTCCCCTCCTACGTCACCGGCGGGATCACGGCGGCCGGCGGAGCGTGGAACGCCTCCATCGTCGCGGAGGTCGTGACCTACGGCTCCCACACGCTGACCGCCACCGGCCTCGGCTCCTACATCACCCAGGCCACCGCCACCGGGGACTTCCCGAAGATCCTGGTCGGCATCGTGGTGATGAGCCTGTACGTCGTCGCCCTCAACCGGCTGTTCTGGCGCCGCCTCTACCGCATCGCCGAGACCCGCTACTCCCTCTGACCTTTCGTACCAGCGAGCGAGGCAGGACCCGTGACCACCGACCACCCGCGCACCCCCGGCCCCCGCCCGACCGGCGCCACGATCGTGCGGGCCGAGCGGGTGACCAAGACGTTCACCACCCCCGACGGCCGGGAGCTGCCTGTCCTGGACGACATCGGCTTCCACCTGGCGGAGGGCGAGATCGTCGCGCTGCTGGGCAAGTCCGGCTCCGGCAAGTCGACCCTGCTGCGGTGCATCGCCGGGCTGATCGCCCCGTCCTCGGGCACCGTCGCCTACCGGGGCGAGCCGCTGACCGGTGCCAACCCGGGTGTGTCGATGGTCTTCCAGTCCTTCGCCCTGCTGCCCTGGCTCACCGTGCAGCAGAACGTCGAACTGGGCCTGCACGCCCAGGGCGTCGGTGAACAGGAGCGGCGCGAGCGGGCGCTGAAGGCGATCGACCTGATCGGTCTGGACGGCTTCGAGTCCGCCTACCCCAAGGAACTGTCCGGTGGCATGCGCCAGCGCGTCGGCTTCGCCCGCGCCCTGGTCGTCGAACCGGACGCGCTGCTGATGGACGAGCCGTTCTCCGCTCTGGACGTGCTGACCGCCGAGAACCTGCGCAACGAGCTGGTCGGCCTGTGGGAAGGGCATGAGGCGCCGGTCAAGTCGATCCTGATCGTCACCCACAACATCGAGGAAGCCGTCCTGCTGGCCGACCGCATCCTGGTGCTGGCCGCCAACCCCGGCCGCATCCAGGCCGAACTGCGCGTCGACCTGCCCCGCCCCCGCAACCGCCAGGACCCGCACTTCGAATCCATCGTCGACACCGTCTACGGCATCCTCACCGGCCGGGAGGATGCTGCCGTCGCCGCGGTAGAGCCTGCGACGACCGGTGGTGCCGAGCGGCCCGCCCCGACCCCGACCAGCACGCCGCTGCCGGAGGTCAGCGTCGGCGGGCTGGCGGGCCTGCTGGAAATCCTCGTCGCCCGCGGCGGCGAGGACGGCCTGGCGGAGATCGCCGACGAACTCAACTTCGAGATCGACGACCTGCTACCCCTGGTCGACGCCGCCGAGCTGCTCGACCTCGCGCGCACGGAGGGCCCCCGCATCCGCGTCACCGACGCCGGCCGCGAGTTCGCCGCCGCCGACATCCTCACCAGCAAGCAGCTCTTCGCCCACCACGCCGCCAGCCGCGCCCCGCTCGTGCGGGCCATCGTCCAGGCCCTGGCCGCCACCGACGGTCACACCTTGCGCGAAGGGTTGTTCCTCGACCTGCTGCGGCGCGGTTTCTCCGCCGAGGACGCGCGCCGCCAGCTGGACACCGCCATCGACTGGGGCCGCTACGCCGAGCTGTTCGACTACGACTCCGGCGACGGCGAACTCACTCTGGACCCCGGCGCGCAGGACGCCCTGTAGGCGGGGTGCGTGTCTCAGTCCTTCCGGTGGGCCGCCGCGTCGGCGAGCAGGCTCGGCCGGCCCTTCACTCCCCGGTCCGTCCGGCGCCGTCCGGCAGTACGAGGCCGCACCCACGCGGGGGGCGTGGGTGCGGCCGTGGGGTCGTGCGGCTACGGGGCTCAGCGGGTGCGGGGCTCAGCGGGTGCGGCGGCTCCTCAGCAGCAGGAGCGCGCCCGCCGCGACGGTGCCGAGCGCGGCGAAGCCGACGAAGGGCAGGACCCGGCCCATGTTGCTGCCCGTATCAGGGAGTTGGCCGCCGTGTCCGGGCGGAGGGGTGTGGGTCGGGATCGAGCTGGGCGCCGGGCTGGGGCTGGTGGTCGGGCCGGGGCTCGGCGAGGACGTCGGGCTCGGGCTGGGACTCGGGCTCGGCACGGTCACCGGCACCTCGGCGCGGCAGTGCGCGTCGGTGGAGCCGGGGCGGCAGTTGTTCCCGAAGGTGTCGGAGGAGACGGTGTTGCGCAGGACCGCGTCTGCGGCCAGCGGGGAGCGCACGGTGACGGAGTAGTTGATGGTCGCGGTGGCGCCGACGGGCAGGTCCCCGCTCCAGGTCAGCGTGGTCCCGACGGACTGGACCTGCCCGCGGTCGGCAGTGGCGTCGTTGTTGTACGCGGCGGAGTTCAGCACGCCCGACAGGTCGTCGGTGAGGGTGACCCCGGGGGCGTCCGTCTGGCTGGTGTTGGTGACCTGGATCCGGTAGTGGACGGTGTCACCGGGCTTGGCCGTGCCGGGGTCGGCCGTCTTGGTGATGGTGTAGGCGGGTACCGCGGCGACGGTGTTGCGGACGGTGTTGCTGGTGCGCTCCTGGGCCCGCTGGGTCTGGCTGCCCTGGAAGTGGAGGGTGGCGGTGTCGTCGAGGTGGGTGCCGACGGCGGCCGAGGCGTCGACGGTGACCTGGAAGGCGACGTCGGCCTCGGCGCCCGGGGGCAGGTCGGGGACGGTGCAGGTGACGGTCTGTCCGCTGGCCCGGCAGGCGGGGTTGGAGGCGGGGACGAAGGTGGTGCCGGCCGGGATCGTGTCGGTCACGGTGACGTCGGTCGCGGTGTCGAGGTCCGTGCTGCTGCCGTCCTGGCGGCGGTTGGTCACCGCGAAGGTGTAGGTGATGGTCTCGCCGGGGCCGACCAGACCGGGCGGGTTGTCGTCGGGGCTGCCGGGCGGGGTGTTGGCCTTGGTGATCCGCAGGTCGGGTTCGAGGGCGTCGAGGGCGAGCCAGGCCGCCTGCGGTTCCAGGGCGTCGCCGGCGCCGCTGATCCGGACCAGGGCCTGCTCGCTGCCGGCCGGGATCTTGCCGGTCACGTCGATCATCCGGGCGTCGTAGCCGTAGTTGTTGATCGGGTCGGGGTCGCGGGTGGTGATGTTGGTCCCGGTGCCGTCCGCGGCGACGTGGTCGATCCGGCTGGTGAACGCGTTGTCGGTGCCGACCCCGTTGGGGCCGGGCATCGGCAGGAGGGTCAGGTTCTCCGGCGTGGAGCCGACGGCCAGGGTGTCCCCGGCGATCGGCGCGTCGCCGTCGCCGACGGTGATCCCCATGGTGGCGCGCGGGGCCGTGGTGGCGGGGGTGCGGATGCCGCCGAGCGTCAGCGTGGTCGAGTTGTCCGGGTCGCGCAGCAGCTGGTAGCCGTCCCAGACCTGGAGGTAGCGCAGCGGCTCGGCCTGGTCCTCGTACGCGACGACGAGTGACCAGCCGCCCCAGCAACCCACGTTGTTGCCACCGTAGTTCTGCGCGGAGGAGCGTCCGCTGCACGCCTGGATGTCGGCGACGGTGTAGCTGCCGGGGCCGGCCGCCTTGACCTCGGCGGTCACGTCCTTGACCGCCCCGCCGGCCAGCAGCGGCTCGGGCGGGTTCCCGCCGACTTTCTGGTCGAACCAGTCGTAGGTGTCGGCGGTCACCTGCTGGTAGCCGCTCGCGCCCGGGACCTTCCAGAAGACCTGGTTGCCCTTGTTGATGTCCCCGGAGGTGCCGTTGGTGCTGGTCCCGGTCGGGTTGAACTGCCAGTACAGGCGGGCGGAGAGGACGTTCGCCCCGGCCGGCAGCAGCAGTTGCGCGGAGGCGGCGTTGGGGCCCGGCGCGTTCGGGTCGACCTTGATGAACTTGGTCCGCCCGTTGTTCGAGCCCTCGGTGTCCGAGCAGACCGTGCCGTCGCTGTCGTCGCAGGTCAGCACCGAGTTGGAGGCCATCGTGAGGTTGCCGTGCGCCAGCAGGTCGACCACCGGGCCCGGGCCGATCGGACGCTGAGTGCCGGCTCCCCGTGGCTTGGGCTCAGCCGCCTTGGCTGCTTTGGTCTCCGGTTCCGCAACCGACTGGGCGTGACCGGGCCTCGGTGTCCCCGCGGAGGCGGCCGGGGCCGGAACGGTCAGCGCGGCAGCGCCCGCACCGAGCACCACCGCCAGCAGCGCGGACAGGACGTGCGGCGGGCGCGGCCGCAACCGTCGGACAGATGACACGGGAACCTCGATGTCGGCAGACGGCACGGACAGCAGGACCACGTACCTGCGCCGGCCCGAATCCAAGCCTGACGGGTGGTTTCTTCACCTGCCCGGCGCAGCACCAGTGGCCGCAACGCCCGGGGTGTGGTCGCTGTGGCGAAGTCGGGCTTGCCCGGCGATCGGGAGCCTCACTCCCCTCCCGGGGGACGCGACGACCCGCCCCGGCCCTACGGTGTCCGACGCTCCACGCCGTCGAGCAACAGACCGAGCCCCAGCTCGAACCCGCGGTCGTCGAGGCCCGTAGCACCACCGCCGCGGGCGAAGGAGCCGTCCAGGGCGTCCGCGAGCGCCGGGTACTCCGGCCGGTATGCGGCCGGTGCCCGGGTGAAGCCGGCCGTGAAGGTCTCCATCGCGGAGCCGAGTACCAGGTAGTCCAGCGCGGCGGCGACCTCCGCCGCGTCCGCGGGGCCGAGACCGGCCCGGCCGAGGAGGGCGAGCAGCGCGTCGTAGCCGCGCAGCGCGCTGGCTGCTTCGACGCGGCGGCGGGCGAGCAGGGCGATGGCGTTCGGGTGCCTCAGGAAGACCGCGCGGTAGCCGCGCGCGTACGCCGCGAGGCCGGCCCGCCAGTCGGGATCGCCCAGCGGCGTGTGGTCGATCTCGTCGTTGACCAGCTCGGAGACCGTGTCGACCAGCGCGTCCTTGCTCTGGATGTGGTTGTAGAGCGAGGCCGCCTTGACCCCGAGCCGCTCCGCCAGTGCTCGCATGGTCAGGCCGTCGGGGCCGTCCTCGTCCACCACCTGGAGCGCGGCGAGCGCGATCCGCTCGCGGGTCAGCAGTGCCTTGGTAGGTCGGCCCACCGAAAATTCCCCTCTTCCGCTCTCCGTGTCCGGGGGCTATCGTGCCAGACCGACAGCAGTTGCTAACAAAGTTAGTTTTATCTGGAGGGCGCAGCCCGTGGCCGAGAACACCCCGACCGATGCCGACCGGCTGGCCGCGCTCGGCTACCAGCAGGAGCTGCGGCGCAGCCTGAGCGTGCTCGGAAACATCTCCATGGGCTTCGCCGTCGCCTCCCCGGTCGTGGGGCTTCTTCCGGCAGCACGGCTTCTCCCTGCTCACCGACTTCCTGAACGCGCCGAAGGGGCTGGGCATCAGCGACACCGGCGCCCTGCTCGCCGCCGTGGCCGTCGCCGGCTGGGCCTTCATGGGCTTCGACGCCTGTGTGTCGACCGCCGAGGAGACCAAGGACGCCGCTCGACAGGTCCCCAAGGCGATGTGGTGGTCGCTGCTCAGCGTCGGACTCGTCGTCATCCTCAACGCGGTCTCCGTCGAGCTCGCCCACCCCGACCCCGCCGCCGTCGTCGCGGCCAAGGACCTCGACCCGGTCACCACCGCCGTCACCCACGCCTTCGGCGGCTGGGCCGAGAAGCCCTTCGTCCTCGTCGTCCTGATCAGCTTCACCGCCTGCCTGATGGCCTCCCAGGGCGGCGCCGCCCGCGGCCTCTACTCCCTCGCCCGCGACGACGTCTTCCCGTTCTCCCGCCACGTCCGCAAGGTCAACCGGCACAAGGCGCCGATCGGCGGCCTCGTCGCGGCCACGGTGGTCAGCTGCGCCGCACTGGTGCTCGGCCTGAACACCTCGGCCATCGGCAGCCTGATCACCTTCGGCAGCGCCGCCATCTTCGTGCCGTTCTTCCTGCTCGCCCTCGTCGCCCTCATCGCCCGCCTGCGCGGCACCTGGAAGCCCGCCGGCGCGGTCGGCTACGGACGCCTCGGCACCCCGCTCAACGTCCTCGCGGTGCTGTGGACCGGCTTCGAACTGGTCAACATATGCTGGCCGCGCACCATCCTCGCCCCGGCCGGAGCACCCTGGTACCAGATCTGGGCGGCACCGCTCGGCGTCGGCACCGTCACCCTCGCCGGCCTCGCCTACCTGCTCGCGCGCCGCCCCGACCGCCGCATGGCCGACACCGACCAGGAGCACCCGCACACCGACGAACTCGCCCCCGCCGTCCTGTAGCCGGCGCCGACCCGGCCGACACCGCTCGGCCGACACGTGCGAAGCTGCGTCCCCACCCCCGGGCGGGGCCAAGTCCCACCAGCGGCCCAGCGCCGCACCTTCGAGGCCGAACGCCTCGGACCGTTCAACCGAAAACCCTGGAGGCACCCGCATGACACGCGCATTCGACGTCGTCGAGACAGATATCGCCGACCTGCGCGCGGCGTTGGAGAAGGGCGAGACCACCGCGGTCGGCCTGCTCGACGCCTACCTCGCCCGGATCGACGCCTACGACCGACCCGGCACCGCCACCGCGCTCAACGCGATGGTCGTGATGAACCCGCACGCCCGCTCCGAGGCCGAAGCCTCCGACGCCCGCCGCGCGCGCGGCGAGACCCTCGGTCCCCTCGACGGCATCCCCTACACCGCCAAGGACAGCTACCTCGCCGAGGGCCTCACCGCCGCCGCCGGCTCACCGGCCTTCGAGCACCTCGTCGCCCAGCGCGACGCCTTCGCCATCGAGCGCCTGCGCGCCGGCGGGGCCGTGCTCATCGGCCTGACCAACATGCCGCCGATGGCCAACGGCGGCATGCAGCGCGGCGTGTACGGCCGCGCGGAGAGCCCGTACAGCGCCGACTGGCTGACCAGCGCCTACGGCTCCGGCTCCTCCAACGGCTCCGGCACCGCCACGGCCGCCTCGTTCGGCGCCTTCGGCCTCGGCGAGGAGACCTGGTCCTCGGGCCGGGCCCCCGCCTCCAACAACGCGCTGTGCGCCTACACGCCGAGCCGCGGCGTGATCTCGGTGCGCGGCAACTGGCCGCTCGTACCGACCATGGACGTCGTCGTCCCCCACACCCGCACCATGGCCGACCTGTTCGAACTGCTCGACGTCATCGTCGCCGACGACCCGGACACCCGCGGCGACCTGTGGCGCGCACAGCCCTGGATCCCGCTGCCCGCACCGTCCCAGGTCCGTCCGGCCTCGTACCCGGCGCTGGCCCCCGCGGACGCGGCAGCGGCGCGCGCAACGCTCGCCGGCCGGCGCGTCGGCGTCCCCCGGATGTACATCAACGCCGACCCCGACGCTGGCACCAACCCCGACGGCGGCATCGGCGGCCAGACCGGGCAGCCGATCGACACGCGCGCCTCGGTGATCGCCCTGTGGCAGGCCGCCCGCCGCGACCTGGAGGCCGCCGGCGCCGAGGTCGTCGAGGTCGAGTTCCCCGTGGTGACCAACTACGAGTCCGACCGCCCCGGCGCGCCCTCCCTCCTCACCCGAGGCCTCGTCAGCCGCGACTTCCTCACCCACGAGATCCTCGACCTCTCCGCCTGGGCCTGGGACGACTTCCTGCGCGCCAACGCGGACCCCGCACTGGCGACCCTCGCCGACGTCGACAGCGCACTCATCTGGCCCAAGCATCCCGGCGAACTGCCGGACCGCTACGCCGGCTTCGACGACGTGATCGCCGACTACCCGCGGCTGGTGCGCGACCGCCCCTACGCGTCGATCACCGAGATCCCGCACCTCGAGCAGGGACTGCGCGGGCTCGAGGAGACCCGCCGGATCGACCTGGAGACGTGGATGGACGAACTCGGCCTGCACGCCGTGGTCTTCCCCGCCGTCGCCGACGTCGGCCCTGCGGACATGGACGTGAACGAGTCCTCCGCGGACCTCGGCTGGCGCAACGGCGTCTGGGTCGCCAACGGCAACCTCGTCCCCCGCCACCTCGGCATCCCGACGGTCACCGTCCCCATGGGCACCATGGCGGACACCGGCATGCCCGTCGGGCTGACCTTCGCCGGGCGCTCCTACGACGACAACACCCTGCTCCAGCTCGCCGCCGCCTTCGAGACGACCGGGCAACGCCGCACGGAACCGCCGCGCACCCCGCGCCTTCCGGTCGGCTGACGGACAGCCAGGACAAAGGGATCGCGGGTTCCCAATGCCCCCCGCGACTTCACACAACGAAGAGGCCGCTTCCACCAGAAGGTGGAGGCGGCCTTTCCGGCCTTTGCACGCTTGCCGAACTCCGCACCGCACGCAGGGAGCCGTCCCTGACGGTACGTCAGAAATGTGATGCCGATGTGCCGGTGTACCGACCACCACCCGGAGAGGCGCCTGGTCCTGGTCCCAGCCGTGGGCGGCCGGCCCCCTCGGCCCGGAGCTGCTCCTCCAGCTCACGGGCGGGCCGCGCACGTTGCGCTGTCGCGACGAATAGTGCGTGTCGCAAGCACCGCGTTTCCACCAGGGGCCTTCGCGCCTCCCATGCTGGGGCGGATGCCGCCCCGCGTGGGCGGGTGGAGCTCGATGAGCTGGACGGAGACTGCTGATGAGTGTGATGGAACGCGTGGACGAGAGGGTCCTGGCGGTGGAGGGGGACGACGAGTCGGACGTCTACCCGGACGACCGGGAGTGGGTGAACGCCTGCATCCAGCGCATCCGCGGCGAACTCGCGCCCAAGGAGACGGCGGTGAACGAGATTCCGCTGCCCCCGCAGCTCAACGGGTTGAAGCTGTACATCAAGCGAGAGGCCGACCAGCCGTCCGGTAGCCACAAGCACCGGCTCGCGGCGGCGCTGCTCACCCACGCGCTGGCCAGCGGTTGGCTGGCGAAGGGCCGCCCCGTGGTGGAGGCGTCCAGCGGCTCGACGGCCATCTCCGAGGCGTGGTACTGCCAAAGGCTCGGCATCGACTTCTACGCGGTCGTGCCGAAGAGCACGGCCCCGGAGAAGCAGAAGCTGATCGAGCAGTACGGCGGCACCGTGGTCCCGGTGGCGGGTGACATCGTCGAGTACGCCCGCCGGGTGGCGAAGCGCTATGACGGCCACTTCATGGACCAGTTCACGTACGCGGAGCGGTCCTACGACTGGCGTGGCGACCACAGTCTCGCGGCGGAACTGCTGAAGGGCCTGCCGGACCTGGACTGGTTCGCCATGGGCGCGGGCACCGGCGGCACGACGACCTCGGTGGCCCGGTACGCCCGGTACACCGGCAAGAAGCTCCGGGTGTGCGTGCCCGACCCGGAGCACTCCGCGTACTTCGACGGCTGGTACTGGCAGGACCCCACGGTGACCGACCAGGGCTCGCACATCGAGGGAATCGGCCGGCCCAGGGTCGAGGCCTCGTTCGTACCGACCACGGTCAACCGCATGATCCGCGTCGCCGACGCGGCGTCGGTCGCCACCATGCGCTACCTCTCCGACCGGACGGAGTTGGGCATCCACGCCGGGCCCTCGACCGGAACCGGCGTGTTCGCCGCGATCCGGATCCTGCTCGGCATGAACGAGGGCACCCAACTCGGAAGCGTCGCCACCGTGATGTGCGACCCGGGCGACCGCTACACGAACGAGTACTACAACGACGCCTGGCTGGCAACGCAGGGGATCGTCTACAAGCCCTGGTACACCACCATCAAGGACTTCTTCGAGAACGGCGTCTGGGCCCCGCCCACCTCCGTTCCCCCCACGCCCCGCCCCACGACCGTCCTGTGGAACATTTGACGGCCCATGCGCCGACGAGCGGGCCCCGGAACGGCGGTGCAGCCGTTCCGGGGCCTGTTCACGGATTTCCGTCGCGATCGGGGCCGGCTCCCGGCACCAGCGGGACCGCCGCGCGGACCGCCGGCGACGGGAAGCCCGAGCTGACTGGCAGTCATGATTCCGGGACGCGGAGGCCGGTAGGCCTTTACGGTGAGCAGGCGACACCTCACAAGCGGTGTGCTGTTCGGGGACTTTGACCAGATCCGGGGGGATCATGGCGTACTTCGTGGAACTGCCCGTCGGCTCGGTGAGCGACGGGCAGGACGTGGTCCGGGTGGAGATCGAGCAGGTCGGGGAAGGGCTGGTGCAGGTCGCCCGGCCCGGACAGGTGGTGGCTCGGGCGACACGCTCGCTCGGGGACATGCTGGCCGGCGTGCGTCCGGTCGCGCAGAACTTCGTCGAGGGGTTCCGGGACCTGGCGCACGCCCCGGACGAGATCAGCATCGAGTTCGGCCTGTCCTTGTCGGCCGAGGCCGACGTGGTGATCTCCAGTACCGCCGCAGAGGCCAACTTCAAGGTCTCGCTCACCTGGAACCGGCAGACCACCGAGGCGTCGGCGCCTCCGGCGGCCTCGGACCCGGCCTAGTGTCCACGTCCCGCGCCGACGCCGTCGACGGGGCCGGGCCCGACGCACTGGCCTCCGCCGTCGTACGCATCCATGACCGTCGAGGCGTCCCGGTCGGCCTCGGCTTCCTGGTGACCGCCGATCGGATACTGACGTGTGCGCACGTGGTGTCCGCCGCGCTGGGCCTCCCTCCGGGAGCCGAGCCGGACGCCGACGCCCGCGTCGACATCGACCTCCCGCTGCTCACCGACCCGCTCACCGGCCCACTCACCGACCCGCCCGCCGCAGCTGACGGCACAGGCGGTACGCGCGTGCCCACGACCGTTGAACGGTGGGCGCCCGCCCACCCGCACGGCGCCGGGGACGTGGCCGTGCTGCACCTGTCCGCTCCGCTTCCGGGCGCCCGGCCGATCCGCATGGTGGAGTCCTCCGACGTCTGGGGACACACCGTGCGGGCGTACGGCCTGCCGAGCGGCCGCCCGGGCGGTGTCTGGCACTCCGGTGTCCTGAGGGCCCGGCAGGCCAACGGGTGGATCCAGGCCGACCTGGCCGCCAACGGCTACCGGGTCTCCCCCGGGTTCAGCGGCGGCCCGGTGTGGGACGAACAACTCGACGGTGTCGTCGGCATGATGGCGGTCGCGGAGACCGGAGATCCTCCATCCGGTTACCTCATCCCCGCCGAGGGCCTCGCCGCCGTGTGGCCGGAGCTTCGCGAACTGGCGCTGCCGCCGTCACCGTTCCGGAGTCTGCGCCCGCTTCAGGAATCCGACGCCCCGGTCTTCCACGGCCGTCGGGCGGAGACCGCCGAAGTCGCCGCTCTGGTCGCCCGGGAGCGGTGGACCACCCTCGTCGGCCCCTCCGGTTCGGGCAAGTCCTCCCTCGCGATGGCCGGCGTCATACCCCGCCTGCACTCCCAGGGCATGACCGCCGTGGTGATCCGGCCCAGCGCCGGCGCCACCCCGGTGTCCGCGCTCGCCGCCGCGCTGTCTCCGCTGCTGGAACCGGATCTGACCGAACTCGAACGCCTCGAACGCCTTCCGGCGCTCACCGGCCTGCTGCGCGCCCAGGGGCTCGGAGATCTCGCGGCCCTCCTGCTGTCCCGCCTCGGCACCGATCAACTGATCGTCGTGGTCGACCAGTTCGAGGAGATGCTCACCGGAACCGACCCGGCGGCCGTCGACGAGCTGGCGGCCGTGCTGTTCGGCCCGTCGCTCCCCCAGGCCGTGCACGTGCTCACCACGCTCCGGGCCGACTACCTGGAGACCGCGCTGGCTCATCCGAGCCTCGGCCGGGCCTGCAGCCGGCAGGTCTACGCGCTGGGGCCGATGACCGGTGACCAGCTCCGGGAGATCGTCACCGCACCGGTGGCGGCGATTCCGTCGGTTCGCTACGAGGCCCATCTGGTCGACCGCATCCTGACCGATGCGGGCGGTGAGGCGGGTGCCCTGCCGCTCCTCGGCTTCACCCTCGACCTGCTGTGGAAGCGTCAGGCGGCCGGGGTTCTCAGCCACCGTGCGTACGAGGAGATCGGTCATGTCAGCGGAGCTCTCGGAGAGTACGCCGAGCAGGCCTGGGACAGACATGTCTCCGCCGGGGAGGAGCCGGCCGCCCGCCGGCTCTTCACCCGCCTCGTCCGCGTCCCCCTCGGCGCACCCGGTGCCACCCGCCGGACCGTTCCCCGCCAGGAGCTCGCCGAGGACGAATGGCACATCGCCCAACGTCTGGCCGGCACCCGGCTCCTGGTCATCGATCACAGTGCCGAGGGCGTCGAGACCGTCGAACTGGCCCACGAGGCCCTGATCACCGCCTGGTCCCGGCTGCGCGACTGGGTCGGCGAGGACCGTGCGTTCTTGGAGTGGCGGGAATCCGTCCGGCACGACCGCCGGCGCTGGGACCACGCCGGCCAACCCGCCGACCTGCTCCCCACCGGGCCCACCCTCGCCACCGCCCGCACCTGGCAGCGCGAGCGCGGCGCCGAGCTGTCCGAGGCCGAACGCAGCTACCTCGAACTCGCGAGGAGGCACCACCGGGCCCGCGGCCGCCGGCGCCGCACCTTCCGGACCGCCCTCGTCGGGGTGATCACCGTCTCCCTCGCCCTGGGCGTCCTGTTCGCCACGGCCCGCCACGATGCCGCGGAGCGCCAGGCCGACTCCGACTCCCGCGCCCTCGTCCAGGCCTCCCAGGACGACATGGCCTACGACCCGGTCCGGGCCGTGATGATGGCCCTCGCCGCGTACCGGACGAAGCCCACGCCGGAGGCCCGGAACCAGCTGATGCGGCAGTACCTCCTCCGGGCCGGCGCGGACTCCCTGTTCTCGGGCATGTCCGGAACCGGCGGGACGTTCAGCACCAGCCGGGACGGTGACGTCGTCCTCTCCCGTGACGCCATGGCCCACGTCGTCCTGTTCGTCCGCGGCCGGGACGGCACCGTCCACAGCTGGCCGGTCCCGGCCCAGTACGCCTTCTACCTGATGGTCTCCCCGGACGGACGCCGAGCCGGATTCGTGGCCGACGACGGGACGGGAGGCTGGTTCGACGTCGACAAGGAGAGCACCGCGCCCATCGGCCAGGTGCACCAACTGCCCCGGGTGGACGGGGTGCTGCAGATCTCCGCGGCTCCTGCCGACGCGACCGCGATGTCACCCGACGGGCGCTACATCGCGGTTCCGACCCGCGACAGCCTGGTCTGGTGGGATCTGGACGCGGGGACGATCGCCGGCCGCGTTCCCGCACCTCAGAACATGGGAAGCGGGCTGTGGTTCGGCTCCGACGGGCATTCCCTGCTCGTGAAGACCAGCAACGGCAGTACCGGACTGGCCTCCGTGGACATGGCCGGCGGCGCCGCGCGGACCGTGGTGGTGCCTGCTGATCACCAGGGGATCCTGCCCTCCGGGGACCGGACCACCGTCGCCGTCGTCCAGACCCACGACCCCGGACAGGGCAGTGGCACGAAGAGCACCGTACGACTGATCCGGGTGTCCGACGGATCCGTGGTGGGGAAACCTTACGAAACCACGGAGACGATCGCCCCGGCGGCCGAACTGACCGCGGCGAGCGCCGACGGCCACCGGATCGTGATCAGCGAAGCCGCCAAACTGACGGTCCTGGACCTCGACCGGGGAAAAGCCGTCGCGTTGGTGGACGAACCGGGCCGCCTGTACGAGCACGCGTCCGTTCTCCTCTCCAGCGGCGGGAAGGAGTACCTCGCCGGTCAGGGACGGAGCTCCATCTCCTACACCGAGATCCCCGCGGGCGAGGAGGACACGGCCGCGGCCGACACCGTCCACCTCAGTCGGGACGGCAGAAAGCTCACCACCCGCCTGACGGGCGGCACCGACCTCGAACTCCGCGAGCCCGGGCTCGACCCCGGAAGGCTCCTGACCAGAACAGCCCTGCCACAGCCCGCCTGGAAGGGCAAAGGCGACCGCCTCATGTCCAACCGGGACGACACGCTCATCGCGCTCCGGGACGGCCCGAACACCGTCTCCGTCCGTGATGCCTCCACCCTGCGAGCGGTCGCCCGCATCACAGTGGCACCACCGCCCCAGGGCGACTCGGCAGCCGAGGACTTCAGCTACTTCTTCGACGGGGCCGACCGCCTGGTGACGGTCTCCGGCACCCGGATCCAGCAGTGGGAGGCCAGAACCGGCCTCCGGTCGGCGCAGTTCGACGCGGCCGCGTTCCACCCCCGGGCCGACAAGCCCGGCACGCCGCAGATGTACGTCGGCCCGTACTGGCAGGAGGGAAAGGTGACCGTGGTCGTGCACGACGACCCCGTGATCCGTGTCGTCGACATCGGCACCGGCCACACCGTCACGTCGCTGAACCCGGGCATCACCGACCTGATCGCGGCCCGGTTCGACGAGAGCGGCCGCTACCTGGCCGTTCTCCGCCGCAACAGCGTCATCGAACTGTGGCGGCTCGACCCCCTGCAGAGGGAAATCGGCCCCCTCCCCACCACCAGCACACCGGGCCAGAACTCGGCCATCACCCGCTTCGTCGACGCCCAAGGCCGTTTCATGATCGCGGCCGACAACGCCATCCGGATCTACCAGGTCGGCGGCCAACCTTCCGTCGACTCCTACGACTTCCGCAACGTGACCGACAACAGTCTGCAGGAGCCGCTCACGTTCCTGGACGCCACCAACGACGGAAAGACCCTCCTCATCCGCACCGAGAAGGACTACGTCCACCGGATCGTCCTCGACCCCGACGCCTGGCAGCGGAGCCTGTGCCGCATCATCGGCTACCGCTCCTTCACCGCCGATGAACGACGCACCCTGCCGGTCCGGGTACCCGACCGCCCCCTCTGCCCTCCCCCCAAGCCCTGAAGCTGCGGACGGCCCCGGAATCGACGCCGACTGCGCGGTGAACGCGCAGATCCGGGCTTCCACCCGCAACGGCTGGACGTGATCTCGCGCTTGTCGCCCTCCCGACCACCCGCGCCCTCCCGACCGCCCGCGCCCTCACTCCGGCTGCGGGCGGTGGTTGTGGAACAGGACGGTCCCCTCCACCAGCCCCTTCTCCACCACGGCCGGCGTGGCGCGCAGCCACTGGAGTGCCTCCGCACTGGTCGGGGTGTCGGCGACCAGCTTGTAGAAGGACAGGTAGCCCGCCACGCGTTCCAGGAGCACGCTGTTGGGGATCGGGATCGCCGCCCCGAAGGCGTCGAGGGGATCCCGGCCGGCGGCCCGGTAGCTGTCCATCGTGTGGAACTCGCCGGCGAGTCGGCTGCGCTCGGGCGTGAGCCGGTCCGGGGGGATCGTCTTCAGGATCGCGGAGAGTTTCCCCTGGCTCTTGCTGTAGCCGTCGCCCATGGCGAGTTTGAGCGCCGCGGCCGCCTCTTCGCCGAACGCGCGCAACTCGGTGGAGATCTTCCGCTGCGCCATCGTCTGCGGCTTCTCCTGGGACTTGAAACGACCGGTGACCGAGTCGAGCGCGTGCTGCATCTCATGGGTCACGGTCGCGGCGAATTCCCGCAGTTCGAGCGGTGAGGCCTGGTCCTTGGGCGGGGTGATCCGCAGCGCGCCGCCCTCTCCTTCGTTGCTGAGCGCGAACAACGCGCGCGCACCCCTGATGTCCGTCTGCTCGTCGATCTCGATGGTGATCGCAGACTCCTCCAAGGCCTTGAACAACTCCCGGTAGGGGACGCTGAATCCGTCACCTTCCTGCTCGCCGGACGCCTGTTGGAGCAGTTCCGCGAAACGGTCCGGCGAGAGGTGCTGCCGTGACCAGTCGGCCTTGGCGTAGGTGATGGCGCGCTGCACGACCGGCTCACCGGGACGGGCGGCCGGCGCGTCCCCCGTCCTCCTCTGGACGGGGGACCGCTGTACCGGTGCGCCCGCCCCGACGACGGCCTGCGGGTGACCGCACCCCGCACCGTGCTGGTGCCTGGACCGCTCGATCACCCGCGAGACCGCGGCGTTGCCGATGCCGCGCTGCAAGGCGAGGACCGTCTGCGCAGACACGCCCCCGAGGCTCAACCCCAGTCCGTCGGCCGCCGGATCGGCCTTGCGCGGCAGGTCGCGGCGCCGCTGCGGCTCCGACGGCTTGCCGGGGTCTTTCGCGTGCATGGGGAACCCCTCCGGAGGCGCGACAGGTGTTCCCTCCGGCATATCCGGCCGGACTGTCGCCGCGCAGCACAACGGACGATCGGGCACCGATCTGTGCTCCAAAGGGCACGCAACGGCCGGGGTACGCACCCGTGCTGTGCCCGGTGCGTCCCCGGCCCCGCCGGCGTGGTCAAGGAGGAGAACACGCCGGTGTCGAACGGATCAGCTGTTGCCGCCGCTGCTACCGCCGCCGTTGTTGCCGGTACCACCACCGTTGTTACCGCCGCCGTTGTTACCGCCGCCGTTGTTGCCGCCCCCGTTGTTGCCACCGCCGCCGGTGGTGGGAGGCGGCGAGAGCAGGTTGAGCAGGTCGCCCAGAAGGTTGGGCTTGTAGATGTACGTGTTGCCGCAGTTGTTCGAGAAGCCCGCGTCCTGGCCGACCACGCATGCGATGCCGACGTCTCCGCCACGCCTGTCCGTGCCGCCATGGCCGCCGGAGCCGGCGACGGCCCAGCTCGCGTCCGCAAGAACGAGAGCACTGGCAGCAGCTGCAACGACAGCGAATTTCTTGATCATCTCTCCACCTCTTGGTTGGTGACTTCGCTTCATGCTGCGGAATCCACGCATGCCACCACCGCACGGCAGGGCGGTTAAATCGTAAAACTCGATAATATTTCACCCAATTCACCCAGGGTTGACGGGCCGTCACCGCAGGGCAGTCGGCTCACCGGACCCCGATCAGGCTACGAAGCCGACCCACCGCCCGGCCGACTCCCCGACTCAGAAACCCGCCGTGTCGAGTTCAAGGCTCAGCGGAGGCGGTAGCTGCAGGGGGGTGCCGAAGGGGTGCGGTCCTTCCACCCGGGTGTAGCCGAGCCGGCCCGGCTGGGAGAGCAGCGTGCAGGTGCGTTCCTGCCGGTCGACCAGGAGGTACACGGGCGCGCCGAACTGCGAGTAGCGCCGGCGCTTGGCGGTCCTGTCGGTTTCACCGTTCGACGGTGATGTCACTTCGACGACGAGCACGGTCTGGTCCGGGAGGAGCGCTCCCTCCGTCTTCGCCAGCTCGGCGGGCACGACGGCCAGGTCCGGCACATAGAAGTTCTCCGTGCCGGGCAGGTCGAGGTTCCCGGAGCCGGCACGGAGGTCGAGCTCGCGCATGCGAGGGCCGATCTGCTCACGGATCAGGTCGACAGCACTCTCGTGGGCCCAGGACGGTGACACCGGGGTGATGACTCCCTCTACGATCTCGACACGGTCACCCGCAATATGCCGAATTGCATACTTCAGGGCCTGCTCCGGATTCGGCACCTGGCTGTAGTCACCTGGGCCGGCGTGCGCTGTACTCACGTGCTGCTCTCCTGTCCGGGATCTCAACCCGCAGAACGGACCAGTGACAGTCTGACGTGTCCGCCCCTGGGCGCCACGACATGACGTCACGATGCGCCGGCGTGACACCGGCGGCGGCCGACGCCCGGCCGGCGGGCGGGTTCAGGGGGCCGCGAACAGCCGGGGGAAGCCCGGGGCCAGCCAAGGCCGGCGGCCCCAGGCGAGCACCTTGCCCCGGGCGAGGGCGCCGGTGGCGGTGTAGCGGCCCAGCGCGATGAGGAAGAACGCCACCGGGCCGGTGAGGATCGTGCAGTCCGGGCGGCGCGGCGGCTCCTGGCTCACCACGGCGGCACCGTCCGTGAAGGTCACCGCGAACCCGCCCAGGCCGCGCACCCGAAGCCGGTAGCAGGCGCTGTGGCCGGCCGCGGCGCGCGGGTCCAGCACCCGTGGCATCGCCATCCGCAGGAAGGGCATCGTCAGCCCGACGCGGTGCCGGTCGATCGGGTGCGGCCGCCCGAGCGCGACGGCGATGTCGTAGAGGTGGCCCAGCATGTGGGTCAGCAGGTAGGCGCCGAGGGTGTCCAGGTCCATCGGGCCGAGCGGGGTCAGCACCGGCTCGGTGCCGCCGCGCGCGCCGGCCGCTGCCGTGAACTCCCTTGCCTGCCGGGCGATCTCCCCGGCGAGCACGGTCAGGTCCCGCTCCGGCCGCCTGGCCAGCGAGGCCTCGTTCGCGGCGGCCAGCGAACCCGGAGTGCCGTCCCCGTACGGCCGTTCCTCGCCGGCGGCCAGTGCGGCCATCAGCTCGTTGGCCATCGCCAGGTGGGCGGCGGCCTCGCCGACCGTCCACTCGGCGCCGGGTATCGGGGTGTCGCCGCGGCCGCCGGCGAGCAGGGCGACGGCCTCGTCGCCGACGGCGGTGACGGCTTCGAAAAGCGCGGTGCGCGCGGCACCGGAGACGTGCTCGGGGAGCGGGAGGGTCATGCTGGTGAAGACTGGCCGACCCCCGCACCGCTGTCCAGACCCGCGACACGGTTCGGTCCGGCCCCTGACCATCGCGGCCCGCCTGGACGACGAGAGCCGGTCAGCCCGCTATCGGGCCCCGCGGACCCTGGAAACCGCCCTACGCTCGGCTGAAGCCGTGGCTGCGCTCCACCTTCGCCACGTGCAGCGTGTAGTTCTGGTACCACTCGGCCTGCCCGCGCTTCTGCGCCGCGCGGTGCTCGACGTTGCTCCGCCACTCCGTGAGGGCGTCGGCGTCGCGGAAGTACCCGACAGTGATGCCCAGGCCGCCGGGAGTCTGGGCGTGGTCCATCCCCAGGTATCCGGGGACGTCCTTCACCAGGTCTTCCATGCGTGCGCTGGTCTCGCTGTAACCGCTCTGGTCCTGGGTCCGCACTGTCGTGAAGACGGCCAGGTAGTAGGGGGGTTCATAGGCCTCGACGGGCACGACAGGTGCTTCGGGGTGATCGCTCATGGCGCCACCGTAAGGCGGGACGCGCCGAATGATCCAGTTCTTTCCTGAACAGCTGATGCGCCTTGCGTCCTCGTCCCGCTGTCAGCTCCCGGAGGTGGCGGCGGGGGCGAAGGCGAGGGCGGTGTTGTGGCCGCCGAATCCGGCCGAGGTGCTCAGTGCGAGGTGGAGGCGCTGGCGGCGGGGGCCGTCGTGGACCAGGTCGATCGCGCCGGTGTCCCGGTCCGGGAGGGCGAACCCCGCGGTGGCGGGGACGAGTTGGTGCTGCACGGTGAGCACCGTCAGGGCGGCTTCGATGGCACCGGCGGCGCCCATCGTGTGGCCGAGCGCGCCCTTGGCGGAGGTGACGGACGGGGGGCGCCGGGCGAAGAGCCGGTCGATCAGGCGGGCTTCCGCGGAGTCGTTGAGCGGGGTGCTCGTACCGTGGGCGTTGACGTGGTCGACGTCGTCGGGGCCGGCGCCGGCCTCGGCGAGGGCCAGCCGGGCGGCCGCTTCGAGTCCACGGGCTTCCGGGTGCGGTGCGACGGGGTGGTAGGCGTCGGCGGCGGTTCCGGTGCCGACCAGCAGGGCCCTGGGCGTGGGCTGCCGCGACGTCGCGTCCGGCCGGCGTTCCAGGACGAGGAAGCCCGCTCCCTCGCCGATGACGAAGCCGTCGCGGTCCGCGTCGAACGGGCGGGAGGCGCGGGCGGGGTCGGTGTTGCGGGAGAGCGCCTTCATCCGGGCGAATCCGGCGACGCAGACCGGAGTGATCATGGCGTCGGTGCCGCCGGCCAGGGCGATGTCGCAGGCTCCGGTGTGGAGCAGCAGGGCCGCGGTGTGGATGGCGGCGGCCCCGGAGGCGCAGGCCGTGGCGGTGTGCAGCACCGGGCCCGTCGTGCCGAGCTCGATGGCGAGTTGAGCTGCTGCCATGTTCGGCAGGAAGGCGGGGAGCGCCAGTGCGGACACGGCGGAGGGGCCCAGGGTGCGGAGTCGTTCCGCCGCGTGTTCGTAGCTGCCGACTCCTCCGGCGGCGGAGCCGAGGACCAGGGCGACCCGGGCGCCGTCCCAGCGCGCGGGTTCGAGGCCCGCGTCGGCGACGGCCTCCCGCGCGGCGGCGATGGCGAAGCGGGTGGCGCGGTCCAGCCTCCAGGGCTGACGGCCACCGACCAGCGCGGCGGAGTCGCCGGGGACCCGGCAGGAGAGGACGACGGGGAGCCCGGCGAGCGCCGGATCGGGTGCGGCGGTGCTGCGGGCGTCGAGGACGCCTCGCCAGGTCGGCTCCGCCCCGTGACCGGCCGGGGTGACCAGGCCGATCCCGGTGACGGCGAGCGGTGGGCGGGCCGCACTCATGCGGCTGGGCCGGGCGGCTGCTCGGGGTCGACGGACGGGTCGGGCCGGACGGAGGCGACGGGCCGGACGGGCTGCGCGAGCAGGGCGTGGATGCGGTCGACGAGCTGGCCCACCGTCACGTCGGCGGCGGAGTCGAGGTCGTCGTCCAGGGCGACGCCCCAGTGTTCCTGGAGGGTGACGACGAGTTCGATCCGGGCGAGGGAGTCGAGGTCGAGCTCGTCGAGGGCGGCGTCGTCGCCGATCGTGTCGGAGGGGGTGTCGAACTTCTCGGTGAGCAGGGTGACCAGGTGCTCGCGGACGGGGTTCACGGTGGGCTGACCTCCTCGTGGTCGTGGTCGTGGTCGTGGCGCGGGGGCCGGGGTTCCGGGGCGGCCGTCCGTACGGGTGCGTCCGGCCACAGCAGGGTTGCGGAGGCCCAGGTGAGACCGCCGCCGAAGGCGGTGAGCAGAGTCGGGGCGCCCGGGCGGCAGGCCCCTCGGGCGGCGGCGTCGGCGAGGGCGAGCGGTACGGAGGCGCCCGCCGTGTTGCCGACGTCGCGGATGTTGCCGAAGCGGTGCCGCGGCGGGATGCCGAGGCGGTCGGCGACGGCGTCCAGGATCCGCTGGTTGGCCTGGTGCCCGATGAAGGCCTCGACCTCGCGGGCCTGCCAGCCGGTCGCGGCCAGGGCGGCCCCGGCGGAGGCGGCCATCCGGCGTACGGCGTGGGCGTAGACCTGGCGCCCGCGCATCCGGAAGTAGCGGTCGCCGCGCCCGAGGGCTTCGGTGGCGGGGAGTCGCGGGCCGCCTGCGGCCACGGTGATCAGGTCGCTCCCGCCCCCGTCGCTGCCCCAGTCGGTCTCCAGCAGGGCCCCGGGTTCGGTGGTGTCCCCGGGGCGGAGCACCACCGCGGCGGCGGCGTCGCCGAAGAGCGGTGCGGTGTCGCGGTCGAAGGGGTCGACGATGGCCGAGTACTTCTCGGCCGCGACCACCAGGGGGGTGCGGCAGGCGCCGCTGCGGAGCAGGGCGGAGGCCGTGGCCAGGCCGTAGAGGAAGCCCGAGCAGACGGCTGCGAGGTCGAACGCGGGGACCGGTCCGAGGCCGAGTCGGTGGGCGACCTCCGGTGCGGTGGCCGGGCAGGGGCGGTCCGGCGTGGTGGTGGCCAGCAGGAGCAGGTCCGGGCGCAGGCCCGGGGAGCCGGTGGAGTCGATCGCGGCGCGCGCGGCGGCCGTGGCCAGGTCCCCGGTGCTGACGCCGGGTCCGGCCAGGCGCCGGCGGTGGATGCCGGTCCGGCCGGTGATCCACTCGTCGGTGGTGTCCAGGCCGCCCCGGGCGATGATCTGGGTGTTGGTCACCTCCTGGGGCGGGAGGCTGGAGCCGAGGCCGGCGATCACCGCCGTGGCGCGGTGGCCGGGGGCGGAGGGTGAGGAGGTCATGCCGCGGCGAACGGGGAGGGCGGCTTGGGGGTGCCCGCAAGACCGCCGTCGGGGACCGAGAGGCCGCCGTCCAGGGCGATCGCCTGCCCGGTGAGGAAGGCGGAGGCGGGCGAGGCCAGGAACAGCGCCGCTGCGGCGACCTCCTCCAGCTCGGCCCAGCGCCCCATGGGCACATGGGCCAGCAGCCAGTCGGTGAGCGCGGCATTGGTGTGGACGGCGGCCGTCATGTCGGTGCGCACCCACCCGGGGCACAGCGCGTTGACCCGGATCCCGCTGCGGGCCCAGCCGACCGCGAGGCTGCGGGCGAGGGAGACCTGGGCGGCCTTGGTCGCGGCGTAGACCTCCATCATGGGCGTGCCGACCAGACCCGCGACCGAGGACATCAGCACCAGGCTGGCGCCGTCCGACTGCGCCAGGTACGGGTGGGCGTGCCGGCAGATCGCGGCGGTGGCGTTGAGGTTGACCGCGACCACCTCGTCCCAGACGTGCTGCGGGAGGTGCTGCAGCGGTGCGAGGAGTGTGCTGCCGTCGGGGTTGGTGGGCAGGATGCCGGCGTTGTGGACGACGATGTCGAGACCGCCCAGGGCCTGGGCGGCCTGGTCGACGATGGCGGCCTGCCCGGTGTCGGCGAGGTCCCCGGGTACCAGGACGGGGGTGCCACCGTAGCGGGCCACCTGGTCGGCGGTGTGCTTCAGCGCGGGCCCGGTGCGGGCGGAGAGGGCGAGCCGGGCCCCGGCCTGGGCGAGCGCGACGGCGACGGCCTGGCCGATGCCGCGCGAGGAGCCGGTCACCAGTGCGCGGCGGCCGTCGAGGCGGAAGCGGTTGAGGATGGTCATGGGGGTGTTCCTCCGGTTCCGGCGGGGCGTCAGTCGGTGGCGTTCCGGGCGGTGCTGTCCCGGGCGGGGGTGTCCCGGGCCAGGGTTTTCAGGTCGCTGCTGGACCGGACGGGCGCGCGCAAGGAGCGGGCGCCCGTCCAGGTGAGCAGGGCGCTGCCCCAGGTCAGGCCGGCGCCGAAGACGCAGACGAGCACGCGGGCCCGGTCGGCCAGCAGGCCGCGGGCGGCGGCGTCGGCCAGCGCGAAGGGGGCGGAGGCCGCGCCGATGTTGCCCGTCAGGTCTCCGGTGATGTGCAGGCGTTCGGCCGGGATGCCGATCCGGTCCGCGACGGCGCGCAGGAGCAGCGGGTTGGGCTGGTGGGTGATGAAGGCGTCGATGTCCTTGAGGTCGAGGCCGTGGTCGGTGAGGGCCTGGTCGACGAGGCGGGGGAAGATCTCGGTGATGAAGTCGCGCACGACCCGGCCGTCCATGTGGATGTGGTGCAGCCCGGCGTTCAGGCTCTCGGGGCCGGCGGGTATCCGGCTGCCGCCGGCGGGGATCAGCACGTGGTGCGCGCCGCGGCCGTCCGAGCCGAGGCGGAAGCCGTGGAAGCCGGCGTCGTCGTGGACGGGGCCCAGGACGGCTGCGGCGGCGCCGTCGGCGAAGAGGACGGCGGTGGCTCGGTGGGCGGGGTCGATGAACTTCGAGTAGGCCTCGACGCCGACGACCGCCGCGTACCGGGCGCCGGGGGTCGTGGCCAGCCAGGCGTGCGCGACCTTGGCCGCGAACAGCCAGCCGGAGCAGGCCGCGCTGACGTCGAGTGCGACGGCGTTGCCGGCGCCGGTGAGGGCCTGGATGCGGCAGGCGGTGGCCGGCCCGAGTTCGTCGGGCGTGGAGGTCGCCGCAACGACGAGGTCGAGCCGCTCCGGCGGGATACCGGCGGCCTCGCAGGCGGCCAGTACGGCGGCCGCTGCCAGGTCCGAGGCGGCCTCGTCGGGTGCGGCCCGATGCCGTTCGACCACGCCGGTGCGCTCGGTGATCCAGGTGGCCGAGACCCCGGCGGGCGGGCCGACCTCGTGGTTGCCGCGGACCTCTGCGGGCAGGTACGTGCCCATGCCCAGGACGCCGGTCATGGGGGGCTTCCTTCGGTTCACGACGTGCTCCCGGTGCGATCGGAGGAGCCGGTGGAGGAGCCGGTGGAGAAACTGGTGGAGGAACTGGCGGGGGCGCCGGCGGAGGCACCATGGGCGGCCAGGAGCGCGGCGGCGTAGTCGGGCTCGTCGAGGGCGGTGCGGGCGAGGCCCGCCCCGGGGTCGAGGGCGGCCACGATGTCCGGCAGGGCCTGACGCAGCCGGTCGCACAGGACGTCCATGGCGGCGGGCAGGGCACGCACGGCCGTGGGGGTGAGCACGCCGGTCGCCAGCAGGGGGCCGGCCAGGCGGCGGGCCTGGCGCAGGCCGTCGAGCGCGGCGAGGTCGGCCGCCTGCGGAACGGGCCACCCGCGCCGGTGCGCGGCGCTCCCCTCCACCGCGGCCTCAGCCGCGAGCCGGCGGGCCTGGACGTCCCCCAGCTCCAGGGCGTCCTCCAGCAGCGGGTTCCACAGCTCCAGGTCTCGCTGGAGCGAGCCGTGGAGCGACTCGGCACGGTCCGCCGCCGCCGCGGCGAGGTCGTCGGCGAGCCGGTCCTGCAACGCGGTGACGGCCGCAGGCCACCACGCGGCGTCGGTCGGGTCGGCCGGGAAGCGACAAGGGTCGGCCGGGAACCGGCCCGGACCGGCCGGCCGCCGATCGGGGCGTGCCCGCTCCTCGGCGAGGGCGCGGCCGGCGTCGAGCAGGATGAGGGTGTTGTCGCCGCCGGCGTTGTCGAAGGCGCGGGCGAAGCCGAGGTAGCCCGGCAGCCGGTTGTGGTCGAAGAGGCCCGACACCCCGCAGCGGTGCTGGAGGGAGTCGACGAGGTCCGCCACGGCCCGGGTGCTGTGCGCCTTGTAGAGGGCGAGCGAGCGGTCGACCGCGGCCCAGGGCGAGAAGGTCATCGCCGTGCCCGGCCCGTCGGAGGGGCTTGCGGCGCGCAGGCCCGCCCACGTGGACAGGGCCGCCCGGGCGGTGCAGCGCAGGGAGAAGGCGGCGGCCAGCGCTCCGACGACGGCGTGCTGCTGGGTGCGGTACTCCAGGACCGGGCTCCCGGGCGCCAGCCGGCCGTGCGAGCGGCGGCCCGCGCTGAACCGCCAGGCCATCGCCGCGCTGCGGCCCGCCAGGCCGGCCATCGCGGACGGCAGGGTGGCCCACAGCCCCTGGCCGCAGCTCAGGGTCCGCTGGAGGCGGGCCTCGGCGCTGGGCTGAGGGTCGTGCAGCACGCCCGTGGCGTCGATCCCGGCCCCGTCCGCCAGCCAGCGGTCGTACGGGATTCGGGCGCCGTGGAACCGGACGAGGCCGTAGGGCAGCGGGAGCGCGCCCACCGGGAGCGGGCCGGAGACCGACACACCCGGTGCCGGGCGGCCGTCGGCCCCGGTGATGTCGACGAGGAAGGAGAACACTCCCCCGTCCCGGGCGCCCGTCAGCAGCCGTGCGCAGACCACCGCCTGCTGGGGCAGGCCGAGCGCCGCGACGGAGGAGAACTTCGCGGCCCGGTGGTCCGGGGTGTGCAGTGTGAACGCGCGGCGGACCGGGTCGAACCGGGCCTCGGTACGGATCCCGAGGTGGCTGCCGGCGTCGCCGATCTCGGTGACCAGGAAGGAGCCCTTGGTGCGTGCGTGCGCGAGGGCACCGTCCGGGTCCGCGGCCTTGCCGCCCAGGAGAACCAGCGAGCCGACGCACAGGGTGTAGTGGGAGAGGAAGGTCTGGTAGAGCGATGGATCCGCCAGTGCCGTCGCCTCGCTGAGTGCGGCCAGCAGCTCCGCGTCGGCGACCACCTCGGCCGCCGGCGGCAGCGAGGCCGCCAGACGGGCCAGCCGCCGGTGCGCGCTGACGTCCGTGCGCAGGGCTGACGCCCCGTGTTCGGCCCGGTGGTCCGCCAGGAGCTGTCTGAACTCCGCGGCCCGCCGGGGAGGGAGCAACGCCGAGAGGCGGGTCAGGACGTCGATCGCGTCGGCCTCCTCGCCGGGCCTCCGTTCGGTGTTCATGAGTCTCCCCGTGCGGCCGTCGTGGTCGGGTGGTGGTGGTGCGACGTGCCCTCCCCCGGCGCGGCGGGAGGCGGGCAGGAGCGCGGGGGCTCCAGCGGCGACTGGGGCGGGGACGGAGGGCCGGTCGGCCACGGACCGTCGGCGACCGGCGCGAGCGCGTCCTGCCGCGGGTCGATCCTGCGCACGCTGTTCGTCAGCGTGCTGCCGGTGCCTGCCTCGACGACCAGCGAGGCGTCCGCCAGCGCCGCGCCGAACACCGCGGGCAGGTCGAAGGGCCTGACCAGGCAGGCGGACAGCGCGCTCGGCAGGTCGCTGTCCGCGCGGTAGAGCCGGCCGGCCACCGCCGAGTACACCGGTCGGCGCGGCGGGGACAGGCGCAGCCGTCGGGCGAAGTACGCGAACGCACCGGCCTCGTGGACGAGAGCCGGGTGGTGGCTCATGAACGGGAGCCGCAGCCGCTGCACCCCCACGCCGTGCGCCGTCGCCGACCGTTCGACGACGGCGAGCCCGTCGAGCGGGCCGGAGACCACCGTCTCCCCGCCGTGGTTGACACAGGCCACCACCACGCCCGTGCCCGGCCCGGCGGCCGCGAGCAGCCGGCGGGCTGTGGCCGGGCCCGTGCCCAGCAGTGTCATGCCGCCACCGTGGCCGGTCAGCAACTGCCCGAGCCGGCAGGCCAGCCGGGCCCCGTCGGCGACCGAGCAGCATCCGGCCGCGGTCAGCGCGGGGATCTCGCCGAAGCTGACCGCCAGGAGACGGTGCGCCCGGCAGCCGTCGACTTCGAGTGCCCGGTGCACCGCCAACGACACACCGAACAGCGCGAGTTGTACGGTCCCGGGCGGCTCGGCGGCCAGCGCGCCGGTGCTGAGCGGGGAGCCGCCTGTCAGTTGGGAGCCACCACCCGAACGGGAGCCGCCTGTCAGTTGGGAGCCGCCTGCCAGCCGGGGGCCGATCGGTGCCACCCCGAACTCGGCGGCGACCACGTCGGCCTCCTCGAAGACCTCGGCGACCGCGCGTGCCAGCGACCCGACGCGGGGAAGCGTCCGCAACAGCGGGGTCAGACTGAAATCCCCCTGCCCGGGGAACATGTGAACGAACTTTTCGATGGCCGTGGGACTCTGCGGACGCTGCGGGCCGGACATCACGGATTCCGCCTCCACCCTGGGGCACGCTCGAAGGAAACGCCCCGACGTCACTGATGGTGGAGTCTGCGGCCGCGCTCGCGGGCGCTTTTCGACGGCCGGCCCGTCAAGCTTTTCCGGGCGTCAACTTTCAAAGAATTAAACCGAGTTGAGAATCCCATTCGGGTATCCCGGCGGCACCGCGAGCGGATAGCATGGCGGGATGTGCGCAGCGCGACCGCGTACCGCGGAGGCCGGACCGGGCCGCCGTGAGCGCGGCGTCGACGACCCGCCGGGAGAGACATGGCCGTCCGCCGTGTGCCCAACGCCCGCCTTCGCGAACTCCTCGAAGAAGCCCAATGGACCGGAGAGCAACTGGCCCGGGCCGTCAATCAGATCGGCACCGAATCCGGATGGGCCCGGGCCTACGGGCGCGCCTCGGTGCACCAGTGGCTCACCGGAGCTGTTCCCCGCAAGCCCGTCCCCCACCTCGTCTGCGCGGCGCTGGGCCGTCGGCTCCGACGGCCCGTCACCCTGGCCGACGCCGGATTCGGCGGCCCGCCACCGGACGCCCCGCCGCCGGATTCCCCGGCGGTGCTCGCACGGCTCGCTGCGGCGGCCGTCACACCCGATCGCCACGGGAGCCTCCTCTCCTACCAGCCGCCGCCCGCCCCGTCCGGAAGCCCGACCGGCCTGACCGAAGCCCCGAGCGGCCCGTCGGTACCCGCGGGCGCAAAGGCGCCCCCGCCCCAGCCGGACGCGCTCGCCCTGCTACTGCCCGTCTTCTCCGCGATCGACCGCGTCCACGGCGGAGGCCAGGCCCGCACCGCACTCGCCGCGTTCCTCTCGACCACGGCGGCGCCCATGCTCGCCGCACCCGCCCCGCCCGTCCGGCACTTCGGCATCCTCGGAGCCACCGCCCGACTGTGCTACCTGTGCGCCTTCATGCACATCGACGACGACCTCAACGGCCTCGCCGGCCAGTACTACCGCCTCGCCCTCGACCTGGCCCGGCACGCCGGCGACACGGCCGCCCAGGCGATGACCCTGCGCGCCATGGCCACCCAGGCCTACGAACTCGGCCACCGGCGCCAGAGCCTGCGCCTGGCGCAAGCCGCCGCCGACTGCCGCATCAGCTCCTCGGCGCCGCGGCTGCGCGCCTCCGTCCTGGGGCAACTCGCCCTGTCCGAGGCCGCCGTCGGCGATCGGACGGCCGCGCTGCGCCACATCGGCGACGCCCGCGACCTCCTCACGAACGCCACGGGCCCGCCGCCGCCGATCGGCGACTACCACCGCGCCTCGTGGGACCACCAGCGGGCCCTCGTCGGAGTCGAACTCGGCGACCCCGCCGGGGCGATCAAGCTCCTGGAGGTGTCCGCCGCCCGCAGGCCCCGGGGCGAGTCCCGCTCCCGTGCCGTCATCCTCAGCAGGCTGGCCGAACGGCAGCTGGCGGCCGGGCACATCGAAGCCGCCTGCGCCACCTGGCACGAGTTCCTCGACGTCTACCCGCTGCTGGCTTCCCGCCGGGCCCATCTGGCCAGGGCGCGGATGCCCGGGCTCCTGCTCCCCCACCGACGACGGCCGGCCGCGGACCACCTCATCCAACGGGCCACCGCCCTCGGGCGCGTCTGACGATTCGCGCCCGCGGCACCGTCCGGGCCTTCTCCCCGTCAGGGCCGGCGCGGAGTCCGCGCGAGGACGTCGGTCGCGACCTCCGTGACCGTACGGTGGTAGGCCACGCTCACCGGCCCCAGGCCGCCGATCGCCCCGACCACCGCGTCCGTCGCGTCTCCAGCGCCCTCGGCCGCCCGCAGCGGGGCGATCACACCGACAGTCGCCGCCGCCGCGATCTCCTCGGGCCGCAGGGCGTTCAGACCGTTGAACGCCACGAACGCGCCGGAGCGGATCGACGCCGCCACGGCGCTGCTGGCGGAGACCAGTACCAGGTCGCTGGACTCCGCCACCGCGCGGACGGCGCGCCGCCGGTCGGAGGAGCGGTAGCACCACTGATCGGGGTGCTGGCCCCGAAGCAGCGGGAACCGCACGCGCAGCACCCCGAGGATCTCCGCGACCTCCTCGACCGGTGAGCACGGGTGCTGGACGAAGGACAACCGCTCGGGATCGACGGACCGCAGGGCCCGCGCCCCGGCCGCATCCGGCACCCGGACCCACCCCGCCTGCTGCGCGCCCGTCTGCTGCGCGGCGGGGCCGGCCGGGGCGAAACCGCCGCAGCCGAGCACGAGGACCGTGTCCCCGCGCGCCTCGTACTGCCGGACGGCGGCCCACGTCGCGGCCGCCCGCGGACACTCGGCCTGCCCCGCGCCCCCTGCGGACGGGGGAAGCCGGTTCAGGGGCTGGGACGGGACGACCGGGGTCGGTCCGCACGCGGGCTCCGACGCGCAGACGATCAGCCGTCTGGTCCGCACCGTGGCCGACCAGACCCGGACGGCCTCCGCCGCCACCGCCTCCTGGCGGGCCGGAGCGATCACGGCGATCCCCACCACGGCCCCGTCCAGGTCGATGTAGGTCGTGGCGAACAGCCGCCCGCCCCGGCCCGCCGGCAGGATCCCGCCGGCACCGATCCGGGAGGCGAACCCGCGCTCGTGGAGCCACCCGGCCACGAGCGGGGCCGCCGGGCAGGTCACCGGTCCGCGCGTCGGATGGACGTAGCCGGACAAGACGGTGATCGGACCGTCAGGGCCCGATGCCACGTCGGACTGCTCCGTCAACCGGGACCGGTTCATGCCGGCTCCTCCCAAGGGTGGCTGGCCACGTCGTTCGGCTCCGGCGAAGATCGCGGATGCCGTTGGTGATCTTCCGAGTGTGCCCGGTGAAGCCGCGTCGGCGAGCTGCGGACAGCGCCGTGGACAGAGGTGTCGCCGACGGGCGTCCGACAGCACTCCGGCGACGGCAGCGGGGGCCGGAGCGGGCGACGGGCCGGGTGTGAAAGTCGGATTCTCCATGAATCCGACCCGCCAGTGAGCCACATGCGAATGGAAGTCGCATTGTCCTGGCGGTCGGACGGCCGGAATCCACTCCACAGCACGACGATTCACCGGCGACACGATTAACCTGAACGCCACATTCGGACAAGAAGTCGAGTCGACCACACGAACCACGAACTCCCTTACTTTCGAGCCGAGTTGAACCAACCTCCGACCGGTCACGCCGGACGCCCCGGCGAACCCCCGGAGTTCGGGGCAAAGGTTCCGTGCGCACGCGAATAGTCCAGCCCGCGACGGCCTGCGTGGCGCGATGCCACCGGCGCTGGAATATTGCTAGAAGTGACGGCAGTCACACGCAATGGAGTTCGATGTGCGCTTCGCGACGCGCGATGTCCGCCGCTCGGTCATCGTCAGCCTCATGGGTACCACGCTCGTCTGGTACGACTTCTTCCTCTACGTCAACGCTTCGGTGCTGGTCTTCAAGCACCAGTTCTTCCCCTACCTCTCGCCCTTCGCGGCGACGCTCACCGGCATCGGCCTCTACGGGGCCGCGCTGGTGGCACGGCCGGTCGGCGGGGCGTTCTTCGGGCACCTCGGCGACCGCCACGGCAGGCGCCCCGCCCTGGTCGGCGCGCTGCTGCTGACCGGGGCCTCCACCGGCCTGGTCGGGCTGCTGCCCGGCTACGGCCAGATCGGCTTCGCCTCCCCCCTCCTGCTGGTCACGCTGCGCCTGCTCCAGGGGCTCGGCCTGGGCGGTGCGTGGGGGGCCGCCACCGTCGTCGCGCACGAGTGCGCCGAACCGGGTCGCCGGGGGCTGGTGTCGAGCTGGGCCCAGATCGGCGCGCCGGCGGGCAACCTGCTGGCGTTCGGGGCCATGACGGCGGTCTCCGGTGCGCTGACCCCCGCCCAGTTCATGACCTGGGGCTGGCGACTGCCCTTCCTGCTCTCCGCCGTGCTGGTGGTGGTGGGGCTGTGGGCCCGGGCGCGGATCGAGGAGACCCCCGCCTTCCGGGCGCTCACCCTCACCGGGGCCCGCAGCAGGCGGCCGGTCATCGAACTGATCGCCCGGCACCGCAGGAAGCTGCTGATCACCACGGCGATCACCGCCGGAGCCGACGTCGTGCTCTTCGGCTTCTCGTTCAACTACGTCCTCACCCTGCTGCGCGTCGCCGGCCTGTCGCTCAACGCCCTGATCGCGCTCTCGCTCCTCGCCCCGCTCGCGCTGATCGCCCTGATCCCGTTCTTCGGCGCGCTCTCGGACCGCTACGGGAGACGGCGCGTCTGCCTGGCCGGGACCATCACCACGGCGGTCTGGGCCGCCGCGTTCGCGCCCCTGCTGCGCTTCGGCTCTCCCCCGGTCCTGGTGCTCGCCTACCTGCTGTCGCTGGTGGGCTTCGCCGCGATGTACGCCCCCCAGGCTGCCCTGGTCTCCGAGCTCTTCCCGAGCCGTGTGCGCCTCAGCGGAACCGCCGTCGGCTACCAACTGGGCGGACTCCTCGGCGGCACCCTCGCCACCTACCTGACCGCCGAGGCCACCGACTGGTTCAAGTCCCCGTCCGTGACCCCGCTCTACGTCCTCGCCGTCCTGGTGGTCAGCGGTACGGCGCTCCTCACCCTCGCGCGCCACGGCGAGGACGACGGCTCCCCCGCAGCGGCCGGGCCCTCGGACTCCGGGTTCCCCACCCCGTCGAGCCGTCCCACAGCCCCGGCCCCCGGACTCCCCGGGTGAGCCGGCCCCCAGCACCACCGGGCTCCCCCACCCCAAGAAAGGCACGACCCCATGAAACACCCCATCGGTATCGCGGCCGCCGCCCTCACGGCCGGCACCCTGGTCGGCGGACTGCTCGTGTTCGACACCTCCGCCGTCGGAGTGCCCCAGGTCATCACCTGTGAGGACAGCTTCACGATGACCTTCAGCTCCGGCCTCACCCTCGTCCCCCAGGACAACATCACGGCCACCCTCGGCAACCCCAAACTGCTCAACTGCACCGGTGACGCCCCCATCACCCAGGCGGACTACGTGGGGACCGGCCTCGGCAACGGCGTGACCTGCGCGGCCGGCAGCTACCAGAACGCGCCCGGCACCCTGCAGCGCGTCACCTGGGAGACCGCGAACGGCCAGCCCACCACGGAGGACCCGGGCACCACCGACTTCACCTGGGACATGCAGCCGATCCAGGACCTGCTCAAGTCGAGCAACCCCCTCAGCGGCGGCATCACCGCGGGCCGCTACAAGGGCGCCACCTGGACGGTGGTCCTCGACCCGGTCAAGTCCAACATCGACCTCACGGCCTGCAGCACCCCGACCGGCCTGAAGTCGATGACGCTGGACGGGACGGTCACCATCACGCTGCCCACCGGCACGCAGTCCCCCACGCCGACACCGACCTCCACCTCCAGCCCGACTTCCACCGCCACCCCCACGCCCACCGCCACACCCACGGCCACCCCCACGGCCAGGCCCATGCCCGTCCCCTTCGTCCCCGCGCAGGACGCCTGATCCCGAACGGGCGCCCCACCGCCGCGCTCCCGCAAGCCCCGCCCCTCGCTGCGGAGAGGGCGGTGCCCGGCGAACTCGGGCCGGGCGGGACGAGCCTCCTGGACACGGCGGCCTGACGAAGCGCTGGGCCCCGACGCCGATCAAGCGGCGCCGGGGCCCAGTCCGCTGTTCTAGAAGGTGAGGGTGATGCAGCCGTTGCCGCCCGCAGCGCCCTCGGTGCCGTCCTCGCCGGGGGTCTGGGGGTCGTCGAAGTTGCCGACGTAGTCCTGGCCGTCGCCACCGTCCCCGCCGTCCCCGCCGTCGCCGGTGCCCACGGGGCAGGCGGCCGGCACAGGAGCCCCCGCTGCACCGCCTTCGCCGCCCACGCCGCCCGTGCTGCCGGGGACGGTGTCGCCGACGGTGGCCGGTGTCACGTCGACGCCTTCCTCACCACCGGCGCCGAGGTCACCGTCGGATCCGCCCGTGCCACTGGGCCCTCCGCCCTTGCAGGCGGAGGCGGGGACGCTCCCTCCGCCGTGGCCTCCCTCGCCCCGGGCGCCTCCGAGCACACTGCCCGCGCCCCCGCCACCGGGGCTTGACCCGCCGTCCACGGCTGCCAGGACGACTGCGCCGCCGGTGAGGGTGGATCGGCCCCCGGCGCCCCCGGCGCCGCCGTCGGCGCCCGGGTCGGTCTCCTCACCGGCGACACCTCCCGCTCCACCGGCTCCGCCGCTGCCGACGGTGAGGGTCAGCACGTCGCCGGGGGTGACGGCCAGGGTGCAGGTGACCCGGGCCCCTCCTCCGCCGCCGCCTCCCGCCCCGCCCCCGCCGCCGCTCTTGAAGAGGCCGGTGCCACCTCCGCCGCCCCCGCCGCCTCCCCCGGCACCCGACGCGACGAGGGTGACGGTGATGCCGGTGACACCGTCCGGGACGGTGAACGTGGCGTCGGTGGTGAAGGTCCGGGTGGTCGCGTCCCGGGCGGGCGCGGTTGCACCGACGGGCAGCACCAGCGCCCCCGCGAGGCAGCCGGAACCGAGGGCGGCGCGCACCCTCCGGGGGCGGGCAGGCCTCACACGGGCTCCGGCTGTCACCCAATCGTCGTAGCTCATGCTCAAACAGTGCTGTGGCCGCGGTCCTCCCGCGACGCCGGAGTGGGGATCGGGTGACCCGACCCGTCCGCGGCGGGGCGCCCGCACCGCCCACCTGGCCGCCCCGTCCCGCTGTCCGAGTGAGACACGGAGCGCGCCGGTGCCGCACAAATGCCGGTTGATCGAGTACCGACGATCCTTGGCCCCAAGGCACAGCGCCGATGAACAGAGAGTAAGGACGACTGATGAGACGTTTGATGGTGGCGGCCCTCGTGGGCGGGTTGCTGTCGGTGGCGATCCCCGGCGTGGCCGGAACCGCACAGGCGACGGAGGTCCTGGACAACCTGACCTGCACAGGGCCGGCGACGTTGACGTTCAAGAACCCGGTGACCGACGCGGCGGCATCGAACTCGTACACGCTCGAAGGCAGTCTCGACGACTGTTACAGCGCCGCCGGAACCAACTCGAACGTCGGCCATGGCACGATCTCCTCGGTCGCCACCGGGACGTTCTCCTGCGAGTCCTACCATCCCTTCTCCGGAACGGCGACCTTCACCTGGTACGACGTCAACAACAGGGTCCTCGGCCGCACCACCGTCTCCTTCAAGGGCGGGGAGAAGGGCAACTCGGGCAGCAGCGAGGTGACCAACGACGAGACCGGCATCACGGACGTGACCAGCACCCTCCTGCCCCTCAACAGCTACCAGGGCAGCTTCGACCTGTCCGGCATCACCGGCTCCTGCGACACCGGAGTGACAGCCCTGACCGGGAAGCACGAGGTGGACTTCAGCCTCGCCTCGCTCTGAGCGCACAGCACGCGCTCCCGCGCCCCCGGGCACCGTCCGACGCCCGGGGGCTCGCCATTCCAGTGGCCACTGCTCGGAAGGGCACCGTTGCCGCGTCGACTCCGGCACGGTGACGGACCGGATGCCGTCAAGCGCGTTGACCGAGCTGCGACATGACTACGTGTCATGGTACGAACCGTTGGGCTGGAGCCCGCTTCACCGCTACGTGCCGATGGAGGCGCAGACATGGTCGATGGAATCCGCGAAGAGGACGAGTCCGGCGGGCCGGGGGCAGCACCGGTGGCACGCCGAAGCCTCCTCCGGGCCGCAGGACTGGGTGCCGCCGTGGTGGGCCTGGGCGCAGCCGTGCCTGCGGGAGCCGCAGCCGAGGACCGGTCCGCGACCCCCGCAGGCACCACCCGCCGGCCGGATGTGCTGAACAGCGTGAACCTGTACTGCTCGGCGGACGCGGGCACCTACATGGGCGGCGGGACGGCCACCGTGCAGGTCACGGTCGGCAACTTCAGCAGCGCCGCGGCCACCGGACCGGTGTCGCTGAAGGTCATCACCCCGTTCCACGCCAACGTCGCGTCGCTGCCCTCCGTCAGCGGCGCCACCTCCCGCTGGCTGTACCAGAACAGCGCGCCCGACGTGCCCTCCGTCATCCAGGTCTCGTTCAACGGCTTCCCCGCGAACACGGCCGTGACCGTGCCCGTCACCTTCACCCTGCTGCCCGCCGCCCCCAACATCCCCCCGATCGGCCGGGCGATCTTCACCACCGACGCGAACAACACCACCGACATGGACAGCGACCTGACCCGCAACGTGTGGGAGTTCGGCTTCGTCCGCTCCAGCCTGGCCACCCCGCCCCCCGGCAACGCCAACCTCTACTTCACCTCCCCCCAGCTGCCCCTGATCGCCGGAGGCGCGGCGGCCGAGATCCCGTTCCACTTCTTCAACGGCGCCGGCACCCTGTTCGACGGCACCCAGAGCCCCGCGAACTTCACCTTCTCCACCCCCTTCTACACCCAGGTCCCCACCGCCGGCCGCCCGCCCGGCCTCACCGCGCTCTACGAGAACAACGACCCCGCCATCCCCTCCGTCTACCGGCTCTCCGTCCCCCCGGGGCTCGGCTCCCTCGGCCCGCAGACCCCCGCCACCATCGGCATCCCCTTCCTGATGCAGAGCGGCGGCCCGAGGGAGTACACCGTCTCCTCCGCCATGATCACCCCCACCGGCGGCGACACCCAGGGCGACCTCACCATCGCCCACCACCACTTCGGCATGGTCTCCGTCATCAACACCGCCGTGTAGCCCGGTCGGATCACCGGCCTTGCTCCCGGTGTCCTGCGCCGGACCTCCGGCGCAGGACACCAGTACTCCGAGCCCGCTCCGCACGCCTCCGAGCGCCGGGCCCTCTCGGAACCCGCTCGCGCGCTCACTCCACCGCTTCCAGGCCCGGCAACGGCGCCGGACGGGGCCCGCTGGGCGCCGCCTGCCGCCGCAAGCGCGGTGCCCACCAGTTGAGTTCACCGAGCAGGCGCATGGTGGCGGGGACCAGCAGCATGCGCACCACGGTGGCATCGACGGCCACGGCCACCAGGACACCGAGGGCGATCTCCTTCACGGTGACGACGGGGCTGGTCGCGAAGGCCGCGGCGACCAGCACGATCAGGGCCGCCGCGGCCGAGATCAGCCCGCCGGTGCGCCCGAGGCCGGTCACCACGGCGCTCGCGTTGTCCATGCCGCCGCGGTGGAGCTCGCGGATCTGCGCGATCAGGAAGAGTTCGTAGTCGACGGAGAGCGCGAAGACGAACATCAGCATGATGGCGGCCTCCAACGCGCCGACGTACCCGGTGGGTTGGAGGCCCAGCAGCCGGGCGCCGTGGCCGTCCTGGACGGTCCAGGTGACGGCCGCGAAGGCGATGCCGAGGGACATCGTCGTGGTGATGACCGCCTTGAGCGGGACCAGCAGCGACCGGAAGGCCAGGAAGAGCAGGCCGAGCGTGACCACCAGCAGGTACCCGACCAGTGCCGGGAGCCTGGCCTTCAGGGTGTCCAGGACGTCGACGTTGGCCGCGGCCGGTCCGCCGACCAGGACGCGGCCGCCGTCGGGCGGGTCGAGCGCCCGCACGGCGCGCACCAGTTGCCCGGCGGCGGGAGCGTCCGGAGCCGCGTCGGTGCTGACGGTCAGTATGGCGCTGTGCGCGGTGCTGACGCGCAGCCGGACGTCCTGGGCGTTCGGCAGTCCGGCGAGCCGCTGCTGCCAGCGGGCCAGTGCGGCCTTGCCCGGCTGGCCGCCGATGTCGTCCCGCAGGTGGGCGACGACCTGGAGTTGGTCGAGCGCGGCCGCCGGGAAGTCCTCGTGCAGCAGTTCCTGGGCTCTGCGGCTGGCCGCCCCGGCGGGCAGGGTCCGCTGATCGCTCGCGGCCAGGTGCAGGCCGACGACCGGGGCGCTCAGCACCGCGATCATCGCGACGGCGGCGGTGAGCCAGGCCCACGGATGGGTGACGGCGCTCCGGCCGAGCCGGTACCAGAACCCCGTCTCCTCGCCCTCCGCCCAGGCACGTCCGAGACCGGCCCGTCCGAAGCCCGGCAGCCGGACGCACCCGGCCTCGACGCCCGGGCCGAGCACGGCCAGTACGGCGGGCAGCATGGTGAGGCTGACGGCGCCGGCCAGCGCGACGGTGACGGCGGCGCCGATGCCGAGGGAGCGGGTGATGGGGAACGGAAGCAGGGTCAGGCCCAGGACGGCGAGCGAGATGGCCGTCGCGGAGTAGAGCACGGTGTGCCCGGCGGTGGCCATGGTGGCGGCCACGGCCCGGTGCAGGTCGCCCCGGTGGCGCAGCTCGCGCCGGAAGCGGACGACGACGAACAGGGCGTAGTCGACGGACAGCCCGAGAGCGATCATGACGACGACGTTGCGGGTGACGTAGCTGACCGGCACCAGTGGGGCGAGCACGCGCAGCACCGCGAAGGACAGCGTGAGGCTCGCGCCGGCCACGGCCAGCGGCAGCAGGGCCGCGGCGAGGCTGCCGAAGAAGAGCAGCAGCAGCAGGAACAGCAGGGGGAAGACGTAGAGTTCGGCCCGGGTGAGGTCGTCGTCGACGGTGCGGTCCAGGTCGGCCTGGAGCGGGACCTGCCCGGCGTAGGCGACGGTGAGTCCGTCGGCGTGCAGCAGCCGGCGCAGCCGCTCGTAGGAGGCGGTCTTGGCCTGGTCGCCGGTGCCGGCCAGTCCGACGACCACGCAGGCCGCGTGCCCGTCGGTGGAGAGGAGTTCCCGCTTGCCGGTGTTCCAGTAGTGCTGGGCACCCGTCAGCACGGATCTGGGCACCTCGGCGAGCGCGGAGCGCACGGCTTCGCCGAACTCCAGGTCGTCCACGGTGAGGGTCTCGCTGCGGAAGACCACGATCGTGCTGGTCCCGCCCGCGTTGTAGTGGTGCTCGATGGCTTCGAGCGCCCGGCTGGACTCGGCCCCTTGGTTGGTGAAGCCGCCGTGGGACAGCCGCGCGGGCAGCCCGGCCCCGACGACCGCGGCGACGGCCAGCAGCAGGGCGGTGGTCCACAGCACCGCCCAGCGGTGGCGGGCGACGAGTGCGCCGAGCCGGGCCCCGGTGCCGTCGGGCGGCGCCGGGGTGGCTCGGACCGTACCCGCCCGGGGGTCAGTCCCGGCGCAGGGCGAGGACGACATTGTGGCCTCCGAAGCCGAAGGAGTGGCTGAGCGCCGCGTCGATGCGCTGCCGGCGCGCCGTCCCGGTGACGCAGTCGATGTCGAACTCGGCGATGTCGGGGGTGAGGTTTGCGATCGGCGGCACCAGCCCGCGTTCGATGGTCAGCACGGTGAGCGCCGCCTCGATCGCGCCGGCCGCGCCGAGGCTGTGGCCGAGCACGCCCTTGGGGGCGGTGACGCTGGGCTGGTGCGGCAGGGCGCGAGCGATCAGGCCGGCCTCGGCGGCGTCGTTGAGTGGGGTGGAGGTGCCGTGGGCGTTGACGTGGCCGATGTCGCCGGCGCCCAGGCCCGCGCTGCGCAGCGCCGTGCGCAGCGCCTGTTCCGCACCGGCGGCGCCCTGGGGCGGCGCGGTCGGGTGGTGGGCGTCGTTGCTGGCGCCGTGTCCGGCGAGCACGGCGCGCGCCCGGGCGCCGCGCGCCCTCGCGTCCGCGGCGCGCTCCAGGACGAGCACGGCGGCGCCCTCGGCCAGGACGAAGCCGTCCCGGTCGGCGGCGAACGGCCGGGAGGCGCCCGGTACGTCGTGCCCGCGTGCCGACAGGGTGCCCATCCGGTGGAACCCGGTCGCCACCAGCGGGCTGAGGGCGGCTTCGGCGCCACCGGCCAGGACGATGTCGCAGGACCCCGCGACCAGCAGGTCGTGGGCGATGGCCAGCGCCGTGGCACCGGAGGCGCAGGCGGTGGCGCAGGCGAGCGTGGGGCCGCGCGCGCCGAACTCCTGGGCCACCTCGCCGACGGCCATGTTGCCGATGACCATCGGGATCACCGTCGGCGAGACGTGGGCCGGCCCGCGCTGGTGGAGTCGGCGCAGTTGGTCCTCCCAGTGCGGCGCGCCGCCGAAGCCCACCCCGAGCACGACGGCGACCCGGGCGCCGTCCCACCCGCCGGTGTCCAGTCCCGCGTTCTGGACGGCCTCCCGGGCCGCGAGCAGCGCGAGCTTGCTGAACCGTCCGATCCGCCAGGCCTTCTTGCGCCCGACCGCCGTGTCCAGGTCCATGGCGGGGATGCGGCAGGAGAACGCCACCGGGGCGGCGTCGAGGTCCGGGTCCGGTGACGCGGTGGGTGTGCCGGCGCAGACCCGCTGCCAGGTCTCCTCGGCGCCGAACCCGGCCGGGGTGACCAGCCCCAGGCCGGTGACGGCGATCTCGGGGCGGTTCACGCGACCGGTTCGGTCGCGTCGCCGAGTCGGGCCTGGACGATCCGGGCGACGTCGATGAGCGTGCTCTGCCGGTCGGCGTCCTCCTGGCTGATCAGGATGCCGAACTCGTCCTGGAGCACGAAGGCGAACTCGGCCAGCGCGAGCGAGTCGACGTCCATCTCCTCGAAGGTGGCGTCGGGGCTGACGGCGTCGGCGGATACGCCGAACCGCTCGACGAGCAGGGTCTGGGCGGTGTCGCAGACGTCGTCCACGGAGAGCGTCGTGTCCATAGCGGTGGTTCCTTTCCGGAGTGTGAGGGGGCGGGCTCAGCCGCCGGTAGTGCGGTGGTGACGGGTCAGCTCGGCCATGGCCTGGTCGAACGTGGTGGGCGGCTCGAAGCCGAGGTCGCGCCGGGCCGACGTGAGGTCGAACCAGTGCGGCCGGGTGAGCTGGTGGAGCAGGAATCGGCTGAGGCCGTGGTCGGTGTGGCGGCGGAGCACCGTCGTGGTGGCGTCGGCCAGGACGGCGGCGGCCAGGGCGACGGGGTAGGGCACCGGGCGCCAGCTCGCGTGGCGTCCGGCTGCGGCGAGGAGCCTGGTCACCACCTCGCGCAGGGGCCGCGGTTCGCCCTGGGCGATGAAGTAGGCCTGCCCGGCCGCCGGGTGGCCCGGTCGCAGCCGGTCCAGCGCGAGCAGGTGGGCGTGGGCCGCGGTGGCGAGGTGGCAGGTGTCGACGAGGTTGGTGCCGCGGCCCGGCATCAGCAGTCGCCCGCCCTTGGTCGCCCGCAGCAGGGCGGGCAGGAAGTGCGGGTCGCCGGGCCCCCAGATCAGATGGGGGCGCAGCACCGTGGTCGCCAGGTCCGGGCCGTTGGCGGCGAGGACGGCCGCCTCGGCCTCGGCTTTGGTGCGGGGGTAGGCGGCCGAGTGGCGTCGGGGCCCGAGCAGGGACTCGTCCGCTCCCGTGACGCCCTCAGGGGTGAAGGCCACGCTCGCGGTGGAGGTATAGACCAGTTGGCGGATACCAAGGGCGCGGCAGGCGGTCAGGACGCGCCGGGTGCCGTCGACGTTGACCGCGCGGTACGGCTGCTCGGGCCCCCGGACCCCGGCCAGGGCCGCGTTGTGGATCACCGCCTCGCACCCGGCGAGGGCTCGCCGAACCGTATCCGGGGCGGCGATGTCGCCCAGGTGCTGACGGACCCCGAGCCGCTCCAGCTCCGGACTCCAGCGGCGGTTCAGTGAGACCGCCGCGTCGCCGCGCCCGGTGAGGCGGCGGCACAGCTCCAGACCGAGGAAGCCGCTGCCCCCGGTGACCAGGACCCTCATCGCCCGCCTCCCGGCACGCCGCCCGGGCGTCGTCGGCGCAGCCGGCGGCGGGCCCAGCGGGCGAGGCGGTCGCGGTCGACGCGCGAGTTGTGCCTCGGGTCGGTGGGCAGCCGGCGGTGGAGCAGGACGGTGGCGATCCGGTGGCCGCCCGGCACCGCCGACAGGGCGTGCCGAAGCCCCTGGAGGACGGCCGTCGCCGAGTTGGCCGCCGAGGGCGCCAACTCCACGCAAAGCACCGGCCGTTGACGGCCCGCGGGCCCGAGGCCGATCAGCGCGGTGCGGCCGATGCCGGGCACCGCGTCGGCGATCCGCTCGACCACCGCGGTGTCGAGCACGAACCCGGCTCCGTGCACCCGGTGCGCGGAGCGCCCGAGGAACCACAGCCGGCCGCTCCCGTCGAGCCAGCCGAGATCGCCGGTGCGGTGCAGCACGTCCTCGCCGGAGCCGACCTTGGCGGCCGCGTTCGCTCCCGGGCGGGCATGGTAGGCCAGGCTGACCTGCGGGCCACCGACCGCGATCTCCCCATAACCCCCTTGCGGCACAGGCCGGTTGTACGACACGGGGCCGACCGGCACCAGGACGTGGGCCGTGATGCCGGGCACCGGGCGGCCCAGGCAGACCCCGCGGTGGGCGTGCAGCGGTTCCGCGTGCGCGGCGGCCAGTTCGGTGCTGTCGATCACGCTGACCGGCAGGCACTCGGTGGCGCCGTACGCGCTGAGCAACGTCGCGTCCTCCGGCAGCGCCCGGCGCAGCGCACGCACCAGCCGTTCGGACGGCGGGGCGCCGAAGGAACAGACCAGCCGCACCGGGGCGAGCGACACACGACCGTGCTCGCACTCCCCGGCCAGGGCCCGCAGCACCGCCGGGGAGGCGCACACCACCGAGGCGAAGTGTTCGGTGACGGCTCGCGCCAGGTCGCTGCCCCGGGTGCGGGCCGGTCTGAGGTGGTTCACGGCCGGCACGACGGTGGTGGCGCCGGTGGCGGGCCCGAACAGGGCGAAGGGCAGGAACCCGGCGAGCAGCACCTCGCCCGGGCCCAGCCCCAGCAGCCCGGCGATCGAGCGGACCTGGGCGGCCAGCTGCCGGTGCTCGTACTCCACGCCCTTGGGCACTCCGGTGGAGCCGGAGGTGAAGGCGATCAGCGCGAGCGAGGCGGCGGGCGGCGGGCTCGGCCACGACGGCTCCGGCCGCTCCGTCTCCGGCTCCGGCTCCGGCCGACGCGCGCTCCGCGCACGCCACGCTCGGCCCGTGAGCAGCGAGACGGTGACGTGCGGGCGGGCCCAGCCGAGCAGCAGCCGGGCCAGCTGGGCGAGCGGGTCGCCGATGAACACCTCGGGCCGCGTCTCGTCCAGACAGGCCCGCAGCGCCGGACGGGGCAGCGCCGGGTCGATCAGCACCGGCACCGCACCGAGGGCGAGCAGCCCGTACACGGTGGTCACCAGGTCGTACGGGTCGCGGGCCATCACCACGGCCTTCTGCCCGGCGCCGACGCCCGCCTCGCGCAGTTCGCGGATGCGCGCCCGGCAGGCGGCCTCCAGCGTCGCGAAGTCGACGGTGTGCCAACGACCGCGCGGAGCGGGCCAGACGAGCGCGGTGCGGTCCGGCTGCAGGCCGGCCCAGCCGGCCAGGTGGGCGGCGAGCGTCTCCGGCCAGGCGTCCTGCTCCTTGGTCGCCCCGGGGACCGCGCTCACCACCGCAGGGCCATGACGCCGAGGCTGGTACCGCTGGCCAGGCCGAGGATCCCCACCAGGTCGCCTTCGTGCAGCCGGCCCTGCTCCTGCGCGAGTGCCAGCTGCAGCGGGATGGTGGCGGTGGCGACGTTGCCGTAGTGGGGGAAGGTGGGGATCACGGCCTCGGCGGGGATGCCCGCGGATGAGCAGAGGTCGCGGGTCATGGCCGCCGAGGGCTGGTGGACGCAGAACAGCGCGCAGTCGGCCACGGAATCGATCAGCTCGCCCGCGGCCTTGAAGGCCTGTTCCCGCAGCTCCGCGAAGGAGGCCGTCAACGCGGCGTCGTCGACGTCCAACTCGTGCATCCGGCCGGTGGCGTACGGGCTGCGCAGTACCGCACTCGGCCACGCGGCCGGGTTGGCGAAGAAGCGGCTGCCGAGGATACCGGGCCGTTCGCTCGCCTCCACCAGCACGGCCGCCCCCATGTCGCCCAGCGTGAGACTGGCCAGTGCCGATGCGAGCCGACCGCGGTCCGGAACGCGCCAGCGGGTGATCCGGCTGGGCACCTCCCCGGTGACCACCAGCACCCGCCGGTAGGAACCGAGCCTGATCAGCGCGTCCACGCTCTCCAACGCGCTGAGCACGCCGTTGCAGGCGTTCATCAGATCGAAGACCGGCGCCGTGACACCGAGTTTGGCGGCCACCACGTTCGCGGTCGCCGGCTCGTCGAGGTCCTTGGCGATCCCGGTGTAGACGAGCAGGTCGATCGCCTCGGGCGGGAGGCCGGCGTCGCGCAGGACGGCGGCACCCGCCCGGGCCGCCAGGTCCGAGGGCAGCTCCCCCGGCGCGGCCACGCACCGCTCGCGCAGCCCGAACATGTGCTCCAGCAGTCCCGCCGGCAGCGCGGCCCCGGGGCTCTGCCGGCGCAGTTCCTCCTCGATCTCGCGGGAACTCTGACGGGCCTCGGGGACATGGACCCGCACGAGACTGATCCTGCTGTGGGGCGAGGGCATGGGTACCTCTCCGTGATGGTTCGTCATCGCGTGGACAGGAAGCGCCGAAGCGGCCCGGTCAGGGACTCACCGGCGTCCTCCAGGACGAAGTGGCCCGCGTCGGCGAAGGCGTGCACCTCGGCGTGCGGGAGCCTGCGCCGCCACTCCCGCAGGACGAGCGGGGTGAACACCGGGTCGCGCAGGCCCCAGCCGATGAACACCGGCAGCCCGGCGAGGTCGGCGCTGTCGCCGCCGGGATCGACCAGGGACCAGGCGGGGTCCTCGCCAGCGCGCGGAATCTGCCGCAGGAAGTCCCGCACCGCGCGGCGCTGCCACGCGCTGCGGTACGGCCGCAGGTAGGCGGAGCGGACTTCGGCGGGCAGCGGCCGGACCACCCCGACCCGCAGCGCCGCCCGGGGGAAGACGTTCAGCAGGTGCGCCGCCTCGCCGAGCGGCCGGACGTCGCGCAGCAGGGCCAGCGATCGCGGCAGTCGGTAGCCCTCGGGCCAGCGGAAACCCACGCTGTTCAGCACGACCAGCTTCGTGACCAACCCGGGGTGCCGCCTCGCCCAGGCCAGGCCGATCGGCCCTCCCCAGTCGTGTACCGCCAGGGTCCAGCCCGCCGACGGCGCCCGACGCTGCTCGATCAGGTGGGCCGCCAGCGCGTCGAGGTGCTCCAGCCGCTCCGCGAGCGGGATCGGACCGGCACCGGTCCTGCGCTGGGAGAGCCCCATGCCCAACTGGTCCGGCACGATGCAGCGGAAGTCCCCGGCCAGCGCGGCGATCAGACGCCGCCACAGATATCCCCACGTCGGGTTTCCGTGCAGCATGAGCACGACGTCGCCGGATCCGTGGTCGACGTAGTGCAATCCGGATTCCTCCTCGCGCCACCAGTGCTCCCTACCCGGAAAGCCGGGCAGGAGGGGTCGACTGGGCAGCATGGGGTTCTCCCCTTGTCCGTCGGGCGGCCCGACGGGCCAGCGCTGAAAAGGTCTGCCGCAGAACGTAACCCGACGCCGAGGGAAGACCTGGCAAGCACGCGCCGGTATCCCCCGACTGCCCGATAGCAAAGATTGTTCACGATCTTCAGTAGCAAAAAGACAACGCTGGAGGAGTTCGACCGTGCGCTGCGACAGTCGGATCAATATCGCACCGTAAAGGCGAATCCAGCCCCGCTCGGATCGCACGGAGCCCCACTGGTGGTGATTCTGACATCAGCAGTTCGTACCTAAACAAAGGAGAGCATTATGGGAGCTCGACCCACCGTCCCAGGCACACCGTCCGGGCCGCACACCAGAAAACTCTCGGTCCGGCGGTGGCGTCTCGCGACCGTCCCGCTCGCCCTGGTCGCCACAGCCGCCGGTGCCGGCCTGCTCTTCCAGCAGGCCACCCCCACCCCGGCCGCCGCCAGCGAGTCCACCGGCCACCGCGACACGCTCCTGACCAAGCTCACCTGCTCCGGGCAGGCCGTCGGCAGCAGCAGCGCGCCGATCACGAACACCCCCGCAACCGTGTCCCTCTCCTGGGTCGGCACGTTCGACGAGTGTTTCGCCGAGAACGGCGGGCCCACGAACGTCCTGTCGGCGACGTTGACCTTCGCCGGCACCGGCACGCTCTCGTGTTCCTCCCCCAGTACGTTCAGCGGCACCGAGACCATCACCTGGTACAGCGGACTGAACCAGACCGGCAGCGTCGTCGGAACCTCCACCGTGACCACCAACGGCGCACAGGACGTCGAAGGCGACCCCGCGCGCGGGGACATCCTCAACTCGAGCGACGGCACGGTGTCCCTCGGCAGCAAGGTCCTGCCGCTCGCCGGCGTCCTCGCCACCTTCGAGCCCACCAGCGACATCAGCCACTGCTCCAACGGCCTGAGCAGCCTCACCGCGAAGCACGACGCCCAGTTCTCCAGCCTCCTCTGACCCCCTCAGCCGCCCGACTTCACAGAACAGGAACACCATGCCTTCGCACTCCTGGGACTCCGACCCCGTGCCGACGCGGGAAGCAGCGCCGTCCAGGCCCCGCCGGTGGCGCCTGGCCGCCGTCCCGCTCGCCCTGGCCGCCGTGGCCGCCACCTCGGCCGTGCTCCTCCAGCAGCCCGCCCCCGCCTCGGCCGCCGACACCCCGGCCGTGACCGACGGGGCCAACGGGGTCGCCGAAACCCGGGCCAACCCCCTGCTCCGGCTCATGTGCTCCGCGGAGGGTACGGTCAACAGCACCCAGCCGATCACGGACACCCCCGCTGCGGTCGACCTGTCCATGAACAACGGCGCCATCGACAGGTGCCTGACGAAGAACGGCGGCCCCGCCCTGTCCGCCGGATCGGTCTCCGTCACCGGGTCGGCGACCCTCGCCTGCAAGCAGATCGGCCAGCTCACCGGCACCATCGTCGTCGACTGGGTCGACGCGAACGGCAACCCGGCCGGCACCTCCACCATCAACACCTCGGGCATGCAACGCGTCGAGGGCGACCCCTCGAAGAACCAGATCGCCAACAGCCTCAACGGCACGGTCTCCCTCGACAGCACCGTCCTGCCCGGCGCCACCGTCACCGGCACCCTCTACCCGGGGGCCGACATCACGGACTGCGACAGCGGGACCATCAGCAGCCTCCCGGGAAGTCGAATGGTCATGCGCTTCAACCTCTGAGGCTCCCTCGACACTTGGCCGGGGCGCGGCACGTGCCGCGCCCCGGCCTCGGACGATCCGGGTCCGAGACCTCGCCCCACCCTGATCTCCGGCGGGAGCGGCCCCGGGTCAGCTCGGGGAGCCGGACCAGATGACGTCCTTGCGCAGCCGCCCGAGACCGTAGTCGAACTGGGCGGAGAACCGGTCGGCCGCGCTGCCCGGCAGGGCGTACGCCGTCAGACCGGTGGCCTCCTCGCCCGGGGCCAGCGAGCCCTTGAGGATCTTCATCCGTCCGCTTCCGTCGATCAGTGTGAAGACGAGGTTGCCCTTGGCGTCCCTGATGGTGGGCAGCCCCGAACCGCTGAGCGAGACGTCCTCCGACCCGGTGTTGACGACGGTGATCCTCACCTGGATGACCTTGGCGTTCCTGGGGGTGTCCGACCCGCTGTCACTCGGAACGTACGGCGTCGGCGCGGCCATCGTGACCTTCAGCCCGTCCCCGTACGTGTAGGACTGACCGAACGACAGGCGCCGGGCCCGCTCGTCCGCGGCCGCCGTCTCCTGCTCGGCCTCGACCCTCTTCCGCTCGGCCTCGATCCGCTCCCGCTCCTTCGCCACCCGCTCGTTGGCGGCCCGGGTCGCGGCATCGGCGCGGGCGCGAGCGGCGTTCTCCTCCGCTCGCCGCTCGTCGTTGGCCGCCTGCACCCGCGTCACGACGAACACCCCGGCGCCGACCGAGACCAGCAGGCCAGTGATGCCCAGGATCACGCCCGCGAGCGCCATCGCCCGGTTGGTCGCCAGGCCCTTGCGGACGTAGCCCAGCCCGATGGCGCCGAAGACCACGGCGAGCAGGGCCGGCAGCCAGGACAGCCAGAAGAAGATGACGGCCAGGCTGAGGACGCCACCGACGATCCCGAGCACCATGGCCGCGGTGCCCAGGCCGTTGCGGGGCTGCGGCGCCGGCATCGGGTACGCGTACGGCGGCCAGTACGGGACGTTCGGAGCCGCGGCAGGGGGTGCGGCAGCGGTGGCGGCGGGCGCCGTGGCCTCGCCCTGACCCTGACCCGGGCTCGGCGCCGCCCATGCGTTGGTGTCGGCCGGCTCCTCGGCGGACCGCGGGCTGTCGGGCGGGGCAGGAACGGTCATGCAAAATCCTTCAGGCACTTGAGATGATGAGCGGCTGTTCAGCCTCGACGCCAAAGGATCTCCTGATCCCCCGACGACAGCGACCCGATTTCCGCGAAGCGACCACCACCCCAGGCCGGACCCGCACGTCGACACCCCGGGACGGGACACCGACGGGGTCGGCGGGTGATCAACATACAGGTGCCCGGTGACAGCTCCGACGTCGCGGTGCAAGCTCAAGCGAGCAACTGTTCAAGCCACCTGAAAGGGGAACACCCGCCATGGCCATCAGGACCGCACTCGTCACCGGGACCAGCCGCCCGGCCGGACTCGGCTTCGCCGTCGCCCGCGAGCTCGCCGGACAGGGCTACCACGTCGTCCTCACCGCCCGCGACCACTCCACGGCAGAGCCGCTGGCCGACCGACTGCGCCGGGACGGGCACGCGGCCACCGCCCTGCGCCTGGACCTGTCCGACCCCGTCAGCATGCACGAAGCGGCCGACCACCTCACCCAGGCCTTCGGCCACCTCGACGTCCTGGTCAACAACGCCAGCGCCATGCCCGACTTCCAGGTCCTGTCCGCGATGGAGGCCGACATGGATGCGGTGCGCACCGCACTGGAAGTCACCGTGATCGGCCCGTGGGCCCTGACCCAGGCGATGCTGCCGCTGCTGACCGCCGCGCCCGCAGCCCGGATCGTGAACGTCTCAAGCCTGTCCGCCCAGCAGATCGCCACCGGCCTCGACCTCGGCGCGGCGCTGCGCGCCCCGGCCTACTCGATGGCCAAGTACATGCTCAACGCCCTGACCACGGTGCTCGCCCGGGACCTGGCGCACACCCCGATCCTGGTCAACGCCGTCGACCCCGGCAACACCGCCACCCACCCCGAACGCGGCGACGACGCAACCGACCGCCCTGCCGCCGAAAGTGCCCGCGACATCGTCCGAGCCGCCACCCTCGACGCCGACGGGCCCACCGGACAGCTGTTCGGCAACGGACGACCCGTTGCCTGACACCACGTTCAGACCGCGCCCACGGTGGACTCTCCGCGCCGGGCGACAACGTGCACCCAATCCCCGGCCTCAGTCGCTTCAGTCCCTGTCGCCGCCCTGACCTGCGTACATACGCAGCGACCAAAGCGACCAAAGGGACCGGACAGCCCGGACAGCCCGTGGAAGCCGACAGTCGCTCGACCCGCCCTGGACGACTCCAGCCGCGAGTGCCCGAACACCAGGTCCCTGAGCGAAGGCAGTCAGAGCCCGAGTGGAGTCGGGTCAGGGGGCCGTCGAGGGAACGAGGTGGTCGAGTCCCTGTGCGCTGCCCGTCGCGGCCTCGATCGAGCGCGGCAGCATGATGCTCTCGTAGGCGCGGACGGCGTCGTCGACGCCGGGTTCGGTGGCGAGGGCGTGGGCGAGGTCGGAGCCGTCGAGCATGGCGAGATTGGCGCCCAGTCCGACCGGGGGCATCAGGTGCGCGGCATCGCCGAGCAGCGTGACGCCGGGAACGCGCTGCCAGGTGTGCGGGGCGGGCAGGACGAACAGGGGCCGGCTGACGAACCCGCTGTCGCTGTTGCGCAGGACGTAGCGCAGGCTCTCGTCCCAGCCGTCGAACGTCCTCAGCAGGTGTGTCCGCACGGCCCGCTGGTCGCCGAGGTCGATACCGGCGGCCGTGTGCCAGTCCTCCGGCACGCGCAGCGCTATGTAGGCGCGGATGTGGCCGTTGCTGTTGCGCTGGGCGACCAGGGACCTGCCGGCGCCCTTCGCCAGCATCGAACCGTTGCCGACCAGCCGCGCGAGGTCGGGGTGGCGGGTGTCGCAGTGGTCGAATCCGGTCTCGACGAAGGTGACACCGGTGTAGCGGGGTACGGCGGGCGACAGGGCCGGGCGGACGCGCGACCAGGCGCCGTCGGCGCCGACCACCAGGTCGAAGTCCTCGGCGGTGCCGTCACCGAAGCGCAGCCGGCAGGTGCCGTCCGTCAGCGGGGTGACCCCGCTGACGGCGCGGTCCCATCGCACCGTGCCCTCGGCGATCGAGTCCAGGAGCAGGCCGCGCAGTTGACCGCGGTCGATCTCCGGCCGGCCACCGTCGGCGGAAGGCCCCTGCTGCGCCAGGAGCGCGGCGGTGGCGAAGTCGAGCACGCGCCATGCGTCTCCTTCGGGGCGGGCGAGGGCGTGGAACCGGTCGAGGAGCCCCGCCGCGCGCAGGGCGGCCTGGCCGGTGTCGGCGTGCAGGTCGAGGGTGCCGCCCTGCGGGCGGGCGTCGGCGGATGCCTCGCGCTCGAAGACGGTGACGGAGCGACCGTGCTGCTGCAGGACCCGGGCGCAGGTGAGGCCGCCGAGACCGGCGCCGACGATCGCGATGCGGGGATCGCGGGGGTCGCGGAGATTGCGGGCAGAGTTCATGGGAGTACCCCTCGGGGAGGTGGGTGGGCCGCTGGGAGGCCTGACATCACCAAGAAAGCACACTCGCTAAATAAGCGCAACGACTAAACTTTTGCAGCGGATGCACTTCGCCGATATGGTGGGCACGTGACCGAACCGACCGGGCGCCGCGAGCGCAAGAAGGCCCAGACCCGCCAGTCCCTGGCCGACGCCGCACTCGACCTCTTCCTCGAACACGGCTACGACCAGGTCGGCGTCAAGGACGTCGCCGAGGCCGCCGACGTCTCGGTGACCACCCTGTTCAAGCACTTCTCCGGCAAGGAAGCCCTGGTCTTCGACCAGGAGGACGACATCGAAGCAGCACTCGTCGCCGCCGTACGCGAACGCACCCCCGGCACGTCGATCCCGCAGGCGCTGCGCGAGCACCTCCTGCTGACGCAGACCCAGTTCGCCGTCCACACCGCGGACCCGCGGTTCGCCGACTTCACGCGCATGGTGCAGGAGACCCCCGCACTGCGCGACTACGCCCACCGCATGTGGACGCGCCACGAAACCGCCCTGGCCCGAGCCATCGCCGAGGCCGTAGCCGCCCCCGAGGACGACGTCAGCTGCGCCGCCCTCGCCCGTTTCGCCCTTGAGAGCCGCAGCCTCATCCTGCGGCACCCTGAACCGCGCCGAGCCGCCGACGAGGCCTTCGCCCTGCTCGAACACGGCTGGGCAGCCTCCCACCCGGGTATCTGACCCGGCCGGCGCTGCCTCTCGCCCTACGCCGCGACGCCGAGTTCCTTGCCGGTCCGCCGGAGGAACTCGACGACCCGCGGCTCGCGGCGCCACGGGGTGAGCGCGGTGTTGAACTCGCGGACGTAGTCCTTGGCCCGGCTGGACTGGACGCGGGCGAGGATGTCGACGGCCTGGCGGCCGAGCGCGAGGCCCTGGTCCAGCTCCTTGCTCTGGAGGTGCGCGGTTCCGACGATGGCCAGCCGCATCCCCACCGAGCGGGTGAACACCCCGGGCGCCATGGCGGCGGCCTGCGCGTTCCACGCGAGGGCGGCCTCGGGGTTCTTCAGGTCGCGGAAGATCTCGGCGGCGTCGGCCGAGAGCCGGGCGTGGTGGTAGAAGTCGATCCACGCCGGCTCCTCGGCGCCGTCGTGGGCTTGGTCGAGCAGGCTCTCGGAGGCGGCGAGCGCGGCGGAGGCGGCCCGGGCGTCGTCGTCCCGGGCGTGGGCCCGGGCCTCGATGAGCTTGGTGAACGCGAGCACCCTGGGGGCTGCCCGGCCCCTGGCCCGCTCGAAGGCGCCCTGGGCCATGTCGATGGCCTCGCTCGCGAATCCCCTCAGCAGAGTTTGCATGGCCATCGTGGTCAGGACATAGCAGCCGAGCTGGACGTCGCCGCCGGCCCGGGCCAGGCGGAGAGCCTGGATGAAGTGCCGTTGAGCGACGTCGTGTCGGCCGACGTCGAAGGCCGTCCAGCCTGCCAGGCGGGACAACTCGGCCGTCGCGGAGAACAGTTGCCGTCCGACCTCGTCGCTGAAGGAGCCGTTCAGGAGCGGGACCGCGCGTTCCCGGAGGCAGGCGGTGACGGAGTTGGCCTTCCAGTTCCCGCCGCCGTACTTGGAGTCCCAGCGCCGGGCGTCGTCGGCGGCGTCCCGCAGTTCGGCGAGGTCGGCGGCGCCGACCCGGCCGCGGCCGCGGTGGGCGGCGGTGTCGTCGGCGGGGGTGACCAGCCAGCGGGTGACCGGGGTGGTGAACGCGGAGACGGCGAAGCCCGCACCGGTGAGGAAGTCTCGGCGGTTCACGCTGCTCCAGAACGAAGTGGCCGTACGCACGGCCTCGGCGGGGTCCCTCGGGAAATCCCACCCCATCGCGGCGTCCGGTGTCCCGGCATCGGCCATACCGATCTCGCCGAGTCCCACGGGCCGGCCGAGCCGCTCCCCGATCGCCCGGGCCAGCAGCTTCGGCACGGGCCAGTCCGGCACCATGCCGCGCGTCGTCCAGTTCGCAACGGACGTGTGCGTATAGGTCGTGGTCAGCCCGGCTTCGTGGGCGAGCTGGTTCACCCGGTGGGCCAGCGATTTGCGGCTGGCGCCCTCGCACTTGTCGATCATCCGGGCCAGCGCGTCGTTCGGCGGCTTGGTCCGGCGGGTGGTCGACGCCACGGCGTCCCCCTCAATCGGTCCCCGCACGGGCGCGGGGAAGTCGTACGCGGCCAGGCACGAGACGTCGCAGGTCCGGCACCCGAGGCCTGATCGCCGAGGGTATGACATCCGTCGCTCACGGTGAATCGGATGCACGATTTGTGAGCCCCCTTGCGAGCCCTGTCCGCACCGACTGCCAGGCGGTTGCCTGGTGTTCGGGCCTCCGCCGGGGCCTGCGGAAACCTCCTCCCGGCGGGGCCACCACCGATTCACGCGCAGGGGTGACACCCGGATGCGCGGAATCGCAGGACCGGCCGGCGCGGACGCCGCCCGCCCCCTTCGGAAGGACACGTTCGTGAAGCTCACCGTGATCGGCTGCGGCTACCTCGGCGCGACCCACGCCGCCGCGATGGCCGAGCTCGGCCACCAGGTCCTCGGCATGGACACCGACGCCGACAAGGTCGACGCGCTGAACAAGGGCCAGGCCCCGTTCGTCGAGCGCGGCCTGGACGACCTGCTCGCCAAGCACACCGCCACCGGGCGGCTCCGTTTCACCGCCTCCTACGCGGAGGCCGCCGACTTCGCCGACGTCCACTTCCTGGGCGTCGGCACCCCGCAGCGGGACGGCAGCGGCGCCTACGACCTCACCCACCTCCACACCGCCGTCCGGTGCCTGGCCCCCCGGCTCGGCGACGGCGCGGTGATCATCGGCAAATCGACCGTCCCGGTCGGCACGGTCACGGGGCTGCGGCAGACCCTGGACGAGCACCTCCGCGCCGGGGTCAGCGTCGGCCTGGCCTGGTCGCCGGAGTTCCTGCGCGAGTCGTTCGCCCTCCTGGACACCCTGGAGCCGAACCGGATCGTGCTCGGCATCGAGGACGGCGACACCGGCAGCGAGGCCGCCTTCCGGCGGGTCTACGCCGACATCCTGGCCGCCGGCTCCCCGCTGATCGTCACCGGCATCGCGACGGCCGAGCTGATCAAGGGCGCCGCGAACGCCTTCCTCGCCACCAAGATCTCCTTCATCAACGCGATGGCCGAGCTCTGCGAGCTGACCGGCGCCGACGTCCGGCAGATCGTCCTCGCCCTGGGCCACGACCACCGGATCGGCGCCGAGGGCATGCGGCCCGGCCTCGGGTTCGGCGGCGGCTGCCTGCCCAAGGACCTGGCCGGGTTCACCTACCGCGCCGAAGAACTCGGCGCCGACACCGGCCTGCTCCGCCAGGTCGCGGCGATCAACCGGCGCCGGCGCGAGCACACCGTCGACCTCGCCCGCGAAGCCCTCGGCAACGCCGTGACCGGCAAGCGGATCGCGGTCTGGGGCGCCGCGTTCAAGGCCCACACCGACGACATCCGCGACTCCCCGGCCCTGGCCGTCGCCGACGCCCTCCGGCGGGCCGGCGCCGAGGTCACCGTCCACGACCCCGCCGCCGTGGACAACGCCCGCAGGGCCTACCCCCGGCTCGGCTACGCCGACGACCCCACCCAGGCCGTCACCGGCGCCGAACTGCTGCTGCACCTGACCGACTGGCCCCAGTACTCCGACGCCGACCCGGCCGACCTCGCCCGGCACATCGCCGTCCCCCGGGTCATCGACGCCCGCGGCACCCTCGACGCCGCTCGCTGGCGCGCGGCCGGCTGGACCTTCCGCGCCCTCGGCCGCCCCTGATACGCACGGAGTCCCGGCAGCCACGTCGATCCCGTCCGGCTCCGCGCCTGCCCCACCCCTGCGGTTGCCCCCGGGGCCGGCGTCGTCCGCGCCGCCCGGGTCTGCCCTTCTCCGTGCCCTGACGGGTCCGGGGCCACCAGAGTGCCGGTGGACCCGGGCGCCTATGATCGGCCGGGGGCGGATCCGCCCGTTCGCGCACCACCTGCCGGATACCACCGTCGGGGCCGGCCCACCGGAACGGATCACGGGAACGGGCCACGGGGGCGGATCGAGGGGTGGGGCACGGAGGGCTTTCCGGTCCGGCTGCCGCCCTGCGGACGGGGCTCCCCCACGGAGGGCCGCGGTACCGGCCTCGCCGTCCGACCCACGGCACGCACCCCGGCCGGCCCACCGCACCGCCGACCCGAATGGAGACCGATGTCCGAGATAACCGCCGAGGAGCCGCGTCAGAGCACGGCCGACCCGACGGTCCTGATTCTGGCCGCGATGGCGGCGGTGATGGCCGCGCTCTCGGTCCGCATCCTGATGCTGGACAACGAGTCGACGGACTTCTACTACTTCCTCGGGCCCTGGTACCAGTACATCGCGAACAACGGCGGGTTCCACGCTCTCAGCGGCACCGGCTTCTCGGACTACAACGTCCCCTACCTGTACCTGATGGCCGCGCTCACCTACCTTCCGGTGGCCGCGCTCACGGGTATCAAGTGCATCTCGATCCTGTTCGACCTGGCGCTGGCGTACTACACGTTCCGCATCGTCTCCCTGCGGTCGCCGCAGCAGCCCTGGCGGGCCCTCGGCGCGGCGGTGATCGTCCTCTTCCTCCCCACCGTCGTGACCAACAGCGGCTGGTGGGGCCAGGCCGACGCGATCTTCACGACCTTCCTGGTCGGCGGCGTCTACCACATCCTGCGCGACCGGCCCTGGTGGGCCTGCTCGTTCTTCGGGATCGCGCTGGCGTTCAAGCTCCAGGCGATCTTCCTGTTCCCGCTCCTGCTCGTCCTGGTGCTGGCGCGACGGATCCCGTGGCGAAGCCTGCTGGCCCTTCCGGCGGTGTACGTGGCGCTCGACATCCCCGCCGTCCTGCTCGGCTCCGACCCGTGGCAGCTGCTGACGGTGTACGCCCGGCAGCCGGACACGTACAAGGACCTCACGCTCAACGCGCCGTCGGTCTACCAGTTCGTCTCGGTGCCGTACGAGGAGCAGGACCCCGTACGGCACGCAGGTGTGCTGGTCGCGGGCGCGCTGGTGCTGGTGCTGATCGGGCTGGCGGTCTGGGCCATCCGCCGCGCCGGCGGGGCGGCGGCCCTGAAGAACGGACCGACAGTACGGGAGGGACGGGCCAAGCTCACCGACACGGGGCTCCTGCTGCTGGCCGCCGTCTTCGCGATCGCGGTGCCGTTCCTGCTGCCGTCCATGCACGAGCGCTACTTCTACGTGGCGGACGTGATCAGCGTGATCATCGCCTTCCAACTGCCCCGGCGGCTCTGGTACGTGCCGGTCCTGGTCCAGCTGTCGTCCTTCGGCAGTTACCTCAAGTTCATCGCCCCCAGCGTGTCACCGTACCTGTCCATGCCGGCCAACGGCGTGCTGATGCTGCTGGCGCTGATAGTCGTACTCCGGGCCACCATCGGGGAGTTCCGGCGCTCGTGGACTCCGGGCGATCTCGAACCGGCCCCGGAGGCGGCGGCGCTGACCGCGTAGGTTCGCCGAAGCGCCCGGTCACGCGCCTTCGGGCATTGGCCTTCCTCCCCGGCGGAGGCTCCCGCGGAATGATGGGCCCCTCTCGCGTCAAGCGTGGTTGACGCGAGAGGGGCCCATCGTGCCGTGGCGGCACGGGAGTTGACCACGAGCGCTCTACCCTTGGGTTCATGAAGCAGCAGTACGTCACCATGGCCCTCGCAGGCCTCCTGATCGGAATCCTCGCGTTCGGCGCCGGCTGGTACACGGCCCGTGCCCGGGAGACCGCTCCGGCCCCGACCTACATCACGGTCACGCCGGAGCCGGTCACCGCGGGCACGATCTCCCCTCCCGCCTCGGCCGGTGCCCGGTAGGGCTACTGACGAACCGCCCAGAAACGGTCGGCCGCGTTGTCGAAGCCGACCGACGCGGACAGGGACTCCGGCGGCTCCTTCCAGAGCATCTGCCACTGGCCGTCGCCCGGGTCGTTGTCCACGATCACCTCCAGGCCGCGGGCGGTGTTGACCCAGCTACTGGTCTGGTCGCGGAACCCGTAGTCGGCGAAGTACACCGGCTTGTCCTCGTGGAAGAGGTTGAACTGCAGCCTCCTGCCACCCCAGTTCTTGTCCGCGTAGAAGCAGTAGTAGGAGGGTTCGCTGGTCGGGGCCGGGCACTTCTTCCAGTCCGCGCCCCTGGCGGACCGACGGCGGTGGTCCCCGCTCCACGGCGGAGCCTGCGTCTCCCCGGGCAGCGGCAGGACCACCACCGCCCCGTCCGGATAGGTGATCTCGTTGGCAGCGGTCTGCTTACCGTTCTTGCTCGCGGCGAGTTGGGCGTCCACCGCCTGCTGCAGCAGGTCGCGGTCACCGCGGGCCAGGATTCTGATGGCGGGCCTGGCGTCCTCACCCGTACTGGGTGCGGCTGCGGCCCGCGCCCCAAGGGGCGCAGCCAGGAGCACGAAGGCCACGACCCCACGAACGAGGAGACTGCGGACTCGAGAGTGCGTCATATTCCAACGGTAGCGATACGCATACGATATGTGATGCTCGCGTCTCGATCAGGGGGCGTGAGACGGCATGCACGCGCTGATCGATCGAAACCTGCGCCCGGGAGAGCCCCTGCTGCTCGCCGTGTTCGTCCGGACTCGTCCGGGCTCGGGTCACGGGGCGGCCGGTGGTCGGTGGGCCGCCCGGCTGCGGACATTCGGCCCTATCTCACCTCGGCCGGTCCACGTCCGGATGCGGAACTTCCGTGTGGCATAGCCAATTTGGGTGAAGGTTTGCCCACCGATCGACGGCAGGGCGACGGGGCGCCGTAGCCTCGGTGGCGACCCGTCGCCGCCGAGGTGCGCGATCCGTTCGGTGCCACGGGAATTCGTCGACTCGGAAAGGCCAGCGACAGAATGACACTCTCATCGGGCTCATCGGGCGGGAACGACGCGACGACCGGCGGGCCCTCCCGCCGCAGGGTCCTCAAGATCGGCATCGGCGTCGCCGTGGGGGCGGGGGCCATCGGCTCGGGCGCCCCCGCGGCGGTCGCCGGCGGTCCGAACGACCCTCCGAGCCCGACGATCGCGACCAAGGTGAAGAACCTCAGCGGCCCGGTCGAGACCGGGCCGTTCGCCTCGCCGTGGACCGACCTCGGCATCCCGGTGCTGTGTCCGGACGGCACGATGCTCTTCGTCTGCGGCGACACCTTCGACGGCGCCCAGGTGGGCGCAGCCGACTGGCGCGCCCCGGTCGGCCTGCGCTCCAGCAGCGCCGACCTGAACAACCTGCGCATCGACGGCAGCGTCGGCGGCAGCCACGCCAACAGCCTGGTCGACGAGCCGCACAACCCGGTCGGTGACAAGGCCACGACGGCGATCCCGTCCGACGTGTTCGTCGTCGACGGCGTGATGTACATGCACCTCATGCGCGGCGTCATCTACGACACCCACCACACCGACTTCTGGCGCTCCACCGACAACGGTGAGACCTGGCAGTACCTGTGCCAGTGGCCGGGCGACCTGTACGGCGGCCAGTTCCAGCAGAAGACGTACGCCGTGGCCGACGACGGCTACTGCTACGTCCTGTCCACGGTCTTCAACCGCGACGTGGAATCGGGAATGCTACTGCACCGGGTACGAAAGGAGAGCCTCGGCAATCCGGACGCCTACGAGCCGTGGGGCTACGCCGACGGCGGCTGGCGGTGGAACGCGCCCGCCCCGACGACCGTCTTCGGCACCCGCAAGTGGGGCGAGATGTGCTTCCGCGCCATGGACGGCAAGTACGTCCTCACGTGGCTGAACATGGACCAGCTGTCGATCAGGGCAATGGTCTTCGCCCTCCCGACCTCGGACCTGACCACGACGCTGGAACAGGCCATGATCCTCCCCTGCGCCCCGGGCCAGGAAGTCGCCAACCTCGTCGCCAGCCCGTACGGCGGTTTCGTCATCCCCGGCTCGACGTTCGGCAACTTCCACATCGTCGTCAGCCAGTGGTACGACCCGACGAACTACCGGATCATGCAGTACCGGATCAACATGCTGTCCTGAGCCCGCACCAGCTTCGGGCCCGATGCCGCCGACCCCGCGTCGGGCCCGCAGCGGCCCGGAAAACATGTCGACCGTGCTCGCCCCGTCCGGTACGGTCGCGGGGTTGTTTCGCCGCCGGGAGCCCGTGCCGTTCGCGTGTGGTCTCCCCGGCGGTTCCCCGGCTGAGAGCAGGTACTCGTCATGGCGTGTCGTATCGGTGAGCTGGTGCTCGGTTGCCGCGACCCCGAGGTGCTGGCGCGGTTCTGGTGCGAGGTCCTGGACTTCGTCGTACTCGGTCGCGAGGACGACGGCTCGATGGAGATCGGGCCGCGCGAAGGATTCGGCGGTGCGCAGCCGACGATCTTCCTCAGCCGCCGGGACGAGCCGGAGCCGGGCAAGTCCCGGCTGCACATCGACGTGAACGCCACCGACCGCGATCAGGACGCCGAGCTCGAACGCCTTCTGGCGCTCGGCGCCCGCCCGGCCGACATCGGCCAGACCGGGCAGGAGCAGTGGCATGTCCTGACCGACCCCGAAGGCAATGAGTTCTGCCTGCTCAAGGCCCGCATCGACCCGCTCTGACGCCGATCGGCCACGCCTCGGCGCCAGGTTCCGGGCACCCGGGGTCTGCCGCGAAGTCCGATGCGGCGGAGGTGCCTTGATCGGTCGCGAATCTGACGCGGCGAAAGTCTTGTGCAGAGACGTTCAACCGAGAAGGCCAGGGAGGACGAACCCGTGAAACGTGCGCCGGTGAAGGTGAAGCAGCGAGCGGGCGGCGCCCGGATTCTGCTGTTGATTCCCGCCGCGGCGCTGCTCGCCTCGGCCTGTGCGTCCGCAGCGGAGAACAGCGCCGCCGGGCAAGGTGAGGGCCGCCGCCCGACCGCCGTCGCGACGACCCCGGCGGAGGTGCGGACGGACGTCGAACCGTTGAAGCGCCACTTCCCGCAGCTGGGTGAGCTGTCCGCGACGAAGTGGGTCGGCCGGGTGCTGACGAAGAACTCCGTGCCGGAGATCCCCGGTCCGACCGACGTGAGCCTGGACGGGGTGGCGAAGCTCGATCCGGCGACGCTGACGGCGATCACGGGCAGCGGGACGTGGCGGGAGGGCGGCATCGGATGCGGTGTCCCGCAGGAGATAGCCGCCGAGGTCGGGGACACGATGGCGTGGCTCCACAGTGAGGCCTTCGACAAGTCGGTCACGCGGGCCCAGTACACAGGGAGCTTCTACTTCGACAGGCAGACCAACCGCGTGTACTTCTGCACGGTGAACCCGAAGGACCGAACCAGCTGATTCCCGCCGTCCGGCGGTTCGCTGCTCGCCCGATGGCGCGGGGCCGGGGTCCGATGGCCCCGCGCGATCGGCTAACGGGAGAAGTGGGCCTTGACGCTCACGGCCGGTCCACCCGAGTATTTCTGAACGGCCGTCCTTGCGTCTCCAGACACAGCCACGGAAACGGTGCCTGCGGGAGGAACGGTGATCAGCCCGCCGATCGGGACCACTTCAATCGCCTGCTGGGGCGTTCCGGCCGGTGTCTGGTTGTAGACCAGGTAGACGATCCGGACCGATACGGCCGCGTTGTTCGGGTTCTTCACGATGACCTGGTCGAATGCGTCGAACTTGGTCAGCTGCTGGCCTGCGGAATCCGCCGGCTCGGCCTCGACCGCGGACGCGTCCGCCGGAAGGTCCGCCGCGGCGAGTTCTTTGACGGTCACTCTGACATTGGCGACCCGTTGGGCGTCAGCCCCGTGGAAGGCCAGGACGTCGTAGCCACCGCCGGGCTGGATGACGAGACTGCCTCGGTCACTCCCGTACGCCGTGGTGACCTGCACGTCGGGCAGATCGTTACCGCTGCCGTCCACTGCCGTGATCGTCAGAGTGGGCGCCGCGCTGGCCTGCCCGTCGTTGTCGATGGACAGCGTCTGATCGATGTACTCATGTTTGCCCAGCGCGTGGTAACTGAAGGACAGTGATGTGGCTGTCGGGCCTGGTGCAGCGGCAGGTGTGGCGGGAGTTGCGGCAGTCGGCGCCGCATCGGTCGCGCTACTTGCTTGGGACGGCCCCTTCGCGGGGGTCGTGGAGGCACCACTCGGGTCGCAGCCGGTCAACGCGGCGACACCGAGGACGATGCCTACAACCGTCCGGATCCGGAGGGCGGAGGTGCCCCGCCTGCTCCGAACGAAAGATCGATCAATCCTTGACATTTGCCGGAGACTAGCGCAAGCGGAGGACACGGAGGCTCCGCTCTTCGCTCCCGACTCGGCGGGACGGCAGCAGCCGCGCCCGCAGACGTGAGTTCTCCGCACTGTTTGGCGCTGCCCCAGCGATGTCGAACACCGGTGAGCCGACGAGCCGCCAGCGAACGAGCGCCCGGCTCAAGGTGTGTGCTGCTACTCGGTGCGGTTCCGGAGCGCGGCGAGGGTCTCCTCGACCAGCTCCCGTGCCTCGGCCACTGTGGCCGCCAGCAGTTCGGCGCTCTCTCCGAGCGCCCCCAACAGGCCGCGGACTCGCGGGCCGAAGCCGGTTGGCGCGCCCGGGAGTGTCTCGGCGACGGCCAGCGCGCCCTTCTCGTTGAGGCACCAGCGCCGGTCCTCGGCGAACATCGCTTGCACCAGCACGCCGACGGCCCGGGACAGGCAGAGCGAGACGTACAACGTGTCCGCCCGTGCCGCGCCCTTCGCTGCGGCGCCGACCAGGAATTCCGCCTCCCAGGCTCCCGCCGTCAAGGCCTCTCGCAACGGCTCGGGGTAGGTCGCGGCCTTCTGCTGAAGGTCCGTCAGCTCGCGGGCGGGGTCGGCCAGGACCTGGCCGAGCGCCACCTCGCCCGCGTAGCAGGGCGACCAGAAGCCGAGGGGATGCCCGGCCTGCACGCCGACTTCGTACCGGCCCTCGCGGCAGTCCGTCCACACCTGCTCGACCCGGTCCATGTCCCGCAGGATCCAGTCCACCGCCACGCCGTCGACCTGCAGCCACGCGCCGCCGTTCACCCACGGCCCCCAGCCGCCCGGGCCGGCCACCTCCACCTCGGGGCCGGCCAGCGCGCGCAACGCGGCGAGATCGAGCCCGCCACGGTAGTAGACGCCGAGGTCCCAGTCCGAATCCGGCCGGTGCTCTCCGCGGGCCCGGCTGCCGCCGAGCATGACTCCGACGACGCCCGGCACCGCGGCCAGGCGGTTGGCCATCTCCTCGATGATCGCTCGCACGGAGCGAGTCTGGCAGTCACCCCTGCGTCGGGCCAGCCGTTTCCGCCGGCGGTCGCCGGATGCGGGGGCTTCGAGGGCGGGTGTGTGCCGGAGCCGGTGGCCAGCTCCCGTACCAAAGCCCCCGCCCCACCGGAAAATTGGCCAAAGGGGGGGAGGCAAGCCCGGTGGC